>JAQTYF010000001.1:600000-939379 GCA_028688415.1 Candidatus Moraniibacteriota bacterium
TCCAACAGATTGTGTGGCAATCTTTCCACTCAGAATTTCATCCACTTTGGCATTGGTCAGTGTCGTACCAGGATGCGAGGCGACATAGTCTGCTATTTTTGCATCATTGGCAGTGATGGAAACTATCTGATCAGGAGAAAGAGACTGAGCTTGAGAAAGAGCATTCTCAACAAATGCTTTATCAATACCATGATCAGAAAACTTAATTGTTTCGCCAGCCTTCAATTGTACGTCACCGTATTTATCTTTCAGCGCATCGATAAAATGAGTTTTTTCTGCCCCTTCGAGTTTCAGCGTGTCAGCTACCCCTCCTGCTATTTTCCACACTGAGTCACCTGGCTTCACGACATAATCCTGATTGAATACACCTGTGAGAGGGTCTGTATCTGGTTGAGGAACCTGAGGTGCTTCAATGGGCGCTTCTGATGGTACAGGAACAGACGGAATCGCTAGCGGTGACACTTCTCCAGGAGTCGGAATCTGTGCGGATGCCTGAGGAGTATTTCCTATTTGATCTTTCACCCAGTCCACTGCCTGATTGCCACCCAGATGATCCATAGCGACCTGAGTCAGCCAGCCAGATCCGACAAGTCCACCGACACCCAGGGCCGATACCTTACGCCATGTCTTCGCTCGTTTCTCATTTTGCAATTTCGTATTGAGAGCATTGATATCTTGATCAAGGAGGGTATTGAGCGCATCAAAAGTAACTTCTGGTTTCATGCCAAGACTTTCTGTCTTGAGTCTCTCCATCTCTTGAGCTATTTCCCCTTCTGCTTGATCAACTCTTTTTCTCTCTCCGAAACTCTCGAGGAGCGCCTCTGTACCAACAGCCATACCCGCTCCACTGGCCACTTTGCGAATAACTGAAGCAAAAGCAAGTGCTCCTGCTGCGGTTCCGCTCCCACCAGACAAAGCAATTCCTGCGGTAATGCCCAAGAAAGCTGCTGTAATAGCGAGTTTTCTTGTAAGTGGGATGCGATTATAGGCACGGCCCAAGTTTCCTAACAGAACAGTTACTTTCTCGATACCACTCGCATCTTTCAGATGTTCTGACTTGTATTGTGTTCGTTCATTGATGAGATTGGTGGATTCATCGAGCTTGTAATAACGCATGATACGCTCTATCTCTTTTGTTCTTTCCTCTGGAGTCAGTTGTTCTTCATCGATTCTCTTTTGAAGCAGTGCCACTTCTGCATTCTGAAGATTCTTCACCGCTGTCTCATAATAAACCTGTGCGTCATCTTTTCTCGCATCTTGCTCAATACCAAACATACTCTTGAATTTCTTCCAAGCATCCCTATTCTTGACATCCGTCTCCACCCAACGAGCACGCATCTCACCAACCATCGTTCGAAGACTATCTATGTTTGCTTGTTCTGCTTCTCGATCTGTCTCTAATGTTTTTTCTTCGGATGTTTGTAACTCAATTATCGGTTCATTTTTGATAGTCTCAGAAGCTTTTATCTCTTTTGGTTCTTCTTTTTCATCTGTTGGCACTGTATCAAAACTTCCTTCTTCCTCTTGATCAAGAAGCTCTCGCAATCTGGCTTCATGTCCTGCTCTCACCGATGCCAATCGATCATTTTCTGCTTTTTTCTCTGTTTTTTGTCTTTCGAGTTCTTCTTGTTCCGCTTTCTGCCACGCTTCTGCAGATACAGAATCCACAACAGGGATTGAAGATATTTTTTGTCCCTGTGCCTCTCTGACATAACCCTCTGTAGAAAGTTTTTCCTGTAATGCTTCAATAGAGAGACTGTGCGCTGTCATATCGCCTTCATCCTCTTCTCGTGGTTCTGAAAGCAATTCCTCAGCATTTGCACCCTGTCGAACATCCATCATCCCTTCTGTAAGTGCGGTTACAAAAATTCTCGACTGAGTTCCATCTGCATTTGTCTTCACCCACATATCTCCCACTTGTGGCACGAAATCTTCAAGACCACCCTCATTGTCTGAAGGTGGAACTATCGGTGGCTCGTCCGGTGGAATCGATCCTCTACCTCCCCCATTATTTCTACCTCCACGATCGCTTCCGGTCTGTGTTTGTGGCTTGCTTGATGTTTCTGCGTTCTTTCCGCTAGATTTTTTCTTCTGTGCAGATTCTTGATCAGAGATATTTTTTCTCTTTTTTTCAAGTGTCCTCACCATTTCTTCTCTTGATATGACTTCGGCATCCTCGACTTTCTCTCCTTGTTTTGCTTTCAGTTCTAATGCTTGTATTTCCTTTCTTAAGAAAGTAATTCTCTCATTAAGATGCTCTTTCTCTTTTAAATCAAGTGATCTGAGCACTATATCATTCCCATTATTCTGAGGCTCAGAAATGCCGATATTGTTTTCGTTGTTTCGCCTGCGTTGATTCACAATCTTTCCTGATGTGGTACCAGCATCAAGACTAGCTGATACTATCGGTTGACTCCTTTCGTTCGAAATGCCTTTTCGAGCCTCAATAGCTGCTGCATTAGCACCTGCCATTATTATTTTTTTTTGTACACTGAACCTTTCCGCCATAATCGTACTATATATAATTAAAGACTTTTTTATTGTATACGATCAGTAAAATACTTCTCGATAAACAGATGAGCAAACAATTGTTTCTCAGAGGCGTCCATCGGTAATTGGTCGAGGCGGATCATAATACTTAAAGAGAGTGCTTGTATAATATCGTTTTTGTTTTCTTCTATAAATTCGACGAGATTTCGACCTTCTAACAAAGTATTCATTTCTTGCAGACCAGCCGCAAGAGTACTTTTGAGACGGTCTTCTTCGAATGCGATTTCTAGAGTATTCTTTCCAAGTTTTTGAAAGATTTTTTCATACACTTCGCCAGCATTTTCTGTTTTCGTCTTTTCTGGTGTTTTTGTGGTATCTACCACTGGTTCTGTAGATAGAGGCGAGACTTTTTTTGCTCGGGGCATTATTAATTTCCACTGAAACTCGTCATCCAGAAATTGCAAAAATTTCTTTACATATTTCGGCGTCACTTTCAAACCTTTCTTCTCGCCATAATGATACTTTATTTCCGTACCAGATTCAGAAATCTCTTCAATAACAAGTTCTTCTCCCTCTTTGTCTTTTCCAAACGGTCTCCGCTTGCTCCGTAAGGCTTCTACAAGCACAGCAAACAACTCTTCACCAGAATATTCTTTCTTTTTTTCTGATGCCACTTTCTTTCCTTCTCGTATAACAAATTTCGCTTCATTAACATCGGAAAGAGCTCGTTTGAGATCATCAATATTTCTTTTTTCAAAAGCGTCCTTGGCAGCACTCCGTAATGAGTAAAGATAAGAAGAAAACTTACTAAAATTCCCTTGTTGTTTTCCTTTTTTATCGCCAGGGAGAACTTCGACAAGAATTTTGGCTTCTGATTCTTTTTCTTTGCATTTTTTCCTAATAGAATCCATCATATCTTGCAGTGGTTTGAGTAATTCTTCTCGTTTTTCTCGAATAACTCTATTCACAGCTTCCACACATTTTAAGAATTCAGTATCTGCTATTCTTTTATCTATTCTTGCTTCTCTTTCCGGTATTTGATCCAAGAGAACATCACTCAATGTGTGGGTGATTTGTAATTTCTCTACTAACGCATCAAGATCCTTCTCATTTGTCACTGTATTAATTTCTGTTTCTCTATAATTAAACTGTATCAACAAATCAGTCCGAACAAGTTCATGCAATTTTTTTTGAACTGCTTGTTCAATCTCTCTTTTCAACTGACTTATCACAGTAACTTCATCATTAGTGAGGTCTCTCTGCAATGAATCCTTAATTTCGTCTAAAGGAAAAAATCGAATATCGGTCGGCCCTTCACCCTCCTTGGTCTTCTCGGTGATCACTATACTTTTTCGAAGGCGTACGTACTCTTCTGGCGTTTGAACCTTCTCAATAATAATCATCCAGTCTTTTTGAATTTCATCAAGAGCTCCTGAAAGATCAGCCGAAATCTCTGATTCTGCATTTTTTTCAGATCGAATATCAGCAGAACTATTTCTCTGTCCAGTATCAGCTGATGCTCTCAATTCTGCTACGACTTTATCTCCTGCTGTAGCAATTATATTTTCCAAGCTCGAATGAGGTTCTGCCATAATACTTCTTTTATTTCACGAATTCCTCAACACATTTTCTGACAAATGTATTTGAAAAGAGATTCTTCTCTGATGCGGTCCAGGAAAATTTCTCCAAGCCATCGACAAATTTTTGAGAGAAAGCTGTAATAATCTTTTCTTTGTGTTCAATAATACTTTCAACTCCGATTTGATCTCTGATATCGTTCAGACCATCCCTGAGAGCGTCTGCTAATCTCTGTTCTTCAGAAAAGATTTCTTTGTCATCATGACCGAGACTCTGGTAGAGAGTTTCATACGATCGCTCTTCTGATTCTACACTATTATTCTGCATTGAGGAAACGATTTGTTCGCTCTCATCCTGAAAAATGATTTGTTTTCCTCGTTTTGGTTTTTTTGTATCAAACTTTTTCTTTCCTTCTTCTGTTTTCTGTTCGGTATATCCTGATTTTTTTGGTGATATTTGTTTCACCCGACCGCCGATAGATTCATCATCTTCTCCGATGCCTCCATCGTTTTTGTCTTTTTTCCCGAGGAATATTCTTTTTTCGAATGCGTCCAATTTTTCCCAGACCTCCATAATTTCTGCGGATGATGAATGTTCATCTACTGATTGAGCCCATTCATCTACTTGTCTGACGAATTCTGGTGGACTCGGAGCATCGTCTGCTATATCGCCACTAAAGGCGATCGTCGATTGTTCACATTTCTTCTTCAGTGCATCTACTTTTCTGTCGAGAAGAACTTTTTGGTATCCTTTTTCTACCAATTCAATATCTGGTTTATCATCTCCCTGTTCGTTTTCCAACGACTTCAACTCTGATATTTTGAGTTCCAGGGCATAATCTGGCAAAGAAGCTTCAAGGGCATGGAGCTCAGCAAACAAAAGGAATCCTTGACGTCCCTGTTCTACAATATGATCATCAAGTTTGTTCCATTCTTCCCCAATTGTTTCAATCTTCTCGTGTATTGATTGAGATTGCTGTAATATTTCTTCTCCCTCTTTTTTCTTTTCTGGATCATCAATCTCTCCAGAGAGATATGGTCCATATTCTTCATCAACAAATGCATTCCATGATTCTATCATTGTACGACTTGCCTCGAATTCACGAATAAAAGCATTTTCCAGCTTCATCATTTCTCCTTCATACAGGGCATAAAATTCTGGATACTGTTCTTTTATTGGATCCGTTTTTTCCATTCCCGCAACCAATACACGGAAGTTTTCCAGGTGTTTTTTCTCTCCCTGCGCCCTCCTGTTCTTCTCTATCCCGTGAATATCGGTTCTTGTGTAATAAATCTGTGGTTTTCCTCCTTTGGTCTTCGCTATTGTTCCTACGGCAATACGATCACCGCTTGTGGCATCCTGAAAAACGTCACCTTTCTGTGGAAACGGAAAATCTTCTTCTGGAATGACATCGTTATTTTGTTTTTTCGGCGGTTCGAGAACAGTCTGGGCGTCTGATTTGTCTCCGGCAACCGCTGTATCTGGAGGAATATTCGACTGAACAGACTCAGACTCCCTTTCCTTATCAAGAATGATTGGTGGTTGTACAATCATTTCTTCACGAGGGAGCGACTGAAGAACAAACTGTCCATCTTTGAGCGGAGGGAGTGGTTTCTGTAAAAGGTTTCCGACCTGTTCAAAAAAAGGAAATTTCATAATTTTTCTTTTCAATGTATCTTTGTTATAATTCTATCATACAAAACAAAAAAAATATATGTCTCTCTTTCGTAAATATTCATCTCATCAGATTGCAACAGGATTTCTTCTTTTTGGTATTCTCGTACTCGCATTTTCTGTGAGAATATACCACATCGAAAGTATTCCGGCCGGTATCTATCCAGACGAAGCTGCGAACGGTGTCGATGCGCTCCATGCGCTCGAGACCGGAGTATATCAACTCTTCTACACAGCCAATTATGGACGGGAAGGGCTCTTCATCAACCTTCAGGCACTCTCGATATCTCTTTTCGGTAATACCATCCTCGGACTCAAGCTCTGGTCCATCATTTTTGGAACCCTCTCAGTACTCGGCATCTACCTTCTTGGCAAAGAACTCTTCCACAGACGAATTGCTGGCTTATTTGCATCCTTCATGCTCGCGACATCCTACTGGGCAATCAATTTCTCCCGCATCGGATTTCGAGCCATCATGACTACATTCCTTCTCACTTTCTCATTTTATTACTTTTTTCGAGGTCTTCGCACGAGAAAATTCAGAGATTTTTTCATCTCTGGTATCCTTTTCGGAACTGGAATGCATACGTATATTGCATTCCGTGTTGCCCCTCTCATACTTCTTCTCCTCCTTCCAGCGCTGATACTTTCCTATGAACGTTTTTTCGCACGTTATTACAAACACGCACTCCTATTCATACTTGGTGCATTCATTTCTGCATTACCAATGTTCTATCATTTTTTTGTTTCTCATCCAGAAAATTTCGAATCACGTTCTGATGAAATATCCATCTTTTCTCCGAAAATCAATCATGGCAGTATTTCACAAACACTCGCTCGTACATTCTCCCTTTCTCTCATAAAATACAATTTCTTTGGTGATCAGAATTGGCGTCACAACTATCCACCCTATCCGATACTCAGTCCTTTCGTTGGAACATTTTTCCTTGCCGGATTCCTTTTTGTTCTCTGGCAAACAGGAGCACTTCTCATACGTCGTATTCGTTATCATAATCGAGATACCAGGCTCGTTCTATATTTCTTTCTGCTTGGATCTTTTTTTACGATGCTTCTTCCGGAATTCCTCTCTGGAGAAGGGCTTCCTCACGCTCTCCGTTCGATCGGAACACAGATGCCAGTATTTCTCATCGCTACTCTCCCAGCGCTCTGGATATTTCATCAAGCTCTGCGTTCTCGAACAGGTTCGCGTATTGCACTGCTCTTCGTTCTGTTTATCGCTTTGAGTGGAAGTATGGCATTTGATCTGACAAAATACTTTGTTTTCTTTGCAAAAAGTCCAAATGCTGGAGGATCATTCAACGAAAACTATACCAATATGGGACGATACCTCCTCACACTTTCTCCTGAAACAAAAAAATACGTACTCTTTTCTGATGAAGGAAACAATGACCGCTTCAGACTCCCTGTCTTTGCTCATCCTGTTTACTATCTTACTTATGGACGCGTCGCCAATATGGAAATTATCGGAGAAAACACTCTAATCCAAAGTCCAGCTATCTTTCTCATGGTGAATTACAACGAAGAAATAGCGAAAAAGATATTTGAGCGTGTGCCGAATACAAGGATAGAACGTATCGATATGAACGGACCTGATCGTACTGGTGGAGATTTCAATGTCATTTTTTTATCTGAAAACTAATAATCAAGAAAGATTTCCTCATAAGTAATCTTTCTCAGAACCAGTCGTTTGCTCCAGCGAGCAACTCCTTGCGTGAACTTTTTTTGATCTGACGAAGCGTCGGAACCATGCTCAAAAAAACTTCAGGCCTCTGAGAAAAATTCTTATGAGAAACTCTCAAAAAAAACAGTATGGACTTTTTGAAAAAACACGCATATCTCATTGTTGCAGGGATTCTCGTATCACATTTTGTTCTTGGTCTCGTGATTTCCAGTCAAGAATCGATGATCTATGATGAACGAGCGCATATCCCCGCTGCCTATAGCTATGTCCGTTACGGCGATATGCGTCTCAATCCCGAACACCCCCCTCTCCTCAAAGACCTCGCTGGGCTCCCACTTCTCGCATTCAATCTTTCTTTCCCTCTCGCTTCTCCCGAATGGCAGACAGGCACCAATGAACAGTGGACTGTCGGTGATATGTTCGTCAACTGTTCCAATCCTGAAATGAGTTGCAACAATGCTGATACGATTCTTTTCTGGTCTCGTCTCCCTATTACGCTCGTCGCTGTATTACTCGGCATCGCGATCTTTCTTTGGACACGTGAACTTTCAGGAACGCTCGCAGGCCTCTTTGCAGTTACTCTCTACGCTTTTGACCCAAACATCATTGCTCACAACCATTATGTTACGACCGATATCGGTATCGCCACATTCCTTTTCCTGGCATTCTATTTCTTTGTTCGTTTCTTGAAAAATCCTTCGTACACGAATATCATCACAGCCGGACTTTTCCTCGGATTCGCTGAAGTGACCAAATTTTCTGCCGTACTTCTCTTTCCTCTTTTTGGACTCTTTGTCATTCTCTACGCTCTCACCAAAGAGAAGAGACCGACAGACAGACGAACCGTATCTCTCTTTAAAATGCAAACCTTATTCGAATATGTTCTCAAATTTGGAGGCAGTGTTGTTGTTTGTTTTATTCTTATCTGGTCCTTGTATGCCTGGAATACGATCAATATGCCGGGTGAAAAAATCGTTGCCTCAGCTGATTTCTATCTCTCTCAACAAAATGCACCGGCGATATTCATCCACGACCTCATTGTAAATACGAGTGAGAATGCATTTCTCAAGCCACTCAGTCAATACATTCTCGGTGCTGGTATGATCTTTGCTCGTGTCGCCAGTGGTAATCCTCATTATTTCCTCGGCGAAGTGACTATGGATCCCTCACGCTGGTATTTTCCTGTCGTTTTCATCCTGAAAGAAACCCTGCCCTTTCTCATGCTTCTTTCCTTCGCTCTCATCTATACGCTCTCGCGTATTGGAAAAGTGCTCTTGCGAACAAAAAAACAAACTCTTTTTTCTTTCATATCTCAGTCTATCCAACAGAAGCCAGCACAATACCTCATTTTCGGATTTATTCTCCTCTATAGTGTGGTCAGTATCAATGGAAAATTGAATATCGGTTTCCGTCATCTCTTCCCTCTTCTTCCGTTCCTTTATATGCTTATTGCAAAGACGGTATTTGATTTCTGGAGACATCTCAAGAAAAATGAATCGACTCAGAAACTCTTCTCAATTCTCTTTTCTGGTATCATCTTTTCTATTATTTCTATACCCATTCTCGCTTATCCGAACTATCTCTCGTATTTCAATATCGCTGTTGGTGGTCATAGCAATGGCTACAAATATGTGACTGATTCCAACTACGATTGGGGACAAGATTTGAAAAGAGTACAACGATTCATCGATATTCACAATCGATGCAAAACAGGACAAGTGGACCTCTGGGAATCCAAAGAATGTATAGTCACGGTCGATTATCCTTCTATCAATAAGATCCGTATAGATTATTTTGGTGGGTCAAATCCTGGAACGATGTTTGATGATGTGTTCATCCCCTGGTGGGGTGAAAGGGAACCAGAAGCTGGCTGGTATGCCATCTCCTCATTCTTCTACCAAGAGAGTTTGTACAAGAAAAAACCCATCGGAACAAGAGATTATTCTTGGCTCGAAGATTATACTCCAGTGACTCGAGTCGGTGATTCTTTCTTCATCTATTATATTCCCGAAAAGAGATAAGGGACGAGAGATGAGTGATAATGGATAAATGATAAAAAAGAAAAGAAAAAGATTCCGGATACTCTATCGGAATCTTTTTCGTTTCAGATCTTTTTACTTCCTTTTTATCTCTTATCGCTCATCCATTATCATGTATCTTTCACCGTCCCCCACTCACTTTTTCTTTTTCTCTTTCTTATCTTTTTCTGTCTGCTTTACAGTGCTCTGTTCTTTTTCGGTTACATACTCCTCTGGAAGATTGTCACGAAAAGTATAATAGATACGATTCTCGACACGCATATCAATATACTCGAGCTTCTCACGTTTTGATGCCGATAACTCTTTGTCAAAAAGAAGACGGAGTGTTCTCAAAGATTTTTCCAGAGGAAAGGACGTGCTGAAATATACTTCCCAGCCATCTGTTGTTCTCACTCGAAGTTCATCGGAAAATTGAGAAACAACACTGTATTGTGGCAAGAGGTCAATATTCAATTGCTGAGAAAACTTCTGATCAAGATCGAGGAGAAATGCCATGAAATCTGTATCCATAACCCTACTCCCTTCATTGACAGCAGTATGACTCATATCACTGATCGTCAAAGCAAACTTTTGATATGCCTCTGTCGTCGCAACAGCATTTATTTTGAGTGCACCTTGTTCATCAATCATATACGTCGTCTCTGGAGTCGCCCAAAGGAGAATTTTCTTCTTTTCATGAAGAGAGAGGGTGAGCGTATTTGGAAAAGAACGAATGAGAGAAGCTTCAGAAACAAGAGGAAATGATTCATATACATCACGTACTATAGTCGCCATTGGAATGACGGGATACGCTCGTTTTGGAAAGATCCCCCAGTATTTCCCCATAATTCTTTCTTCCACAAACTGCTCCACGTCTTGCTGGGATAGTGTCTCTGTCCCGAGCACGAGAGGGTGCTCTACTAAAACAAACGATGAGAAGAAAAAAAGATAAAATAATGTACCTGCAAATACGAACCAGAGCAACAATACTCCATTGGTTATTTTTGTTGGTTGATTCTTCTTTTCTATCCGTTGTCTGCGTTTTTCTGGTAACGCTTTCCGAAGAAAAGGAGTGTGTTGTTTTTCTCCCTTTTTTCTTTTATTGTATTTTGAAAAAAACCACATAATAAAAGATATTACAATGAAAGAAAGAGTTTTTCGAGAAGTAATCGGGCATTACTTTGCGTATTTCTCAAGAGAGAAAGAGCTTGTTCTACTGTTTCCAGTAGCAAAAAAAATCGTTTCGTCTGAGGAATATTTTCACCCTTCAATGCCTGCCTATACAGTCCTGGCAACCACCATTCGAGAAGATGTATGGTCTCAGGGACATTTTTTGCCAACTCTTCCGCAAGCACGAGTCGCTCACCAAGCGAGAGTGAGGTCAAACGAAAGAGTCGACTCAATTTCTCTTGTTCTCCTACAAATTTCTCAGGATGAGAAAGTAAACGCAAGATCATCCCTGGGCGACCGAGAGTGAAGAAAAATGGTGCAATCACTGTTTCCTTGTTTCTCTCCACTACTGAAGCAAGGCCAGACTGCATATCTTCTGGTGAAACATAGCTGAATCGTACACGCTCAATACGAGAAAGAATAGTTGGTATGATATTTCCTATCTGATGTGTCACCAGAATAATAACAGCACTCGGGTTCGGTTCTTCAAGCGTTTTTAGAAGAACGTTCTGAGCTGATGATGAGAGTTTATGAGCATCTTCTATAATAATCACGCGATACTTTCCATGAATCGGAAATTGTCCCAAAAACAACAATGCTTCTCGTATCTCGTCTACACCAATATTTTTTTGTTTAGTCACGCTACGTTTCGTCTCTTCTTGTGGAGTAATCACTCGCACATCAAAAGGATATGGTTTATCTGTGGTAGGCACAAAGTCAGGCTCAGAAACAAGCTCTGATGCAAATGCGAGTGCACAGAAACTTTTTCCGACAGATTCTGGTCCGACAAAAAGATATCCCTGAGAGATAGAGTCTTCTCGGACGAGTCTCTCAAGTCGTTTTCTTTCTTTGTGGTGACCAATAATATGCATAGGCAAGGAATTTTCAATTTCTAATTTTCAATTTTCAAAGAATGATTTAGTTTTAAAAATTTCAAAATTGTTTAAAAACGAGAAGTGTATCAAATATATTTTTCAATCACTGTTTGCAATTCATTCTGAAAATGTTGTTTTGTGAAATGTGCTACTGATTGTCGCATCAAAGATTCATCATACTGACCTTCGTGTTCAAGAAACCTCCTCACTCCTTCTGCGATGATTTCTGGTGTTTGTGCATGAAACAATTCCCCTGTTTTTCTTTCTTGTATGATTTCTTTGATACCACCATATTCATACGCGATCACTGGCGTACCAAATGAAAGTGCTTCGACGGCCACCATACCAAAATCTTCTTCTGACGGAAGAATGATCGCTCGGGCACTACGATACAGTTCGACAAGCTCATCGTCTCTAACAAACCCTCGAAAAGAAATATTCTTCTCTGCTCTTTCTTCGAGTGCATGTTGTTCTGGTCCACAACCAACAATGACGAGAGGCAGATCGAGTTTATTGAATGCTTCAACCACTCTATCAATTTTTTTGGATCGAGTCAGTCGAGAAACAACAAGAAAAAAGGATCGTTTGGATGGAGCTGTAAGGACACCCTCTGTAGTACTTGCTTTTTCAGACAAATCGAGAGCTCCTGGATACAAGAGCGTGCTTTCTCTTCGATAATATTTTCTCACTCGTTCTTGCGTGAATCGCGAATTGACGAGGAGAAAATCTGGGCGATCAGCTGATTGTCTATCCCATATACGGAGATAACTCATCACCATTCGTAAAAAAATATTCCTTTTCCCTTGTGCACCAAGTTCTCCGAGATACTGCTCATGATAATCCCACGCATACCGCATTGGGGAATGAATATAGGCAATGTGCTTTGTATGAAGACGTGTGATAATTCCCTTGCTCCACGCACCAGAAGAAGAAATGACGATATCAAAATCACGCAAATCAAATGATTCCACAGCAACCGGAAAAAATGGCAGAAAAAATCGATAGCGTTTCTTCAGAAAATTCGGCAACCGAGACAACCATGACACACGAATATCTCGTTTCACAAAGTGCTCTCCTATCTGTTTCTGATCATACAACAGTGTATAAATCGGCGCTTCTGGGAAAAGCTCTGCCATTGATTCGAAAACCCGTTCCGCTCCTCCGTATGACACCAAGAAATCATGCACCAAAGCTACTTTTTTCTTTGTTCTTTCTGATGATTTGTCTACATTTTGTTCTTGCATATCAGGAAAATAATACATGTATATCATCTGCGCATTTCTGCCAACTGAAACGACGTACATTCTCAGTCGCTTTTGCTATTATATCATCTCTTTGCTGTTTGTCCGAAATTACACGATATATGCCCTCTGCGAGAGATTCTGCATTCAGAGGATCGATATATATCGCCCCTGCTCCGCCCACTTCGGGAAGAGAAGCAATATCCGATGTCACCACAGGTACGCCGACAGACTGTGCTTCGAGTACTGGGATACCAAACCCCTCGTAGAGAGATGGAAAAAGAAACACATCGGCATTTTTGAACAATGCCCATTTTTCTTCTTCTGAAATATACCCTAATTCTTTGATATCAAGCTTGTGGCTTGTAGCTTGTAGCTTATAGCGAATTTGATCATAGCCGTATCCAGGCTTCCCTGCAAGTACAAGTATATGAGGAATCACATATTTCTTTTTCAATATTTCAAATGCCTCAATCATTCTCACGATATTTTTCCTTTCTTCCAATCTCCCTATGAACAAAAGATATGGCGATGTCTGTTTTTTTGTTCTTTGTTGACTGTTCTCTGTTGACTGCTGTTCGTATCCCTCATAAATCACCTGTATTTTTTTCTCTGGGACGCTATAGAGTTTCATTACATCACGTTTGGTATTTTCTGAAACACAAATCACCGTACTAGCAACGCGACACGAAAAACGAATAGACAACCGCATGTAGAGACGATCCAGAAATGCATAACTCTCTTTGCAAAACTCATATTCAAGACCGTGAATCGTCACGATTGTTTTCTTGGGCCCGCCTGCAACGCTATGCTCGAATGTACAAGAAGAAGCTTTGTGAAAAATTTTCCTCACAAATAGAGCTACACTACTATACAAAAACGTAGCATTGTGGGCAGGATGGATCAAGGGCACAGTGTGTGCTGGTACGAAAAGAACATCAGGAGTGTGAAAGAGCATTTCGAGAGAAAGTGCTATTTGTGTCCAGAAACGCGGTGCCCAGACACCTCTCACGTGCCAATTGTTTGGCAAAGAAAAGTCAATCTCTGGAACGACGAAACGTATTCTTCCTTTTTCCCAGGAGATTTTCCGTCGGACATAAAGAATTACCGTATCTGTCGGGCTGATACATGTACGCAGATGTTTGATTGTTTGATATGCATATTCCTCAATTCCTGTCCGTCTCTTGAGGAAGGCTCTCGATGCATCAATACCTATGATCATAAAGTTTCAGTGGGTAGAAATTCTTATCAGAAATATTTTCTTTTTTCATTCTTCGTATTTCTCGAACATTTCTGACTCGTTCTGTCGAACAGGGAGCTGTCCTGTCGAGACCATCCGTCACGCTCTCCGCCAGCTGGCGGATGTTACCGACTCACTTATCACAAATGTGACCGATAAATACGAAGAATGAAAAAAGGAAATATTCCTGATATCACACTTCTTTATGACTAACACTACTTCGCCAACATAATACTCCGCTTATAGAGTTCGAGGTTTTCGAGCACAATGCCAGTTCCCTTCACAACGCAAAATGCAGGATCTTCCGCTACATAACATGGGACATTGATCGTCCTTGAAATCAATTGATCGAGATATTTGAGCTGAGCTGTTCCTCCAGAAAGCACCATCCCCTTGTCCATGATATCAGCCGACAATTCTGGTGGCGTTTCCTGAAGCACTTGCTTGATGACGTTGATGATTTCACGAAGCTCGTCTTGGATAGCTTCTGTCACTTCATTTGAAGAAACGACGATCGTTTTTGGCAATCCTCCCATCAAGTCTCGTCCATGAATATCCATATGCTCTTCTTTTACCTGAGCAATAGCAGAGCCGATTTTCATTTTTATTTCTTCTGCTGTCCGATCACCTATAGAGAGGCTGTATTTGCGCTTGATGTAATCCGATATAGCCTGATCGATACGATTGCCTCCGACGCGAGCACTATGAGCAGAGACGATACCTCCAAGTGAAATCACAGCAATTTCTGATGTGCCTCCTCCAATATTGATAATCATATTCCCCTGCGCCGCATGAATTGGGATTCCTGCTCCTATCGCTGCAAGTATCGGCTCTTTCACGACATACGCGGATTTGGCACCCGCCTTGAGGGCAGCATCGATCACAGCACGACGCTCGGTCGATGTCACTCCCGCAGGAATAGAAAGTACTACTTCAGGTCGAAAAAATCGGACACGTCCACTGACTCGATTGAGAAAATATCGGAGCATCGCTTCTGTCACACGATAATCAGCGATAGCACCATCTTTGAGTGGTTGGCTCGCGACGATGGTGTCTGGGGTACGTCCCAACATTTCTCTCGCTTCATTACCGACAGCGATCACCTTGTTTTCGAGAAGTGAAATAGCTACCACGGAAGGCTCGTTCACTACCACACCTTTCCCAGGAACGAACACGAGTGTATTTTTCGTCCCGAGATCAATGCCTATTTTTCGTAAAAACATTCCTTTCATATTTCTTCAATATATATTTTATCTCTTTCTTCTCTAGATCACACAATTTTCCACTGTCACTCTTTTGATCCGTGCTCCTATCTTTTGCAAGCGTTCCTCTATTCGTTCATATCCGCGATCGACTTGGTAAATATCTTCGATCACGGTCTTGCCTGACGCACAGAGCGCTGCGATGATAAGCGCTGCACCTGCCCGCAAATCGAAACTCTTGATAAGTGTTCCTCGAAGAGGTGTCTTGCCATTGACGATTACCTGATGAGGATTGAGGACAGTTGCCCGAGCCCCCATCTTGATAAGTTCTGATACATAATTAAATCTTCCTTCAAAAATAGTATCGAAAAGAAGCGTGTCTCCGACTGCTTGCGAAGCAAGCACTCCAAATGGAGCCTGGACATCAGTCGGGATACCTGGGTACGTTCTCGTATCGAGTTTGACAATCGCTTTCAATTTCTTCGCAGGAACAACAGTGATAGTATTTTTTTCTATCACAAAATCAGCACCAAATTCTCGTAATTTTTCTAAAACAATATCAAGATGTTCTTCCCGGGCATTTTTGACAGTGATCGGACTTCCGGTAGCGACACCGAGAATAAGGAAGGTTCCCGCTTCATTGTGATCAGGAATAATCGTATGCTTTGCACCACGAAGCGTACCTGACCCAATAATCTCAAGTGTATGTGTACCAAGACCTTTGATCTTTGCTCCGAGAGCAATCAGGAATTTTCCCAAGTCTTCTACATGCGGTTCGGTTGCAGCAATCTTGATAATCGTTTTCCCTGGCATACTCGCAGCGAGCATCATCGCATTTTCAGTTGCAGTCACGGAAAATTCTTTGAGGATGATTTCAGCCGAATGTCGTTTGCTTGCATCGACACGATACACTTTTCCATCGCTTTTGATATCAATACCCATTTTCTGTAGAGCGTCAAAATGTGTCCCTACTGGTCGAGCTCCGATAACACAGCCGCCAGGATGATGGAAAGTAAATTTTGCAAAACGTGCTGACAGTGATCCAAGAAGGAGAATCGATGAACGGATTTTCTTCACGGCTTCGATATCTATTTTTGATGGATCGATATCTCGAGTAGTGATCGCCACCGTGCGCTTTCCTCGCCACTCTATCAGAGCACCCATACTCTCGAGAATCTCGATCATTCGAAAGACATCTTCGATCAGCGGAAGATTTGAGATGACGCAGGTTTCCTCGGTCAAGAGTGTTGCTGCAAGTATTGGTGTCGTTGCATTCTTGGATCCGCTCACAGTGATTTCTCCACGCATTTTTTTCCCTCCCTCAATTTCAAAAAGTTCCATAAACTCCGTTCAATAAAAAATAAATATCTCTCTGTGCTACGTTCTGGTTCTTATACACTTACAGAGTACATACCACATGAGTATAGCCCAAAAGAGCCTAAGAATCAATAAAGACCATATCAATACGAGGTATCGGTATGGTCTCTTATGCTTCTTTACTGAGAAGCGAAGGCAAAGGAATTTGCCTTATGTAAATACAAGAAAACATTGTTTGTTTTTCTTTTTGTTTTGATTTTGATTTTTAAAGAGCATTTTTCCTTTTTTTAGAGAAGAATCATCTTTTGAATGATTTTCTCTCCCAAAAAAAGAAAACGGGCACTTCCCGAAGGAAACACCCGTCTTAATTCACTACCTTACTAGTATAGCACGCTTTTCCCCTTTTGTCAAAGGTTTTTTTTGGTTTACTTAGCGGTTGAACCGCTAAGTAAACCATTAGATAAACAATCTGGAATATTACCTCTGCTTCTTGATATATTCATACACAGCAAGAGCTGCGACGACACCGTCACCAGCAGAAATGTTATTTTGTTTGTAGGGAGCATCAGTAGCATCCCCAACTGCAAAGATTCCTACTTTCGATGTCGCTTTGGTTCGATGATCGAGGACGATTTCTCCTCGTTCATTGAGAGTGATAAGATCTTTGATAAATTCTGTATTCGGTACCATTCCGATTTCCACGAAGACACCATCAGTTGACAGTGTTTTTTCTTCGCCAGTGAGAGCATCTTTGTAGAGGACGCCTGTGACGGCCGTTTCTCCGAGTATCACTTGTGGTACAGCGTTATAGAGAGTATGTACTTTTTCATTCGTGAGAATTCTGTCTTGGGTCACGGCATCTCCACGAAGAACATCCGAACGAATCATGAGGGTGATGGATGAAGCATATGGCAAGAGATCTTCTACTGCTTCGAGTCCAGCATTACCTCCTCCAACCACCACCACATTTTTATTACGGAAGAATGGTGCATCACAGGTCGAACAATACACGACACCCTTGCCATTGAATGTTTCTTCTCCAGGAATATCGAGATGACGATGTCGTCCGCCGGTAGCCACGATCACTGCTTTGGTCTCATGTTGTGTCCCATCAGAGAGTACAATAGTATAGCGTCCATCCTGTTCTGTCACAGCAGTTGCTTTCACTCCTGTCAAAATCTCGATCCCCTCTTGTGCACGGAGATGTCTCTCGAGTGACTGAGCGAATTCAAATCCAGGGATAGTCACCGTACCAATCCAATTTTCGATACTTGCAGAGACCGTCGACTGACTGAGGAAATTTTCTGTCACAAAAAGCGTCTTCATTTGTTTGCGAGCAGAATATACTCCTGCAGCCACTCCACCCGGACCTCCACCGATGATGATCACATCGTACATATTTTTTTTCTTATTGAAATTATTTTTGAAAAAAGAAAGGGTCTTGTATTTTTTCAAACACAAAACCCTCTTTTACATCAGCCTCGATAACCACCATCCACCAGAATATTCTGGCCCGTGATATACGATGCTCCAGATCCAAGGAGAAATACAACAACCGTCGCCACTTCACTCGGCTCTGCGAAATGTCCGAGCCAAATCTTGGCACATTCACTTTCATACTCACCGTCTGGCAAGGTATCATTCATACCCGTATTGATCCACCCTGGAGCAACACCGTTCACGCGGATGCCATACTTGGCATAATGAGAGGCAAACCCGAGTATCTGCATCGCCATTGCCGCCTTGGACGAATCGTAATGCATCGAATACTCTGCCCACGAATTGATACCGTTCGTCGAAGTAATGAGAACAACAGCGCCTTTTACTTCTTTGGCTTTCATACGCTCGAGGACGGCACGAGTGGAAATAAATGATCCCATCACATTCACCGCATAGACATCGTTCCAACCAGGGATTTTTTTTCTATCGGCATCAATACGTGTCTTGAGTGTTTGTTCTGTCAAATCAGTGTTCGGTGAAATACCAATACTGTCGACTAACAGTGTAATTTCTTCTCCAAGTGTCGTCACAGATTCTTCGAGCATTTGCTCAAATGATGATTTTGTCTCATCGGTACGGTCCGAGACCTGTGCAAGAAAGATGTCCGCACCAAGCGTTTTGAGTTCTTCGGCGACCGCTTCTGCTTTAGAACGATTACCGCTGTAGGTCAGCGTGAGCTTCTTCACACCATGTACTACAAGTGCACGAGCAATCTCAGATCCGATACCACCACTGCCACCCAAGACGAGTGCGTGACCAGATACATTGAAAAGGTACTTATTCATAAATTTCTCCTCTATTGGTTTAGATAAACAAAAGAACTACTGCATTTTGAAAAGGGATTTCAGATATGCTTCGCTGATTTTTTTCTTGCCATCCCATTTGCAAGATATATCATCCTTGAGAAGCTCTACTCCGAGCATCGCCACCGCTTCGCGAATAGCGGTGATCTGCGTGATGACAGCGAGACAATCTTTTTCTTCTTCCACCATACGACGTACGCCTTTCAATTGTCCTTCGATGCGCGCAATACGCGAGAGCACCGGCGATGTTTTCTTCGGAATCGTCATAATGATTGTTTCAGAAAAATATACCCTACAGGGGTATATTATATCTTTTACGAAAATGTGTCAACCCTGCGCATTCAATTCCATTCTAAAGCGCGACATTCAGACAGAATGAATGTTTTTTTTCAACGAACAAAAGAATTTTTCATCATCCTTTCCACTCTGACTGAGCAAGAGCTCTCAGATCGAAAAAAGAAGCTAAGAGTGTGTTGATTGGAGGCTTCTTTTTTCGTTTTACTGAGAGCTCTTGTGAGAGGTGGAACGATGATGAAAAATTGGCTTTTGGTTGTTGAAAAGAGAAAGCTTCATTTCAAGAGAGACTGTAGTCCTTAAAACTTCGCCCATCCAAACATATCATTGAAGTTCCCGATAATCATCTGTACAACATTTTCAGTTTGTTGTGGAGTAATAATCATTTTTTCTCTTGAGATGCTTTCATTACCTGCTTTATCGATAGACTTGGCCTTGAGAAAATAGACAGAACCAATCTTGAATGATGTGAGCACTATCACGTGTGAAGTCGATGGATCGGTCGGCATATCAATCGTCTTTTCTTCTCCATTCGATCCTTCTTTGTAAGCAATGGAAGTGGTGGCTGGTTCATCAGTGTACCACGAAACAATAGCCTGGACTTTGCCATCTTGAGCGAGAGCCATATCAGTTTTGAGTTGGTCAATTTCTGGAGCAGTGGTATCTTGACTCGTTGTGAAGTTTTTGGCATCCTGAGTCACCTTGTTCCCTGCTTCATCTGTCGCAACGATCTTGGCATTGTACACCGACCCTGGTTTCAGTCCCTTGAGGACGACAGTGTGCGAGAGGGAAAGATCAGGCTTACCCTGAGACCCGGTATCAGAACTCTCCTTGGTATTCGTATAGGAGACGGATGCATCGGTCGGAACGCTCGTATTGAAACTCACTTCGACTTCCGTATCAGAAAGTACTTTGGTCGTGACATTACTAATTCCCGGAAGAGAACGGGGCGAGAATGTGTAATCAGAAGAAGCGAAAAGGTTGTTTAATTTATCCTTACCTTTGACACGAAAATGATAAAGTTGATTGCTCTCGAGCTTGTTGACAGTCATTGTGTGCGTCTTCGTTTGGGTATTACTTTCTTGTTTGTCTCCGTACGTTTCTGAGAGACCGTATTCCACAATAGAAGACATAAGTGTACTCGTTTTCCAAGCGAGAACTGCTTCGCCGATTTTGTTCGAAACGATATTGATAGAAGAAATGGTCGAAGGAGAAGTAGTAGTGAAAGAGGATTCGGAGGAAGTAGTGAGATTGCCTCTCGCATCGGAAGAAAGGACGACAAAATAATATTTGGTACTCGGGATGAGATTCTTGAGAAAAATCGTATGTTCGACAGCGTACGTCTCGATAGCTGAATTGATCACATCTTCTCCGGACATATCTCCATAATCCGTCGTGATGCCGTACCTCACGTACCCATTACTGACCTCATCCGTACTCCATGTCACCGTTGCATTCTCTCCTGTCACATCTGACACATTCACACTCGAGATTGTCGGGGATATCAGATCACCCCCTTCGCTTCCGCTGTCTACCTGTATCGGTTTGGTCGTGAAACTCGCTTCATCAGAAACAACCACTGTGTCGAGATTATCGATACAGGTTGCCTGGTAATAATAAATCGTCGAAAAGAGAAGTGATGGAAGCGTGATAGAGTGGCGCTTGTTTTCGAGAGTCTCAGTGACTGGAGTGGCTGCATAATTGCTCGGGGCAGTGCCGTACTCGATCGTACAGAGAGCAGGCTGGTCTGTAACAAGTGAGATGACGGCATTCGTATCAGTGATAAGTACCGTATTCATCCCTGTGATACTCGTCAGTGGATCGTGCTGGAAACTCGGATCCGGAAGTGTCTTGAAAGAGTTTTGTGAGGAAAGTGTCGTATTTCCAGAAAGATCAGCAGAGTAGGCTTTGAAATAATAAGTAGTGTCAGCGACGAGAGAGGGAAGGATAACAAAATGATCCTGTCCATAAGTGACAGTTTCTGTAGTACTGGTATACGGTCCTCCTCCAGTAGTAGCATATCGTATCTGACTCGTACTTTGTTCATCGGTGAGCCAAGTGATAGCTACTCGATCATACGTGATGACAGAAGCTCCGAGAGTGGAAATGACAGGACTTGTATTGTCCGTGGTAGTAGTGAATTGATAGAAAACGCCTCCATTGGTATCGAGAGCCATATTACTATCCGTATCTTCTGATTTCACAAAGAAATAGTAAACCGTACCAGGTTGCAATCCTGATATTGTCTGAATATGACTCGTCGTGAGTGGAGTGGTACCGACTTCGGTAGGAGCGACGAGAGCAGTTTCTGATTTTTCTGTTGAGTAAGAAATATAAGTAGAGGCAGGAATATCCGTGTTCCAACCTATTGTTGCCTGAGTATTCGCGGCGCTCGAGAGAGCAACATTGGAAATAGCTGGACCTGGATTGGTAGTGAACGTATATCCTGTTCCCCCGTTATTATCAGTACCTTCGTTGCCTGCTGGATCAGAAGATTTGACCTGATAGAAATACGTTGTAGCAGGAGTGAGACCGGTAAGTACGACGCTATGGATACCACTTCCTCCAGTGTTATCCGCATAGTTGAACACGCCGATTTCATCAGTGAAAAATCCACTGTTAACGGAAAAACCGACCGTCGAAGTAGAGAGTTCGTTGGTATCCCAAGTGATAGTGACTTGAGTTGTCGAAACTGCAGAATGAATAACATTGGAAATAGCAGGCGGAGTGGTCTCTGATCCCCCTCCTCCTTCTCCAGAATCTTGAGTACCATTTGGCTTTCCTTGAAGAGTCGACGACATCCAAGAAACGTTTCCGACGTTGTCTGTCATCTTGACCTTGTAGTAACGAATCGTGTCAAAAGTGACAGTCTCATCAATATAGTAATTAGTACTTCTGGAATTGATAGTAGCGACGAGAGAAAAATTGACATTGTCTCCTGACGCATAAAGTTTGTAATTGGCGAATCCATAAAAAGGTTCGGCAACCGTTCTCCAAGAGATGAAGAGTTTCCAATCATTATTCAGAGCATTCGACACATCTTGAATAATCATAAGAGTCGGAGTTTCTGTCGAAGTGACAGAGGAAATGATTGTTTCATTGTTGTAGACATCTCGATACTGAACATAGACGATGTCTGGATTGGTAGCGAGTGTGAGGAGCTTCGTTCCATTATAGGCTTCGTAGGTGGATCCAGAGAGATCAGAATTCAATCCAACTTTCATTTCAATCGTGGAATCATCAGTCGCAGAGAGAGTGACACTCGCTGGAGTGAGCGATGCATCAACCAAAACAGGATAGGATCCGAGCGTTGGCGCCTTGGAATCAAATGTGATGGTATCAGTCGCTGTGGCAGTATTGTTGGCAGCTTCATTGTCATTCACGGTCACTTTCACTGAAAGAGTCGTGCTATAGGTATTGGTAATATCAGTCTTCGCGTCCCAGATAGCTTCGTACTGTGTGTAGTTTGCAATATCGACACTCTTGTTAGCTGTGGCATTGATAGAAAGATTGGCACTATTGATGGTAACGAAACCAGACCCATTGTCATAGGCAAAGGAAGGAGTGATGTATCCAGGAGTGTTCGTTCCATCGGTAGTATCGAAATCTTTCACTCGATAGATGATACGGATTTTTCCCCAGTCAGAATCGAGATTATCAGAAATCTGTGAGACTGCGAGACCATTAGTATTGTAAGCAGTGTCAAATTCTGGAGCAGCATTCACCACATATTGTGATGTCACACTTGTGAGGATCGGGGTGATAGCACCGCCTGAGGTAAGAGTCACTCGGTATTGGAAATATTGATCATCCGATCCTGTCATGAGTGGATGCGTCGGAGAGAGTGTCACCCCATTGTCACTCTCGGTGAAATATGTAGATCCTGAACAATCAGTGTATCCACACCAGGAAGCAGATGTGAGACCTCCGAGAGTAGACGCAGAACGCACTTGAAGTTTCACAGTATCACTGGCACTCGTATTTGTCGCTGTCCAACTCATTTTGGAGAGAAGATTGGCATTCGAGGAAGAGTCGTACGGAGAAGAAAGAATCTCTCCTGATGTGTACTGGGAGTAGTCGATGGTAACAGAGTCAAGAGTGGGTGAAACAGACGGATCAGTTGTCGAAAAATTCGCACGATACTGCATGTATTGATTGCCTGATAATGATGAGATGTCTCCACCATTCGCGACACCAGTTGTCCAGGAAGTCCACGAACCATCTGGCGTCGCAGTATTACCCGCCCGGACGTCCATCGTTATGGTTTGTCCGTTGAGTGTCGTAGCATAACCAAAAGTGGAAAAGGAGGCAGACGCTCCGAGGTTAATAACGGCAGAAGTGAAAGTACCAGAAGCTACTTCGGGAAAACGATTATATTGAGATACAGTAACATTACCATAATTAGTCACGTAGACCGATGTTCCATCAGGAGAAATCGTTATACCGATAGGACTTGCTCCTGCCGATATTGTTTCGGGGGTAAGTGGAGTAAGAATTCCAGTACTGGTATTTCTGTTGTATTGAGATACATTTGAGCTTGATAAATTGGCAGTGTAAGCCGATGCTCCAGACGAAGAGATAACAATACCATACGGACTATTAGATGTATTTATAGTATCTACATATGTAAGCAAACCAGTACCTATATTTCTGTTATATTGAAAAATGCGTTGATAATCATAATTAGTTACATAGACCGATGTTCCATCAGGAGAAATTGTAATACTATAGGAACCATTCATTGTGGATATCGTTGCAGGGGTAAGTTGAGTAAGGAGGCCAGTGCTGGTATTTCTGCTGTATTGAGATACTTCATTATAATTATTTACATAAACTGACATCCCATCGGAAGAAATTATAACATTATTCGGTTGGATTCCTGTAGATATCGTTGCGGGGGTAAGCGGAGTGAGGAGGCCAGTGCTGGTATTTCTACTGTATTGAGATAATGTATTACTACCATAATTAGCCACATAGACTGATGTTCCATCAGAAGAAATTGTGATACCACGAGGACTCGTTTCTGCCGATATTGTTGCGGGGGTAAGCGGAGTGAGGAGGCCAGTGCTGGTATTTCTGCTGTATTGAGATACGGTAGTGTTACCAGAATTAGTTACATAAACTGATATTCCATCGGGAGAAATCGTAATACCGATAGGATTTGCTCCTGCCGATATTGTTGCGGGGGTAAGCGGAGTGAGGAGGCCAGTGCTGGTATTTCTGCTGTATTGAGATAATGTATTACTACCATAATTAGCCACATAGACTGATGTTCCATCAGAAGAAATTGTGATATCACGAGGCTGTGTTCCTGTAGGTCTCGTTGCGGGACTGAGTGCTGTAAGCAATCCACTCTTTACAAATTCTACTCTCGCTCCACTGCCGCTTCCCGTCACCTGTGTTATATTATTCGTTCCATTCCCAAATCCCCCACCTGTTGCCAGTCCTTGTGGTATCGTCGTCCCATCATCGGTGAAAGTATAACCGGTAGCAGGGAGTTTCACATCAGTCCCAACCGTCAGTCCACTCTGACTCGTATACTCATTCCAGTTCGTCTGATTGCCAGGATGCACGGCAGTATTCACCGTCACTCCACCACTCCAGCTATTCTGGGTAAATGTATATGTCGCTCCCTGTGAACCGAGTGGCAAGAGATAGGTACCACTGACGATCACAATGACGAGCAAGGCCGATACCTGTGCTTTCCAGCTGCCCATCAATACTTGTCCTACTTCTTTAATTGATTTGGAAGCAAGGCTTCCAAAAGATGGAAACAAGCTTCCAAATCTCCTCTGTTTCTTATGCGATATGACATCAGAAAGTACTCTCTTCTTTTTCTTGGAGAGGAGAGCGACAAAAAAACCAGTTGTTTTTTTTATTGTTTCTAGGAGTACTACGAAGAAATTTTTCTTCCATTCCGAAAAATGACGTCTGAAGAAAGTGCTTCTTTTTCTCTGCATTCTCTGCGGTGCAACACTATCAAAACACCCTTTCTTTCTCTGAATGAGGGTTTGATATGGTTTTCTTTTTTCTTCTACAAAAGACACTCTTCGCATAGTGTTTCTTTTTGTTTCTTCGCGCTCAAACATGGGTGTTCAAAAAAGAAACATCCATTGAAAGTATACCATAGAAATCTTCTTTTTGAAGAGAAAAAAGCCGTCTCTCGAAAAGAGATAACGGCTTATAGGAAAAATGAGGGCTATAATGATTGGACTATTCGTCTGAATTGTTCACCACGATCGAATTCATTCTTGAAAACACCGAAACTCGCTGATCCCGGAGAAAGAAGGACAATATCTCCCGGCTCCGCTGATCGGGACGCGATTTCTACTGCTTTATCCATACTGTCTACTACTGTGAATATCTGGTTTTTTTCTGTATCTGGGAGATACTTTCGAAGCGAAAGAATGAGTTTGTCGGTTGCTGTCCCTCGGAACAAAATGAGTCCTTTCACACGTGTCGCTATGGCTTCTGCAAATGCATCAAACTGAAGATTCTTGTCACTTCCTCCAGCGAGAAGGATGATCGGTTCGGAGAACGAACGGAGAGCGGAGAGAGATGCTTCAGGAATAGTCGCGGTGGTGTCATTGAAATACTGCACGCCTCGACTCTCCCCTACATATTCGAGACGATGCTCGACACCAGGGAAACTCTCGATACCTGACACAATCTGTTTCGCAGATAATCCAGAAGCGAGAACTGTAGAAACTGCAGAAAGAATATTACTTTGGTTGTGTTCTCCTCGAAGGGTACGATGTTTTATAGGCATGAGTTCGTGAGATTCACCTTGTTTACGAATCCATATCATCCCATCTTTGAGCCAGACTCCATCTCCATCGATTTCATCTCGTTCAGAAAACCAAACAATTGATCCAGGAGCATCTTGTACCATATCACGCACCGCTTCATTGTCGAAATTAGCAATCACCACATCATTTTTTTTCTGAAAAAGAAAAATGTTTTTCTTATCCTCGATATAGTCAGCCATCGTCTTGTAATAATTGAGGTGATCAGGATAGATATTGGTAAGCACAGCAATATGAGGACTTTTCTTCATATATCGTAAAGCAGAGAGTCTCCAAGAAGAAAGTTCAAACACTACTGTGGTATCTGAAGTGATTTTTTTGAGCGAGGAAAGCACACCGACTTGTCCAATACCGATTCTCATCACTTTTTTTCCACTTTTTTCGAGTATGTGTGCGATCAGTGTCGATGTCGTTGTTTTTCCTTTACTTCCAGTAATGCCAATAATTGGCGCCTTACACAACGCAAAAAAAATACTCGAGTCCATTTCGACTGGTATATTGTTCTTCTGTGCGAGCCTGATATATTCATTCGTCCAGGATATGACCGGGTTCTTTATCACCATATCGACATGGGAAAAATCTTCCGGACGATGTTGTCCGAGTATATAGGTGATATTCTTGTATTTGGCAAGTTTTTCTAAGGCAGGGCCAAGCTCTTCTCGTTTTTTGATATCGGTAACAATCACTTCACGCACACCGTGCTCGAGAAGAAACACTACCGTACCAACACCGCCCATATTGAGACCAAGACCAAACACCGTCACTCGCTTGTTCTTGAAAAAAGATTCTTGCAACATATTCTTAGGAAATGTCTACTGAGCGGTTGGACCGCCAAGTACATAACAGAGGAAACAACGATGAATTATATATTCTCTACCATCCAAACCAGTGTTTGTTTTTCTTTCGAAGAACCATGCCATATCGAGCATCTGGAATCAAGGTATCGTTAGCGAGAGCAAACTGTCCATTGATAATCACAAAAGAAATGCCCGTTGAGTATTGATATGGTTCTTCTATAGTGGCACGATCAGCAATATTGTCTGGCTGAAATATGACTATATCAGCGAAATACCCTTCCTGCAAGAGTCCTCTCTTCTCCAACTGAAATTGCTTAGCTGGTTTCCCGGTCATTTTGTGCACTGCCTCTTCCCAGCTGAGGGCTTTCTGATTACGGACATATTCTGCAAACACTTTAGGGAAAGTACCAAAATTACGTGGGTGCACAAGATTGCCAGACTTGGCATACTCGGTACTGTATCCAACGCCATTGCTACTAATAATAGAAAATGGATGTTGGATGGATTTCAAGACATTCTTCTCGGACAATGCTTCAAAAGAAACGATAGCCTGTCCTTCGCTCGCTATGAGAAAATCAAGCACTGTTTCTTCGGGCGTCTTCCCTTGAAGGAGAGCAATTTCAGAAATTTTTCGTCGCGAGAGCATTTTATTTAAGTGAGACGAAGAAATGGTAATCTGTGAATAATCCGTATCGTTTTGCTTCATATCACGAAGTACCGTGCTTCGCACTCCAGCATCTTTGAGACGAGCAAGCATCATTTTGCGACCTTCTCCCGTAATCCATTCCGGAAGAAGAGTGTAGAGGACAGATCCTGTTGTTGTATACGGATAGACATCGAAACTTATCGGCACTTCATCGAGCGCGGCGGTTTCTATAAGATGAAAAACATCGTCCATATAGTGCCAATTCTTCTTGCCGACAACTTTCAAATGAGAAATATGGAGAGAAGATTCCGCTTCACGAGCAACGAGAATAGCTTCTTCAACCGCTTTGACGACATCTGCGCCTTCATCACGCACGTACGTTGCATAGATTCCCTGATGAGAGACAGCTGTTTTGGCAAGTGTCGACAATTCTCTCGTACGAGCACCTCTGGCGTGAGTATAAGCAAGTCCTGTCGAAAGCCCTATAGCACCTTCTTCTAGGGCTTTTTCGAGCATTGCATCCATTGCGTGGATTTCATCGGGTGTGATGGTACGCGTCTTGTCATCCATCGCTCCACGTCTCAGTGTTCCATGTCCGACAAGCGTCGCAAAATTGACCCCGATACGACGACGCTCTGTTTCTTTGAGAAAATCCTGCATCGATAACCAATTGAAATTTATTTTTTCGACATTGGTCCATTTCTGAATCGCACGGATATTTTCTGGAGAAAAAAGTGGCGCAAGCGATGCTCCTGAATTCCCACCGATGATTGTCGTCACGCCCTGAGAGACGAGACTCTCCATGCCCGGTTCGTTGAAAATTTGCCAATACGTATCAGAATGATTGTTCACATCCACAAAACCTGGCGCCACATACTGTCCGTCTGCATCAATGATTCGCTCGGCCTGTGCTGATGCCAGATCTCCTATCGATGCAATAATTCCTTCCTTGATAGCAATATCGGCACGAAACATCGGACGGCCACTTCCGTCGATGATAGTGCCATTTTTTATCACGATATCATACATATTGCTTGTGTTTTTTTAACAGTCGTCTATTGTGTTTCATTTTTCTTAATATGTTCCTTCAACTCTGTCATAAATTGTCTGTTCTGCTGAAGTATCTTGGGGATAAGCAAATCAATATCCGCTGATTCTTTCAAATCATCGATTTTCTGTAAAGCACTTTTTTTGGCGATAGTCATCATTTCATCATAATCTGACATCTGCGACTCAATAAATTTGATATTACGATAATCTCTTTTTACTGCGACAAGGAGTACTTTGGATGTCCGAGCATTGGGTAACATTTCAGCAAGTGCATTCCCAGAATTCCTTGGATTATCGAGACTCGCAATACGCATATTGAAATCTTCATCTATCTTGAGTGTATCTGGATCAGCATAGTGCATCGCATACGCAGGGTCGATCTCTGCAACCTTGAGCATAAAGGCTTTATTTTGTTTTGCATCAACCGGAAGTTGTTGCAAGAACTCACCAAGAGAACCCGTGTTGTTATTGAGTTGGTCGAGATAACGTGAGAACTGACTATTCTTGTGTATACCCGTATCTTGAATAGATTCCATACCAAACTCATCATCTCGTTTTTTCGCAAGAGCAGGAGGGAAAGCATCCACAATATCTTCTTTTTTGATTTCTTGTTTTTCCTCTTGTTTTTGTGGGACCACTACTTCTTCTTTCAAAGGTACTGAGGGGGTGATGATCGGTTCTGCCTGAGAAATCAATTCCTCGGTAGGTACTTCTTGAGAAGTCTCTCCCGATGGTATTTCTTCCCCTTCTTCATCGCTGTCTTGTTTATCCAACGAGGCGATTTCATCCTCGAGAGCACGACGTTCCTGAATGAGTACCAACAAATCTTCATCCTTCTTCTCCGGAGAAATAGATTCATTCAATGCTTCAATTTTTTGTTTGATCAGTTTCTTCTTCTCATGACGAATTCTTGCCTCAGAAGCTTGTTGTTCTTTTTTCGCTTTCTCTTCGGCTTCTCTTTTTGCTTGCAACACCTTCTCTTCAGATTCTTGTTTTTCTTGAGTCAGACGTTCTTGTTCGTGTTCTTCCATCAACATGATTTCTTTTCGTTCTGCAAGAGTATGCAAAATATCATCATCAGAGAGTGATCCGAATTTCGTTTCGGAAATCTCTTGCAGACGTTTTCTATATTGTTCGATATCTTGCTTTTTTTGTGTTGTTTTCTTCATAACCTTGTACGCTATTGTTTACCGATAACAGTGACGAGTTCTACGAGACGATTCGAATATCCCCATTCATTATCATACCACGCAACAATCTTCACGAGATCACCATCGATTACTTTCGTCAGAGAGAGATCTATTGTACTCGAGTGTGGATCACCGATGAAATCAGAAGAGACAAGTGGTTCACGAGTCACTGCCAATACCTGACGATACCTAGCATCTTGACTGGCCCGCTCAAGTACGGCATTGATTTCTTCGACGGTTGTTTTCTTCTTGAGAACAAACGTGAAATCAGTCAAAGAGACAACAATAGTCGGAACACGAAGTGAGAGCCCATCAAATAATCCAGAAAGTTCCGGGATGACTTGTGTCACAGCGATAGCCGCTCCGGTCGTCGTCGGAACGATATTGGACGCGGCTGCTCTCGCACGACGGAGATCTTTGTGTGGGCCATCCTGGAGATTCTGATCAGCGGTGTACGAATGTATTGTTGTCATCAATGCTTTGGCAATACCAAACTCTTCATGAATGATTTTTGCAACTGGAGCAAGAGAATTTGTCGTACATGAAGCGTTGGAAATCACTTCTTCAGACTGATACGAAGATTCGTTGACGCCAACAAGAATGGAAGGCACAACGTCTCCTGTCTTGGCAGGTGCTGAGAGAATTACTTTTTTGGCTCCGGCAGCGATGTGTTGTGAAGCAGAGACGCTATCCGTAAATCGACCCGTGCACTCGAGTACGACATCAATCGCCAATTCTTTCCACGGCAGTTTCTTCGGATCAGGTTCAGCAAATACGAGACATTCTTTCCCATCGACGATAAGCTTCCCTTCACTCACTTCTATCCGTTTTCGGTATTGTCCGTACGCAGTATCGTATTTCAACAGGTGTGCCAAGATATCGACACTCGTCAAATCATTGAGAGCAACAATCTCGATATCTTTTTTCTCGAAAGCTATTTTGAACGCTGACCGTCCGATACGACCGAATCCATTGATGGCAATTCTCTGTTTTTGCATATTTGTATTTCTGTATATAAATAAATTTTTTATAAGGCTTTATGATCACTCCCAAAAGAAAGTATCTTTTGTTTTACCGCTTCCTTCGTCTGATTTCGTGCTTTGGTCAATATTTTACGAAGGTCAGTTTCATCTTCTGATAACAATGCTTCCCGAAGTCCACCAATGAAAGAAAGACGAAGAGCGGTATCAACATTGAAGCAACTCACTCCTCGACGGATGACTTCAGCGACTCGATCACTCCCCCAGTCCGATGCTCCGTGCATCACAAGTGGAAGTGTCACACGCTCTCGTATAGCCGTCAGACGTTCATAATCAGGTGTTTCACGTTCCTGGAAAAATCCGTGAGCGTTTCCGATAGCAACCGCGAGAGTATCAATACCTGTTTCATTGACAAATTCTACTGCCTGATCAGGATCGGTCATATAATTATTCCAATCGATATTTTCCATCTGTATTTCTCCGAGATATGGAACATTACCGAGTTCGGCTTGCACTACAACGTTCTTGCTGTGAGCAATTTCCACAATTTTTTTGGTAGCGATGAGGTTGTCTGGATATTCCTTGCGTGATCCATCATACATCACCGAAAGAAAACCTATACCCATGGCTCGTTCAACAACCTCAAAGTTCTTACCATGATCGAGATGAATACCGACAGGGATATCTTTGGAATAAAATTCAGCAAGATTTTTGATGAGATGAAAAATAGCGCGACCACCCGCATAATCAAATGTTTTTTCGGTCAACTGAATAACAACAGGAGAGGACAGTTCTCGTGCTGTTTCGAGAATAGCCTGTGTCGTCTCGAGATTGATCGTATTGAAAGCGCCAATCGCATAGTGATTCGCTTGTGCTTCTTCAAGCATCGTTTTTACATTTGCCAACATAATTTTCGTGCTATCAAATTATTATTGAGTTTTTCGTAATCGTCGTTTTGCTTCTTCTTCAAAGAGTCCCATCATTTTTATCAACTCATAAGGAAAGAGACTTTCTCTTCCTACCAATACTCCATCCATTCCTGCCTCAAAAGAAACTGGTCCCAGAAGGGCGCTCTTCACCGATCCTCCATAGAGGAGACTGATCCTCTCTGCTGTCTGCATATCAAACATCTCTTTCAATATTTTTCGGAAGAGAATGCTGACACCGAGGATATCCTGCGTTGTAGGAAGTGCATCGGTACCGATAGCCCAACGTGGCTCGTAAGCAATAATAATTTTCTCAGCTTGCAACTTGGAAAGGTCAGAAAAAATTGTACGTATCTGACGGGATAAAACTTGTTCGGTATTTCCTGCCTGTTTGTCTTCTTCTGTTTCTCCAATACAGACAATCGGAGTCAGATAGTATTTGATAGCAAATATTGCTTTCTCACGTACTTTCTCATCCGTTTCTCCTGCGTATCGTCGCCGTTCACTATGACCAAGGATGACATATTCCACTCCATCATTTTTGAGCATCAAAGGTGAGATTTCTCCGGTATACGCACCACTTTTTTCTGGAAAAAAATTCTGTGCGCCTTTTTTTATTCCCTGAGGCAAACGATCAAATTGTGCGAGATACAAAAACGAAGGGCAAATCACCCCGAGAACGTGTTCGTAGTTCCTCTGCCCAGCTTCTCGATGAAGCACCGTAAGATACTGTGATACTTCTTCACGTGAGAGCATATTCATTTTGAGATTTCCGATCACATAAAATTTCCGCATAGAAGTTTCATTTGTTTTCATGAATTCAGATGTCCTCGTAAATATTCTGCTGCCTTTTCTGGTTCTATGGTCGATATTTCTATTCCCGTAGAGAGTTCAAAACCAGCCCAAACAGATGTCCTCGGTAAAATCTCTATATGCCACTGGTAATGAGGGTAGTCTTTGCCATCACACGGAGCTGTATGAATATAGAAATTATACGCTGGATCATTCAGACCGCTATAAAGGGCAAAAAGAGCTTTCTGCATCGCTTCCGCAAGGGCGAACTTTTCTTCATCGGTAATGCGTTCAAAATACGGATTAGGACGCTTACCAATCACCCATATTTCGAAGGCGACACGGGAGGCAAAAGGGCAAAATACAATGAAATGTTCATTTTCGTAGAGTATCCGCTTTTTAAATTTCTGCTCCGCTTTGATGACGATATCGTATACATTGCAGTGATTGCTTCTGTAATACCGTTCTGCTCCAGAGAGCTCAAGGTTGATATACGGGGAAATAGCTGGAAGCGCAATAAGCTGAGAATGGGGATGCTCGATAGATGCACCTGCTTCTTTTCCATGATTATGGAAAATCTGAATGTAATTGATATCTGGTTTACCCATGAGTGATAGATATCGTTCTTGATACGCATCAAAGAGCTCCGCTCCTTGCCATGTCTCAAGTAATGCCAGCGGTTTCTCTGCATCACGTGTCACAAAGAGTTCATGGTACCCGAAACCAGTCATCGAAAAATAAGGTCCCTCAGAGAGGTCTCGCACTTTTTCCTCCGAAGAGAAGGCTGGATATTTATTCGGAAAAACACGGAGACTCCACTCTCCGTCTTCCTGACGATACACAAGAATATCATCTTGTTCATTCGTTTTCTCTGGATCGACGAAAGGATCTTCAGGATTATCTGCACGGACACGTTCCAATGAAGCAAAAGCATCAGGACGCTTGGCACGGCCCGTCGCTATCACAACCCAATCTCCCGTAACAATGTCTTGACGAAGTTCTGAGGGAGTAGTATGTATTTTTTTTTCTGCTTGTGTCATTTTGTTTTGTTTTTTTATTGACGATAGATATTCAAGAAGCATTGGCAGTTATTTTCTTCTTAGCATACTCACTAATATGATATGCACCCGTGATGAGACGCCATTTCGTTTTGAAAAGATCGATTAATACTTGAATAAATCCATTCGGACCAGTCAATTTCACAGTAGACCCTTCTTCATTCATCCAGCGAACTGGCAATTGTTTCACCTGAAACCCGAGTCTCAGTGCCAATACTACCAACTCAAAATCAAATCCGAATCGATCGACAACCATGCGTGAAGCGATCTCGTTGGAAGCTTTTTCTGAAAGCACCTTGAAACCACATTGTGTATCAGGATAATTCCATAAACCAAGAATGATACGAATGAGCCAATTCCCTCCTTCACCCAAAATTTCTCGATGCTTGGGCTGATGTATCTGAACGAACGATCCTGCTATCTTACGTGAACCGATAATAACATCATATTCTGACTTGAAATGTTCTTCGCAGGCATCGAGATGAGTGATAGAGGTCGAACCATCAGCATCGAGGAAAAGTCGCCACTTCCCTACCGCTTCGAGTAAACCCTGACGGACAACATACCCCTTGCCGTGATTTTCTGTATTCTCGATGACACGAATATGAGGTATCTGCAGTGCATAATTACGAGAAACGAGAGCAGTATTGTCAGGAGAACCATCTACGATCACCAGTATCTCATACGAATAATTCTTCCCTTTAAGATATTTGTCTATTTCGAGAAGATTCCGTCCGATACGCTCACCTTCCTTATATGCAGGGATAATCACTGATAGAAAGATTTGTTCCATAAAAAAAATGAAGAATAGTAAACATCCTGTTAATTACGCTTCCACTATATCACAAAACAGAGAAACCTGCACATCAGAAAAAGCACTATTGAAAGAGAAGTTTATAATTTTTTGACCAATAGACGATACCTTCGTAGTAATTTTTATTGAAAGTACCAAGATAATTGATAGAAGCGCTCTTGATGACTGACTCTTTACTCGAGGTAGCGCCAGCGACACGAAGCTTGAGAGCCATCGCCATCACCCCATCCGTGATATTCCATGGATCAGGATTCTTATGTCCTGTATTGGCTGTAATGCGAGATTTATACCCCATCCATACATCAGACATAAACTGAGGTATACCCATCGCCCCGCCCTGCCCGATATACGCACTCGGAGAAGGAGAACAAGAGACTTTCTTGTCCTTACTGTACCCGAGAACATCGACAATATCATAGAAGAGAGCCTTTCGTTTATACAAAAGATCAATCGATTTTTGCCAATTCTTATTTTTCTTCAAGAGGGATTTGTATCGTGCAACAGAGACACTTTCTACTTGTTTATAGGTACACTGTCCCGTATTGACACCGATGTTCGTTTCTTTTTTCAAGAAACCATACAGCACTCCTACAGGCACTCCTGTTTTTTTGCTGGCAAACTCTACTGCTTCACGGATATCTTTGGCATCATATGATTTCCCCGACAAAATATCCAAATCGCCCTGCAATTGATCCAGTTCTTTCTTGAGACGACTGATAATTGTTTGTTGATCTTCTATATCACCCTGCGTGTCTACCTTATCCAATACCAAATTTTTCTTCTGCTGATTCTTGAGAGCGAGCAGTCGTTCCTGATCCTTTTTCATATCCTCCAATGTTTCTTTTTCACCAGTCACTTTTTCTTTCATGGTGTTGATCTCACCAATCACTCCCTGTATCTTTTCCTGTACCGAAAACAACGTATCATATTCATGAAAAAAACGCATATCACTCTTTTCTGCAACAATGATTTCAGAAAAAGGGATACTGCTACTTTCATAAAGCTCTCGAAGGAGTCCTTTGAGAACAGATTTTTCGAGGGTCAATTGTTGCTCCAGTCCAGCTACTTCTTTTTCTTTTTGTTCGATGGTTTGTGTGGACTCATTGAGAAGCACCTGTGTACGCTGAATCACCTGCTGGGTAGAGGTGAGCGATGTATTGATCTGGTTTAAGTTCTTTTCCAACTCACTTTTTTTCTTACTTGCGTCTTTGAGTTTTTTCTCCAGACTATCGATACGATCATTGATACATCCAGTGTCTGTATCGTCACAATCCGACTGAGCCAAGACAACAGAAGACTCTGTTGGCACAACAAAACACAGCGCAGAGAACGCGCCGAAAGAGAACAAAAGAAATAAGATGCGAATTTGTTTGTACATACACACAGTATAGCATATTTTTTTACTCCTATTGAACACAAAAATGCCCAAAAGAAAAAACTCCCGAAAGAGTCTTTTCTTTTTTGAAGAATGATTTGATTTATTCTTCTGTTTCCGTTTTTCCACTGACTTTTTGAATTTCAGCCTTCCCGTCTTTTGATTGTGCGAGGATAGATTTTTCGATTTCTTTTGCCACTTTTGGATTTTCTTTCAGAAACACTTTAGCGGATTCACGTCCTGCGCCAAGCTTCACTTCACCAAAAAGGAACGAGTTTCCTGATTTTTTGAGCGTTCCATAGATAACACCAGAGTCAAGGAGGTCTCCTGCAAGTGAAATACCTTCATTGTACATAATATCAAATTCAGCAGTACGAAATGGTGCTGCGACCTTGTTCTTCACCACTTTGGCCTTCACACGATTCCCTACCACTTCTTCTCCTCGTTTGATCTGAGCACTCCGTCTCACTTCGATACGAACGGAAGAATAAAATTTGAGCGCCTGTCCTCCGGTAGTCGTCTCCGGATTACCAAACATCACACCAATCTTCATACGAATCTGATTGATAAAAATAACCACGACATTGGAACGAGCAATAATAGCGGTCAATTTTCGAAGAGCCTGCGACATAAGCCTCGCTTGACGGCCGACATGATGATCGCCCATCTCACCTTCGATTTCTGCTTTTGGAACGAGGGCTGCGACAGAATCGACAACAATCACATCCACCATATTAGAACGAACGAGTGTTTCCACGATATCGAGTGCCTGTTCGCCATTGTCTGGTTGAGAAATGAGGAGATCGTTGATATTCACCCCGATACGCTTGGCGTATTCTGGATCGAGTGCATGTTCTGCGTCGACAAAGGCAGCAATACCACCTGACTTCTGCGCATTGGCGATAATATGAAGCGACAGTGTCGTTTTACCAGATGATTCTGGACCATACACTTCTACGACACGACCGCGTGGTACACCTCCGATACCGAGAGCGATATCGAGTGACACCGATCCCGTCGGAATCACCTCGACATCGACCTTACGGACGTCGCCAAGTTTCATCATCATTCCTTCACCAAATTTCTCTTGGATCGCATCCAAGACAGTATTGATTTTATCTTTCCCCTCACTTTTTGTCGTTTTGATCTTCGCCATATGAGTTATTACAATGATTTATATTTTTGAATTATGTCCTCTGTTGTTTACTTCTCTTACAGAATAACATACACAAAGAAATACGTCTAGAGCTGTCTCCCAAGTGGAGTAAAAACAACCGCGTCTTCGATTTTTTTCTCGATAGAAAGGGACTCTTCTTCTGCATCATTCCATCGGATGAATGTCTGTGATGGCTTATCAGAAAAAACTGTTACTCGCTCTTTTGATATGACACTCTGTGGCGTATCTTGACGTAGGATTCCATCAAATACTTTCTCATCATCTACTTCGATCATCACTTGTGCGGGATTTTCACGTACCGACACTTCGACACGGAACATCTGAGATTCCATATCAAGAGACACTGGTACTGCTTCTGGTATTGGCTGTATATGAGAAGACTCTATTACAAGCACTTCGACTTTCTGTTTTTCGAAACGATCGACTGCCATCACTGTCAGCGTATTGATCCCTGACTGTAGAGGAAGAGTACTAGAGAAATTTCCCTCTCCATCGACAAAGATTGATTGGTCATTGATAGACACCCGTGCTCCCTTGTCCGTCTTTCCTTGTATAACAGCCGTATCTGTGTCTACGACTGTGCCGTTCATCGGACTCAGTATGACGAGACGAGGAACGAGAGCGAACGTCTGAAATTCACGGAAAACGTATATAAAAGCACCAAAAACAAGCAATACAACAAACGTGATAACAATCGATTGTGGAGTGATAACGAGCGAAGCAATGTTGATATGTTTTTTATGAACGGGCTGTTCCTTGGGTTTTTGATGGAGATTTTCTTGGATATGACGCTCACGTTCGTAGAGCTTCATAAACACACCTTCATCAATATTGAGATACAGTGCATAACTCTTGAGGAAACCACGGACATAGACATCCGCCGGCAGTTTTTCATATTCTCCGTTTTCGAGATGTTCGAGATATTTCACCTGTATTCTCGTCGCCTTGGAAATCTCTGTGAGACTCATACGAAAATCTCCGCGAAGTTTTTTCAACTTCTCTCCCAGTGTCAGTGATTCAACCTTTTTCCGTGTAAAACCTTCACTCATAAACATCCTTCATCTCTTATCAATTACTTTCCTTACAACTGCCATTTATTCCGTTCTGATTGCTCTGCGATCGGATCATCGCCGTATTGTCTTTCTTCATCTTCTGCAGAAGCAGAGGTGATATCACCTTTACCAATCAGTACTGTTTTCTTGCCATCCACCATACCAACAACTCCATTGTCTTCGAGAAGACGCATCAGTCTGGCCGCTCTTGGATACCCGACACTAAACGCTGTCTGAAAAGAAGTGGTCGAGGCTCGTCCGGACTGAATAGTCATCGCCTTGGCCTGTTCATACAAAGCATCTTCTTTCGCACCTTCATCGATGAGACTGAGTGCCTCTGTGATATCGTCCGATTCTCCTTCTATCACTCCTTCAATATCATCACCGATACCGTCCTCCTCCTCATGCGCTTTTTTCTGTGCACAAAGAAACGACGTTACCGCATTGATTTCTGCTTCAGAGACGAGTACGCCCTGTATACGACGCATTTCTTTGCCATCAGCAGCCGAGTAAAGCATATCGCCATTGCCGAGCAATTTCTCAGCGCCACTCGTATCGAGGATAGTACGGGAGTCGATCTGTGATTTCAATTGAAAAGAAATACGAGCTGGAATGTTTGCTTTGATAAGTCCCGTGATGACGGTTGCTTCCGGTCGCTGTGTCGCGAGCACGAGATGAATACCGATAGCACGCGAAAGAGAAGCAAGACGCACAATGAGTGGCTCCACTTCTTTCTGATGAGTCACCATGAGATCCGCCATTTCATCGATCATAATCACGATATATGGCATAGCAGGATAGGGTTCTTGTTTCACGGTACCAGCTTCTGTATTGACGACCGTACGCTTCTCTCCTTTGGCGATCATTTCGTGATACCCTTGGATATCTTGTTTGCCTGCTTCTTCGAGGATTTTGTATCGGTGTTCCATCTGACCGACTGCCCAACGAAGTACGTTGACAACTTTTTTGTTCTCAACGATAACATCCGCTTTCAAATGAGGGATGCCTTTGTAGCGTGCAAAAGAAACTCTCTTCGGATCAATCAAAATGAGTTGCAACTCTTCAGGCGTATTTTGGTAGAGTAGTGAAAGAAGAAAAGTATTCATACACACACTTTTCCCTGAACCTGTGCGACCAGCGATAAGAATGTGAGGCATCTTGGCAAGATTGGCCATTACTTTTTTTCCATTCACATCTTGACCAAGAGCGACCATGAGATCGGAAGTACGAGACTTGTATGTATCGCTCTCGAGCATTGATCGGAGACGGACAGTAGCTACAGATTCATTCGGCACTTCGATACCGATGAGCGCTTGCCCAGGAATAGGTGCTTCAATACGAATTGATTTGGCAGAGAGTGCAAGAGCGAGATTATCAGAGAGCGCTGTAATACGAGAGAGCTTGACTCCAGAAGCCGGATGAAACGTATACTGAGCGACAGTCGGACCGAGACGGACGTCTCCTGGTTCCACTTCAATACCAAAATGTTTGAGCGTATTCTGAATAATATGTTTTTTTGCCTCTATGTCACCTCCTGTTGCATGACCCGTTGCCTGTTCCAAGAGACTTACATCCGGAACTTCCCACGGTGTCGTTCCTGAATTTTTCTTTTTCAGACTGAGTTTCTTGATCAATACGGTCTCTCCTTCTCGAAACTTCAGATTACTAATGTTATTCTCTGCGAGTTTTGCTGTATCTTCTGGAGAAAGAGCTGAGGACACCTCTGATGATTCTTCTGTTTCTTCTGGTATTTCTTGTTTTTCTGCCTCTCCCTGTGGTGCGACTGATACCATCTCTGCTACAACAGGATCGACAGAAGGAGATGCTTCTGGTGATTCTGGTGTTTCTTCTTTGCTCGGAAATAGTCTCCTCTGCAACCGCTCGAATGATGCGATGAGAGAAACATTGAATGAAGCAATCACACCGATAATAAAAAATGTGAGAAGAATAATCGTTCCAGCAACCATCCCAGTAAACTTGATGAGAACAGAGGCAAAAGCAAAACCAACATACCCACCACCCTGTCCATTACTCGCTACCTTGAGAAGCTCCTTGGTCGTATCTCCACTGTAGAGATGGAACAATCCGAGCACGGAAAAAAACGCGGTAATAAGACCGATAAATTTCACCGCATCCGAGAGCGTGGTCTTACGTCCCTTGAGAAACATGAGTCCTGCAATAACAAGAAGGAGAGGGAAGAGCCATTTGCCCCATCCGAGCATCATCCCGAGACCCGTATTGATCCATACACCTAAGAGTCCGGCTGAACGGAAATAGGCAAGGAGAAAAAGCAGTGAGAGCGCAAACAAAAAAACCGCTGCGATACTTCGCTTGGCATCACTGTGTAAAATAGTTTCAATGGTGAAATCATCTTCTTCTGATTCTTCTACGACTTTTTTCTTTCGTCCCATAAGCAAATATATATTTTTATCTTACTTTTTGAGTATACCACAAAACAGATTTTTCTGGAGTTTCAAGCATTTGTCGACAGAAATCAAGACAAATAAAAAAAGGTCTTTCGACCCGTTTCTATATTATAGCACATTTTTCTCTTTCTGTCAATGCACAAAAGAAGGGGCATTCCTTCTTTTGTGCTCAAGATTTCTACTGACCAGGAGCTGTCTCCTTCCAGTTAAGATCACAATAACGAGTACCTCTACAGTTATTCACGCCACAACCTTTTATGTCATTGTATCGTTTTCCATCACACACATTGTTCGTGTCTCCACAAGCTGGAATACCGGAACAATCATTCTGAATTTTGACATATACCGTTCTGTTGGTTACTCCTGAGGCATTCGAACAGGAGATGGTGAAGGAAGTGGTAGGAGCCGTAACAGAGACAGAAGTAGAGCCGTCTGCAGGATCGATTGGTGCATTAGTCCAGCTAGCCGTAGAACTACTATCATCACTCGAATGACGACAACTCGTTGCATTGGCAATGGTCCATGTGAGAATGGTAGATCTTTCTGATGTAAGTACGAGTGGATTTGCTTTCAGTGATACTGTTGGTTTATTGGTGTTGTATGCAGAGCAGGAAGCTGGTGAGGGAGTGAGTGCGGCACACGTACCACTACAATTGTAAGTTCCCAGATTCTGCTTTCCACACTGATTCGGAGCAGAGAGACAGGTTACACCGGCAACTCTGTACCAACGTTCTTGAGCATTGGTAGGAGCTGGTGCATCGCACGTTCCATTGCACACAATCACACCCGAGGTAGTCGTTCCAGAATCTCCACAGGAGTTCACACTCCCTGTTTTCTGACAGGCAGTACCGTATCCTGTAGGGAGAGCGGGAGGAGTAGCACTACAAACACCTGCACAATTGTATGTACCAGAAGTGGTACCACAAGCATTGGCAACAGAAGTACAAGTTCTACCATTCAATGCGGAGCAAGGAGGAACGACTGGTCTCGAATTGCCACCACCGCCGCTTCGAGCCCCAGATGTTGATCCTCCTACAGCATTACCGCAGTTATTATTATTTCCACGATTACCACTACCATCACGACTGCCACTTGTACCACTACTACTACTCGTACCACTCGAACCATCACTCCATGCCATTGATCTTTCTATATGAAAGAATCTACCATTGCCCATCCCGAAAGAAACACCGATGCTAACAATGAAAATTATGAGAAAAGTTTTAATAGTATTCATATGTTATTTCCAATCATCTACAAATAAACTCAATTGATCAAATGAAGTAAGATCCAAGAGATTTCTTTTTTCCTGTGTTGCAAGATTCATAATAACAAGTCGAGCTTGGGTCGGAGGATCAGTCCAATCCACTTCTTCAAAGGCTATATATTTTTCATCTGGCGAGAAAATTGGCCAAAAAGCATGTGATTTAATATCATACATAAAAGTCGCTTCAAACGGACTCCAGGAAGAAACTTCAAAGACATAAATGTCTCCTCCATCTGGATATGACCAAGCAATATATTTCCCATTCGGAGAGAGAGAAAATTGTTGATTAAAACTCACACCATCAGATTCCGTCTTCCAAATATGCTCACTTGATTTATCTTCTAAATCAATTTTATACAATCCATCATTTCGTAAAACAACAACTGATCTGCCATCCGGAGTCAATATCGGCATAGCACCTTGTGCAATTTTTTGTTCTTGATTGCCAGCTTTCTGCATATATACATTGAATTCATTCGGTCTTCCAAGAGCTTCGGCATTCTCCTCTTTTCCCGAATAAATAAGAGCGTCATATGGAACCGAATACGAGGGATGTCGCTTTTTTTGAATCATCGAGTCAGTAAGTGTTGTAGCGATATTCCCTTCTATTCCTGTAATTTGGGTTTCGTCACCTCTTATTTCTGATACTAACAATTCTTCCGATGTAGCAGTTTTAAATTTTCCTGAAAAAGCAATTCCTTTTTCTAATAGAGAATAGGGAGCAAGAATATTTTTACTAATATCATACTGATAAATACCAAAATCATTTCCATTGTTTGGTGCAAGAGAAAGATATATAGATCCCTTGGGATCCCATACGGCTTGAGACGTTGTTTCGGTGGACATCAATACTTGTTGCTCTACCAATTTTGTATTATTTTCCTTTTTGGAATATAAATATGTTTTATAAAACAAAAAAATGCTCGTAAAAACAATTGACACTAGAATAAAGAAAAGAAGAACTTTCTTGAGAATGTAAGAATGAGAACTTAAAAACATATTTTTTATTTAGTATTTATTTTCATTTTCATTATACCCCCACCAGAGGGAAATTACCAACTCTTTGTCAAGGCAAGATACATTTCTGCAGTGCTCTCGTGCAGACATACTGGATATCACCCTCCTCGTCGGTGCGATGGATACGGATATTTCGTTTTTTGAGACGATGGAGAACTTCGGAACTCGGATGACCATAGCTATTCTTGCCAACAGAAATCACCGCTTCTTTCGGTGTGAACTGATCAAGGAACACTTCACTCGTCGAGTAGCGTGAGCCGTGATGGGATACTTTCAGAATATCGATGTGTCCGATATCAGGAAGAAACATTTCTTCACTCGGGAGATCACCAGTGAAAAGCATCGATGTCTCTCCATACGTGAACCGTGCGACAATACTCCCCTTGTTGGTCTCTGCCATTGTCTCAGGGAGTGTTGTCTCGGGATATTCGATCGAGAGGAGTCCATCTATCGGAAGCTGTAGTGTCGTTCCTCGAGATACTTTGAGAGTATCGATGTGATATTTCTCCAGTGATTGCTTGAGAAGGGTGAATACCTCTGTCTCACTCTCGGCTCCTGTAGAAAGAAAATGATTGATATGGTATGTCGAAAACAATCCTGGAAAACCGCCGACATGATCTGCGTCAGGATGCGTCGCGATGACGACTTCAATAGTCCGGTCCCAGAATGGAAGATATCGTCCGAGACGAGCAAGGAGGTCTTTACTCTTTCGACCGCCGTCAATCACGACTTGATTCGATCCTTGAGAAATGAGAAGTGCATCGCCCTCTCCGACAGAGAGGAATGTGACGAATGTCTCTTCACGATATCCGTCCCACCATGTTCTTCCTGCATACAAAATACAAGCAATGAAGAATAACAGCACCAGACTACTCAGAAGTATTTTTTTCGACATAGGTGTGCACAAAATATTTCTCTCCTACGACAATACCAGAGAACAGTACAACATACCAGAGAAAGAGCGTGAGAGGAGAGAGTGATACGCTTTGTACTGCTCCAGCGATACCACTCAAATATTCGACAGATGAAGTGATCGTTCGAAGCAGTGCATACGTGATGCCTGCAGGAATAATATGGAGTCCTGGCAAGAGGAAAAATCCTAACGCAGAAATAGAAGTGAGCGCCATTGTGTATGGTATGAGCGGAAGAATAAGTACGTTCATGAGAAGAGCAAAAGGAGAGAAAATATGGAATTGATAAGCAATGATCGGCACCACAAAAAGTTCTACAGCAAACGTCATCATCGCTATTTCCACGAAAGTTTTCCCAAAAAATATTCGAGGAAGAAAAGATTGCATGATCGGTGTACAGAAAATAAGCGCGAGGGTCGCGAGAAAAGAAAGCTGAAACCCGATATCATACCGTAAAAGAAGTGGCTGAAATATGAGCATCACTCCTCCTGCAAAGAAAAGCATATTCAGTCCGCGAGACAATCGACCAAAAAAGAGTCCTGATAGAGCACAAACGCCCATCACACCCGCTCGCACCGCTGATGATGGAGCACCAACTAGGATAATAAAAAGTATAATACCAATGACAGCAAACCAAAGTGCCTGACGACGCCAGAGACCAAGACCGATACCGAGTAGCATCAGTCCTTGTACGATAAGTGCAATATTGTATCCTGAAATCGCCGTAATATGAGAGAGTCCCGACGCGACAAATGCTTGCTTGAGGTTTTCTGGCAAACGATTGTCCCCTCCTATAACCAGTCCGAGAGCGAGACCAGCTTCTGGCTGAGGGAGACTCTGTTCTATCGCCCGCTCGAACGCTCGCTTGGGGAGAAAGAAGAAACGCATCATACGAGCATGTCTGTCTTCGGGTAACGATTGCGATATGGTCGCGTGGGCACAGACGTATCCAATACCATTTTTCGCAAGAAACATGCGGTAGTCGAATGCTGGATCAAAATTCTCGGGTCGCTCGAGCAAACAAGAAAATGTCAGTCTCGATCCGATGCTGACATCGGTCGAAAGTGGTGCTTGCCACAAAATTTTCTCTTTTGGACAATCATCCTGTTCACATACGATACCTCTGACAATTACTTGTCTGAAAAAAGTTTTCTCCTCTGGTTCACTGACGACACGAACTGTGCCAATTATTTCCTGTGAGACAGAATCATCTCCTCGATATCGATCGAGTGCTCGTTCTACCAAAAACGTCCCTGCAATGAAAAAAAATATCGGCACAATAAAAAGGAAACTTCTCCGAGAAGGAAAGGCGACACAAACACCTACCCACAAAGCGATACCACACAAAAGTATCCACTGTGGAGAAACAAAAAAGGAGCCCAGAAAGACTCCTCCTATATATCCTAAACACGCAAGAAGAAAAATTTGATCCTTTCTCATAATTATGAAAAATAGAGAGTAATCATGATTTCTTTTTTTTCGTTTGGTTAGTTTTGTCCACACTTCCGATGAGCGCGTCGGTAACATCCGCCAGCTGGCGGAGAGCGTGACCCAGCCTCGCTCTCGCTCGTCAAGGCGGGCGGATGCCTGCCTGTCGGCAGACAGGGTCTCGACAGGACAGCTCCCTGTTCGACAAAGCGAGTCAGAAGTGTTCAAAAGTAACCACGGGATAAAAAAGAAATCATGACTACTCTCTCAAAAAACAAAGGGAGTCTATGAAATTTCAATAATCTTCTGACGACTATTTTCTCCAGAGACAATCCGTATCAGACTTGGTGCAACACCAAAATGTTTTGACAAGAGCTTGATCAAGAGATGATTCGCTTTCTCATCGACCGGTGGTGCAGTCAGACGAACACGATATTCCCCGTCTCCCACACATTCTATATCATTCTTTGACGCTCGAGGAATAACTTTTACAGAGATTTTTGACATAGAATTTTCACTCGCTTCTTTCAATAAAAATTGGATTTCTTTTTTCTTACCAATTGTTTTTTCAGAGAGGCTTGAAAGTTTTTCGAGCATGGTGCCGTCGTCTGCGACGGATCGAAAAAATTTCAGAAGTGAGTTCGCCGCTGGGCGAATGAGCGTCTCTTCGAAAAAATTATTGGTAAGGAAAAAACTCGGTAATTATAAGAAATACTTAAAACAATGCTTTTATTCCAAAGTATCGAGGGCCTTGCGAAAACTCTTGGCACTGCCAAAAGACTTATACACACTAATAAATCGGATATAGGCGACATCATCTGTTTCTTTCAATTTTTTCATAATCAAACTCCCTATCTCACGACTCGGAATCTCATTCTCATGTTTCTCATGAAGAGCATACTCGATTTCTCCGAGAATCTTTTCTATTTTTTCTTCTGCGAGAGGACGTTTTTCAAAAGCTCTCCGTAACCCTTTCTCGATTTTACTCCGATCGTATTCTTCCTTCCGACCATCTTTTTTCACAATCGAAAGATGAAATATTTCTATTTCCTCATACGTACTGAAACGAGCATGACATTGTTCACACTCCCTTCGACGACGCACTACTCGCCCCTCCTGTGTATCACGAGAGTCGATAACTTTTGTTTCAGTATGATTACAGAATGGACAATACATAAAAAAAGATAATTGATGAGAGATGAGAGATAAAAATATAAGGATGAGGAATAATTGATGTCGGATATTTTGCATCACTTATCATGCATCTTCTATCCTCTTTTATAGTATACACCGCTCTCGTTTTTCGTAAAAGAAAAGATGCTCTTAGAGGAGCATCTCGCAGAAGAAATCATCCTCTTGGTTATTTCTTCATTTTGCGACGAATAAAAGCGGGAATTTCTAAGTCTTCATCCTGAGCAAATTCTTTGGATCCATTGTGCGAAGACATATTACGTGGTTGGATCTTCTCTTCAATGATCATTTGTGCCGGTTCTATTTTCCTATTTGTAAAACGGATTTCATCTAATCCTTCTTGATCAACTTTTTCTGTTTGTTCTTTTTCTTCTGGTTCTTCTGTCGGTTGAGAAAACGTATGACGCGAAGGAGTAACAGGAGGAGTCACTGTTGTTGATCGATTAGTGATCAGTCCGATAGGTGATTCGTTCATCCGTACCACATCAAATCCTGTTGCGACCACTGTAATCTGTATTTCACCTTTACGAATCTGATCATCGGTGACCGCTCCAAATATCACCTTGGCATTTGGATCAATATTTTCTGTGATGATACTCGCTGCTTCATTGATTTCAAGCATCGTAAGATCAGTCGAACCAGAAATATTGAAGAGTACCCCTTTGGCACCATCGATAGAAAGTTCGAGAAGAGGGCTGTTGATAGCGGCCTTGGCAGCTTCGACAGCACGGTTGTCTCCGGAAGCAATACCAATACCCATAAGAGCACTTCCGCTATCTTCCATAATCGCTCGCACATCGGCAAAGTCGACATTGACGATACCTGGCTTGGTAATCAAATCAGAAATACCCTGCACACCCTGACGGAGAACATCATCGACGATACGAAAGGCGTTGATGAGCGTGGTCTTGCGATCAATAATAGAAAGAAGTTTATCATTCGGAATAGTGATAAGCGTATCAACACGATCTTTCAAATTGGCCAATGCTTCTTCGGCAATGGTACGGCGTTGAGATCCTTCGAAAGCAAATGGTTTTGTAACAACACCAACTGTCAGAGCTCCCAGCTCTTTGGCTGTTTCAGCAACAATAGGAGCAGCTCCAGAACCAGTGCCTCCTCCAAGTCCACAAGTAACAAACACCATATCCGCTCCTTTGAGCACTTCCTGAATTTCATCACGATTTTCTTCAGCAGCTTGTCGTCCGATTTCTGGATTCATTCCAGCTCCCAGTCCCTTGGTCAAATTTTTACCAATGTGAATTTTTTCCTGTGCTTTGGAATTATGCAGAGCTTGAGCATCAGTGTTGATAGCGACGAACTCGACGCCTTTAATTTTGGCATCGATCATTCGAGTAATACCATTACCACCAGAACCTCCAACACCAACAACTTTTATCTTTGCGAATGTCTCAATGTCGGGTTTGATCTCTGCCATATATGTCCCCTTAAAAAAAGTTGATTAGATAAGCCATTTCTTCTTTTTCATCTGTATGCTCTCTACTCATTTCACACCTTCCAATCAGAAAGGTTTCTTGAATTTCAACTCTATCACAACGTGAGAAAAAGTGTCAAGGTAGCGAAAAAACACAAGAAAAGAGTATTTTCCGAACATATCCGTTGTGTATCTGTTTTTGCTACCGAAACATTATGGGAGAAACTGTTTCAACCATTGATGTATTTGTTTTATTGTATCATAAACACCCTCAGGAACCAAGCCCGCTATTTTTCCTCCAGCAGAATAGACGCCGTTTTTACGAGTTGCATTGGTCTCTGCGAGAAGAAGAAGTCCGATAACTGTGGCAAATTGAGGTGTATCCACCTGATCAAGAATACCTCCAAGAGCTTTCGGGTAACCGATTTGCACAGGAAGGCGCAGAATATTCTTGGCAAGTTCTACTGTTCCAGGGAGGAGCACTCCTCCGCCACAGAGCACTGCTCCACCAGGAAGCAATCCTTCACGTTCTATTTTTTTCAATTCTCCATTGACGAATGAAAAAATTTCTTCGAGTCGGGCTTCAATAATCTCAGCTATATGATGACGAGAAACCAATACATCTTCCTGAGAATCAAAAATACTGAGATCGACTTCGTCTTTCTTGGGTATCTCTTCGGGTGAAGCACTACCATATTTTCTTTTGACTGCTTCCGCAACTTCAATAGACGTTCGGAGACCGATAGCAATATCGTTGGTGATATGACTGCTACCGATAGGCAATACAGCGAGATGGAGAAGGTCTCCGTCTTCGAAAACAGCGAGTGAAGTCGTATTCCCTCCAATATTAATAAGGACTGTGCCTAACTCTTTCTGTTTGGACGAAAGCGTTGCTTCAGCTGCTGCTAACGGTTCAACAACAAAACTTTCTGCTTGAACATCTATTTGATCAAGACTGCGCGCAATATTTTTCAAATGAGCCGTACTACCGCTGATAAGAAGGGCATTCATTTCGAGCCGTACACCTTTCATGCTGAGAGGATTTTTGATATTTTTTTGATCATCCAATCGATAGTCCTTCGGAATAATATCAATTATTTCACGATTGAGAGAAAGTGTCGCTCGTGCTTGCGCTTCATCGAGGACACGGGAAATATCATCATCCATAACCTCTCCATCTGGGCGACCTACAGCAATCACACCAAGAACATCCTGACAGAGGATCTCTGTTCCACCAACACTCACAACAAGATTTTCGATAGAATGTCCAGCCATCCGTTCGGCCTGCTCGAGTGCGACATTGCACGCTTTGGCAACACTATCGGTATCTGCCACGACACCGCGACGCATACCGAAAGAAGGTGCTTCTCCAACACCAATCACTCGAAGTGGTTCATCAAGAGAAACTTCCTGAGCAATCACTGCTCGGATCTCTGCGGAACCAATATCCAATCCTACAAAATAACGACCACGCGACATAGACAAAAAAATCAAAGACAAACCTGGAGCATTCAAAAAACGAAGCTACATCTTTTTTATTATACCTTGAAAAGAGTAAAACGCAAAAGAATATTTCTACCACGAAAAAAAGGCGATGAGATACGGAGAAAAAATCACCAAACCAATAGCAATAGAGGCGAGTGTTGCGAGGAGCACCGCCCCTGCCATCACATCTTTGATCACTCGTGCATAAGGATGTATTCTCGGTTTGAGGATATCCATTACACGTTCCAGTGCAGTATTGGCAAGTTCGAGTGTCAGCACAAGTGCCATTGATAAAACAATGAGAGAACGTTCCATTCCAGAAAGTGGAAAAAGAAACATTCCTATTATCACAAAAGAGCTTATCAGTATTTCTGTTTGAAAGTTTTTTTCATGATGGAGAGCAAAAGAAATACCCTTGAAAGCATAGAGGAGACTTCGAGAAAATCGATTCATAGAGACATTGATTATATTGATATTATTTTTTGTTTCCCGTGAGCTTATCTGTCACCGCTTCTTGAATCAAAAACATTTCTTCTTCATGATCAAATCCAAGCAGATGGAGTATTCCGTGTGAAAAAATATAGGTCATTTCACGCTCCAATGTCACTTCATCTTCTTCTGCTGAGTGTGCAATAAAGTCTGCGCAAAGGAAAATATCTCCGAGAAAAATCTGCTTCTCTGCGTTCTGCGACAATGCAGATTTTCCTTCATATTCACCAAAGGACAGTACATCTGTCACGCTGTCATGCTGTCGATATTGTTTGTTGAGAGACTGTATTTTTTCACGAGAAACGATCGTTACGCCGATGGTTATTTCTTTCTCTGACAAAAAAGAAAATTGTGGGTGTGCGAGAGTACAAGAAGCAATCGTCTGAAAAAAATCACTCTCGAGAGGATTATCCACTTCATTGGTATATTCTAAAATAATATGCATAATTTCACAATTTTTCTCTCGAATCTATATCAAAAGACTTTCAACAATTTTGCGAATGTCATCACCAGATGCACGACCAGCGACTCCTTTTACGGCTATCCCCATCGCTTGTCCCATCTGTGATTTGGCAGTGATATTTGCTTCTTTGAGGAGTGTCGTGACCAAAACACGGAGATCTTCTGCTCCCATGGCCTCAGGGAGATATGCGGAGAGGAGATTCAGCTCAGATTCTTCTTGAAGGGCTAGATCCTCCCGATTACCAGCACGATATTGAGCAATACTGTCTCTCCGTTGTTTCACAAGACGTTTGAGAACTTCTTCTACTTCACTGTCAGAAAATGTATCAGGGGTAACACGTTTTTCAATAGCAACATTTTTCAGTGCGCTTTGTAGAAGCCGAAGTGTATCACGCCTAAGCACATCACCAGATTTCATCGCTTCTTTGAGATGCATTCCTATGGTTTCGTAGAGTGTCATATATTTTTTCTCAATCAGATTACTTGCTTCATTATTGTATCAAACTCCCCTGACAATACCAAGCGAGAGAAAACCACTGACGTACATCAGTGGTTTTTCCTCAGAAAAATTTACATTTTTTTCTTGATATCACGCAGAGCGTCTTCATCAAATTTCCCTAATTTTTTGAGACGATTGATTTCCTTGCGAATCTTCACTTTGTAGAGAGCTTCGTCACGACGTTTGACGCGACTCTGTTCTGGTTGATGAAATCGTATTTTGCGAACCTGCCTGAGCACTCCACTCTGCTGGACACGACGAGAAAAACGCCGAATAAGACTTTCAGCAGTTTCTTTCTCTTTTTTCTTCACTTGAATCATAAAAACGACCTCCTTTCAAAAAAGCTTTTCGCTTTTTCACTCTTTCTCTCTTGTATCATCTCATTTTTGAGCGAAGAGAGAAGTACTGAAAAAACGACAAGCTTGAATAAATTATACCATTACACTATCCACTGCATGAATATTTTCTGCCAATCGAGCTCCCCCCAAAAGATGGAGATGGAGATGAGGGACCTCTTGTCCTCCATCACGTCCCACTCGAATAAGAAGCTTATACCCTTTTTCAGAAATATTCAAGTCCTCTGCGATTTTCTTGGCTACGAGAAACATTTTCCCAACAATCGACACATCGACAGGCTCCATCGAAGCAATACTCACAATTGGTTTCTTAGGGATGATCAAAATATGGACAGGAGCGATAGGATGAATATCCGGAAAGGCCAATACTTCATCATCTTCATAGATGAAAGTTGTCGGAACTTCTTTACGAATAATTTTGAGAAAAATATTATCATTCATAGCTCCTGTCGATATATGTGCCTATACCTTGAGATCTTGGTTTGCTTTGAGAATTTTTTTGACGGCATCAGCGAGTCGTTCATGGGTGACGGTCTCTTGCGTTCCTGAAACCATATCTTTGACAATAGCTGTATCATCCAACGCTTCTTTCTGGCCAATAATTACGGTCACTTCTGCATCCAGACGATTTGCGACACGCATCTGAGATTTCAAGCTTCCTCTTCCGAAACTCTCCGCGATAAGAATACTATTCTTTTCGAGCTCAGAAAAGAGCTTGAGACTTTTCTTCTTGGCCATTTCACCAAGTTGAGCGAGAAACACCTTGGCTTTTGGTTCCTGGTACGGCTTCACCTGGGTACGTTTCATCTCAAGGATAATGCGATCGAGACCAAGACCAAATCCGATTGCAGGGGTGTCTTCTCCTCCCATCGTCTTGATCAAGCGATCATAGCGTCCACCACCACCAAGAGAATATTTCTTTCCATCCTTGTCTCCTGACCAGATTTCAAAAACTGTTTTCGTATAATAATCCAATCCTCGCACGAGTCGAGTATTGATAGTATATGGAAGCTCGAGTTCATCGAGATATTCGAGTAAGCGTTTGAAATGATCTCGCGATTCTTCATCAAGATAATCGAGAGACTGAGGAGCCTGAGAAGTGAGTTGAATACATTTGTCCTCTTTGCAGTCGAGTATTCTCATCGGACTCGTCGTCAATCGTTCTCGACAATTCTGACACAGTTTACTTCTCTGTGCTTCCAGATACCTTACCAGTGCCTTCTCATATTCACGACGTGATTCTGGAACACCGATGCTATTCACTTGAAACTCTATGTTTTTAAGTCCCAATTGTTGGACAACGCGATATGCGAGTTGGAGTGTCTGGGCATCAAGTATCGGATCATTCTCACCATACAATTCGAAGTTTCCCTGCCAAAACTCTCGATAACGACCTTCTTGAGGACGATCATACCGATACACTGGGCCAACCGAAAAGAGTTTCACTGGTTTTGGCAGAATATTCATACCGTGCTGGATATATGCTCGAGCAATACCCGCTGTAAACTCTGGACGCAATGCTACTTTGTCACCTCCACGAGTCGTGAATGTGTACATTTCTTTTTCGACAATATCTGTATTCGTACCGATCAGTCTCGTGAATAAGTTTTCAAATTCTACCAACGGTGTATCGATACGCTGAAATCCATACTCCTGCGATGCGTGGGTGAGTATTCGTCGTACACGCTCCCAATATGGCTGATCTTCAGGCAAAATATCACGCATACCACGAAGAGATTGAAGAAGAATTTTTTCCTCAACTTTTTTCCCAGCACTCGTTTTCTTTACTCCAACATTCTTTTTGGTAACTTTTTTTATTCCTTTCTTTTCGCTCTCTTTCTTCAATGCCTGAGAAGGTTTGCCAGTAACCGCTTTTTTCTTCAACATAACAGTACTCTTAAAAGATTGACGAATTAATACAATGAAAGTTTGTCCATCGGCCACGCTCGCAGAAGCACACGACCAATTATTTTATCTTTTTTGATAGGTCCGAGAGCACGCGAATCGTAACTAAACATTCTGTTATCTCCCATCACAAAATATGCATCGGTACCCACTTCTGTTTTCTTCATATCTTCAGTCAGTATATTTGCATCAAGATAAGCACTCTCATCTAACACATATCCTTCTGGACGATCAAGAGTATAGAGAATCACTTTTCCTTGTCGAATCTCAACCGATTCTCCTGGTAGCCCGATAACACGCTTGATAAAAAACTGCTCCGGATTCTTTGGGTAACGGAACACGACAACATCTTGTCGATCGATTGAACGAAACGGACGAACAGAAAAATTGATGAGATCTGTCAGATTGATAGCGGTTTCTTTGTATCCGAATTCACTCACAACAAGATACTCAGCATCATGGAAGTTCGGCTCCATACTGGAACCTTGAACGAAAAATGGCTGGAATAAAAAGATGCGAACGGGTATAATGATGACAAGAGCCAAAAGAAACACTTTGACCATTTCAAAAATAAGCTCACCAATACCGAGATATTCGCCTTCTTCTGGATTTTTTTTCACAACGTCATTCATATTTTTGCGAGATTGGACACAAGATAAAGAAACTACGGACCCCTTCTCCCCTGAAAGGAACAAGGATAAAACATTGATATTCTAACAGATTTTCCACCCTTTTGCAAGAGTAAAAAATCCCTCTGATAAAGGAAAAAGTAAAAAATATGGATAGTCTCCAAAAACACTCTCATTCAAAAAAATCCCTCATTCCCTCTCAAAAAACTCTTTTTTTGCCTCATGAGACGGAGGTTTCTGCACCTCAAATCACAGCGCCTGAGCTTTTTTATGATTTCTCACACAAAAAACACCGTCCGAGACATTCGTGGAAAAAACCAGTCATGATCTTTTTTGCTTTATTTTTTACTTTTTTCTCACTTGTCGCATTTCTTTTGTTCTCCAAAGGTATTTCTATTGGACGAACAATTCAACTCGATAATACAGCGTCCCCTTCATTTCTGACAGAATTAAAGCATCTCGCCTCCAGCTTCATCACACGTGATAACACTCTTCTTGATGGCAAAAACAATGGACGCATTAATATTCTTCTCCTTGGTCGCGCAGGAGAGAAGTATCCAGGAAGAAATCTCACTGATACAGTAATGCTCATGAGTATCGATACCACGCAAAAGAAAGTGGCTCTTTTGTCACTCCCCCGAGATCTCTATGTCCCGATCCCAGAAACATCACTCTTCATCAAAATAAACTCTCTGTATCAATATGGAATCAGTAACGATACCGGTATCACACCGCTCCGTACTTCTGTTGAGACAATCACTCATCAAAAAATTCACTATTCTTTTGTGTTGGACTTCGATGGATTTGAAAAAGTCGTTGATGCACTTGGTGGTATTTCGATTGATGTTGTCAGAGATTTCTATGATCCTCGTTACCCAGGAAAGAATTATAGCTATGAGACATTCGAGATAAAAAAAGGATGGCAGACACTCGATGGCGCGACAACACTCAAATATGTGAGAGAACGACACAATGATCCAGAGGGAGATTTTGGAAGAGCAAAGAGACAACAACAGGTCATTCAAACCATCCGAGACAAAGCTTTCTCCTTAGGAACCGCCTTCAATTTCTTTGCTGTTCGCGATCTCCTCGATGCTTTGGGTGAGAGCGTACAGACAGATATGTCTCTCGAGGAAATGGAACATTTTCTTCAGTTGGTGCGAACGCTCGATACAAAAAACATCACTTCTGTTGTCATCGATGCTTGGAAAATGGACAGTTTGCTCCGTGTTTCTCATATCCAGGTTGGTCCAACCGCGATGTTCATTCTGGTTCCTCGTATCGGAAACTGGAGTGAAATCCAGGATGTGAGTGAACACCTTTTCGATCTCGATACTCTACACACACGAGAACAAATGATTCAAGAAGAAGACCCTACAGTAACGATCATTGTGCCAATAAAAGAGATTGCTCTTGCGGAAAAAATGAAAGATCTTCTCGAGACGATAGGATTTCAGTCTGTAAACATTATTTCATCTCGTGTTTTGAACACAGAAGAGAAAGAGAGTATAATACAAGACACAACAGGGATGTCCAAGCCCTATAGTCTCGACGAACTCATACGAAAGTTCTCTCTCAAGAAAGAGGATTCTTCAGAAAACCTTTTGGAACAAAAATCATCAACATCAGATTTCGTTATCACTCTCGGTGAAGATATCCGTGAAGCACTGGCGTATGATGAAGAAAAAAGTGTCGGAGAGATTCCTGATGATGCTGTTTTTCCAGAGATGATTGCTCCTCAAGAAAAAATCAAGAAAAAGAATTAACCTTCTTTCTCAAAGATTGCTTATTCTTATAATAAAAAATATTTGCTCTCTTTACTCTCAAAAACTATGAAACTTATCATCGGACTCGGTAATCCAGGAAAAGAATACGTACATACTCGGCATAACGCTGGATTTTTGTTTGTGGATTTCTTGAGGCAAGCACTTCAATTCGAATCCTTTGTATTGGATAAAAAAATGTCTGCAGAAATCAGTACCGGTAGTGTCGACGGGGAAAAAATACTCCTAGTCAAGCCAACGACATTTATGAATAATTCTGGCACTCCCGTACAGTCCCTACTCCAATTCTACAAACTTTCTCCTGCCGACATCATCGTTATTCATGATGATCTCGATATCACCATCGGAGCATACAAACAGACACATTCCTCACGAAGCGCTGGACACAATGGCGTTTCTGATATCATCGAAAAACTTGGCACTCAAGATTTTTTCCGCATTCGTCTCGGTATTGATAGACCAGCAGTAGAAGAAGGTGCTTGTCCGTCTATCCATCAGTATGTACTTCATAATTTTTCTCCTGAAAATCTGAAAAAAATAGAAGAAGTATTTCCAGAAATAAAAAAAGTGATACTTCCCTCGTAACTCTTCTCAATAAAAAACACAGCCGACTCACATCGTACGAGTCGGCTTTTCTTGTGAGATAAATGTTTCGAGTTGCTTATTTCTTTGCTGGAGCTTTTTTGTCAGCATCCGCATTTTCGACAGGAGCACTCTCCTTGACAACACCTTCGACTTTAGTCACATCACCTTCGACTTTCTCATTCAATGCTTCCAATTCGGCTTCGGTACGTGGTGCTTCCACAAGAGCAACAGTAGTGTCCATTTCTGTCAGCACTTCCACTCCAACAGGAATCTTCATATCTTTGACTTGGATATGATCTTCGAAAGTTTTCAACGAGGAAAGATCGACAGAAAGTGTATGAGGCAGATCTTTCGGAAGACAACTGATCAAGAGTTCTTCTACTGGTTTGAGAAGCATACCACCCATTTCACGCACTGCAGGTGCTTCACCAATGAATTCGAGAGGAACGTGTGTTTCGAGTTTCTCATCCATACGTACCTGAAAAAGATCGATATGAGAGAAACGACTCGACAGTGGATCGAGCTGGACATCCTGAATAATAACATTGGACTTCTTTCCTTTTTCAGGAATGATTTCTACGATACTGCTTTCACCAGCCTTGGTATACAATTTGGAGAAATCAATATAGTTCACCCAAAACATTTCAGGAGTTGTACCGTGACCGTACATAACTGCTGGTATTGATCCCTGCTTGCGCATGGTATACAAATCTTTACTTGCTTCTTCTCGTGACTTCACTTGTAATGTAAATTCTGACATATACTTCTTCACTATTATTCGAAATTATACTTATATAAATATTTCTACACCGCCCGTATACTGTTTCAAAAATTGATGCGCTTCGATAACCTGATCTGATGATACCGTCTCACTCAAGAAAACAGTGCGCGCCTCGCTCTGCTCCAAATCAGTCAGAATACCAAGACTCACCACACCCATCTGCCCCATCGACACAAAAACCATCGAGGACGCTCCACAATCCGTACAAGAAAGATGGAGTGTCGTACGTTTCTCATCTTCATCGAGCACAAGCATCTTGGCCGGCTTGTATTTCTTATTACATACCGGGCAACGGATGATAGATTGCAGATTTTCAAGTGGCATTTTCATACAACATATTTCTCTTATGCGACTCAGCAAGCAATCATTTCTCAAAAAACACCGTCTCTCAATCACGCTGTAGTCCCCATAGAGTACCACAAGAAACCGGCTTGGTCAAGAAAACATGAGAAAGACAAAAAATCATTATTCGTATCGCAAAGCTTCCAAAGCATGGATTTTCGAAGCTCGCATAGCAGGAAAAAGGCCCGTGAACAGCCCAAGAAAGAAAATGAATATGATAATGGAGATAACAAAAATTGTTGGCATCTCCACGAAAGACGTCGGAGCAACACCATATTTTCCTGACAAAGCGTTGATACCGACATTGATACCTTTGGCCACTCCGTATCCGAATATAAGGCCCATCGCTCCTCCTAGGAAACTAATGAGAAATGCTTCAAAAATAAACATCTTGAAGATATCGAGTCGTTTTGCGCCAAGAGCTTTCAGAATACCCACTTCTTTGGTTCGTTGCAGAAGCGAGATACTCAGTGTATTGAGCATCCCCATCGCAGAAATAGACATGATAATCACTCCGAAAACGACGAGAATTGCTCTCACAATAGAGAAAAATGAATTGATATCGGCAATAGTATCTGTCACGCTTTCTGTCACAAATGAGGTCTGTTCAATCTGAAGACGCACCGATTCAATTATTGATTCGTTTTTAACGAGCACTTTACCAAATTGACCGGCGATATTTCCATACCGAGATCGGACCTCATCAAAAGAAACGAGAGCGTATACCGCTTCATCTTTTAGAGGATCCCTTATGACATCGGCAATAACAAGCATATTTTCATCTTCACGCTTGGTGCGTTCTGTTGATCCGTCTTCTATATCACCCAACATATCATTCGTCACGACACTCGTATATTCTATGCGTTGCCCGATACTATCACGAGGATTTTCGTATCCCAACAATGTCGCCAATTTGGGCGTGATAAGAATTGCGCCTGGTTCAGTAAAAATTTTTTCACGAGTCACTTGGTCAATGTCAGAACGTGCGAGGTCGAGATAATGTCGACTTACGGCATTCATAACCACGTCAGTTTGTGTTTCACCATTGAAAAACTTTCCACCGATACTGGTACGAATTTCGATCTGATCTATTCCGGCTATATTTCGAATCTTTTCCAATGCTCCTTTGTCGAGTAAAACAAAAGTTTCGAGACTCTTATTACTCACATCAATGATATTGCTTGGGTTGTTCTTTGTCACTTCATGAATAACCATCCCTTGCACCCCAAACCCAAGCGATATAAGTAAGGTGATAATACCAATACCAATAGCGACTCCGCCGACTGTCAGTACTGATCGTAGACGATTCGAAAACATATTCCGATACCCGATGAAGAGTACTGAGGACAAACGCATATGAAAAAAATTTTTCATATCAACTGCGTTCGCTTCAGAAGAATTTCCATCAAACTGATGAACAGACGGAGCTATGGCTTTATTTTTTATAGCTATTTCATTCATGATAATTCTTTCATATCTTTTTCCATTTGACTAATGGAATGCTGATTGATGACATCGGTTGTGATTTTCCCATCAATCATATTCACAATACGTGAACCAAATTTATATTGATCGACGTTATGTGTCACCATCATAATAGTGATACCAAACTGCTCTGAAATATTACTGAGAAGTGTCATTAGTACTTCACCAGCTTTCATATCGAGATTTCCTGTCGGTTCATCGGCAATAAGGAATTTCGGATTAAGAAGAAGCGATCTCGCAAGAGCGATACGCTGTTGCTGTCCTCCTGAGAGGTCATATGGACGATGATCGGACCACTGTCCCATACCAACCAATTCAATAAGCTTGGCAGCCAGAGGAATACTTTCACTAAATGTTTTACCAGCGATCACACCAGGGATAGCGATATTTTCTATAACCGAAAGAGATTTAATCCAAAATGGTTGTTGCGGAATGAATCCGATGTATTTATTACGAAAGTTCGCGCGCCAATCTTTATTCTTACTCCAAATATCTTCTTCACCGATAAACACCGTTCCTTCAGTAGGACCTTCTAGACCATAAATGGTATGCAAGAGTGTCGATTTTCCGCAACCAGAAGGACCTACTAGGAGAATAAATTCACCTTTATACACTTCCAAATTGATACCATAAAGCACAGGAATATCCTGATCTCCAACATGGAAGGATTTCTTGAGATCTTTGACTCTGATAACAATGTCTTTCTCTTCAGACATATTGCTTTTGACACAATTTACTAATTTCCAAATTGCAATTGACCTATCCAACCAAAATTATTAAGAAAGGTTTTCGTGATGACTTCTGTCGCGTTGGCTTTCGATTGTTCTACTGGTACGGTTACTGCATCCGTCACCGTCTTGTTACCCGCTTCATCAGTCACATCCACCTGATAACTATAGACATCCCCTGCTGCAGCTGGAATAGTAATGAGATGATAAGTATTCAGGACATCATCATTTGTTGATTGCTCAAATGATTTGGTCACGATCCCCTTGGCGTATGCTACGTGTATTCGAGATGGCTCATCGGTCTCAATCTTGATATAGACATTGGCCTGAGCGTTATTACCTCGACCTGAAACACGTCCCATCGATTTGTTTGAAAGAATCTTGGGCGGTCGAGAGTCGGTACGAGTAGTAATCTTCTGCTCATACGGTTTCGCTTGAATATGATACTGGTCATCTCCAGTCACACTAATGATGTATTCTACTGCTGGATCAAGGTCTGATATTTCGGCGGTATGTTCAGTGACCAATTCTTCGTTCAAATACGTACGACTACTTTCTGTTCCCTTTCTATAGTATACCAGAGTCGATGTCGGAACGTTCGTGTCATAAGCAATAGTGATGGTCGGCAAATCTACATTTTCTTTGTTTTCTATCGTCACTTCTGATGCTACTGGTTCTTCTGGTGTACTAAAAGAATATTGATCCGATGAGAAGGTATTCAAATCACCATCAACACATTCTATCTGAGCCTGATAATCAGAAGCGGGCTGGAGTTTGTCAATTTTCTGCACATGTCCAGAACCAGCAGATGTTTCTTCTACGCTATAGGCACCGTAGTCGAGCGTACAAGTCGCACTCACATTGGTCGTCCAGTTGACATAGGCGGTATTGAGACCGATGTCAGTTACAGTCACATCAGAAATCACGGGTGGGTCGAGCGTAGTAAAAGTATCGACATTGGATGTCCCGATATTCCCATCTGGATCGATATATTTCACACTATAGAAATACTTTGTCCCAGCATCAAGTCCTTTGACCAATACTTCGTGTGTCGTAACCGAGTCTACCTGTCCAGTAGTTTCTCCAAGAGAAATTGATTTCCCATACTCGATAAAAGAACTTGCTACGCGATCTGTCGCCCATTTGAAAGTAGCCTGAAAAGATTGAGTGGTGTAACTCGGGGTTCCAACAAGTTTCGGTGCCGTCGTATATTTTCCTGTTGGAATAATCGAGACCGTCGACGAAGCAGCGGAATAGTTACTCGTCTTGTCTTTGGATTTGATATGGTAGTAATACAACTTACTCTCCAGTGTCGTATCACCCGAGGCAAGGAGTATTTCTCCTGAATCGACATACGCGCTTCCTGTTGTTTTGGCAATTTCTGTAAAAGTCACATTGTCTTCGGAACGATAAATGACAAAACCATCAAAGTTGGCAGCATCGATACCGTCTGGCCTTGCCCATTTCACCGCAATACCATACTTCGAATTTTCTCGGTCAGAAGTATCAAAAATCTGTACCGTCCCAGGGATAGGAGGATTACTCGTATCAGCATTGAATGACACTACAGCATAATTTCCGTATTCAATATTTCCTGACTCATCCTCAGCTACTACGAAGAATAAGTTTTCACCTTTTTGAGTCGCAAAAGCACTCGGACCAGCGGCGTTGAGAGTAGTTGAAACAGAATTATTCGCTGTTGGGAGGACATTGACGGAATAATGATATACAATCGCTGCTTCGTCTCCTGCGAAAGACGCTGGACTCGACCAGGAGAAGGCAAAAGAGTTGGCAGTCGAAGTTGTCGGAGTTGCTGTCAGATTCTGTGGTGGTGTCGGAGCGCTTGCGCTGTAATAATATTCTTGTAACAGTGCTGTCGAGGCATTGCCAGCACCATCTACCGTACGGAGATAAAATTTGTTCTTACCAGACTGATAGGCTCCCACAATATGACCAACATTCGGCAGTGTGACAGTAATATCAGCGGGATTCACAATATCAGTCCAAGTATCCGTTATATCACCGTCGGTGCGATACTGTAATTTAGAAAGACCTGAGAAAGTATCAGTTGCATCTCCTGACCAAGTAAAAACGAAATTGTCCGTTGCTGTATATCCTGTTGGATTGACCGAAATAATCGCTGGATTGGTTGGAGCGATATTATCAAATTTATACGTAAAGGCACTATATGAATTTGTAGTTATCATACCAGCATTGTCTTCGGTCATAATCTTCAAATAATATGTCTGTCCTGCCGATAAACTTCCAGCCGTATAATTATTGGTCGTCTGAAACGTCACTGGATCAGCATTACTATCCGTACCAAAATAGACATAATACCCAGCCACACCTGATCCACCAACACCATCAGTAGCGCCATTCAGAGCATCGACAACAGGCCACTCGAAATACGGGGCCGTGTGATTGTACCAGGTATCGGTCGTGAGCGCAGTTGTCTTCCCGACATTTGTATAAGCGCTCACAGCACTCGGATTGGTTGGCTCGGTGATGTCCTGATAGTAACTCACCCTATAATCAGTAATGAGTGGTGAAAAAATGCGATCTGATGAAGACAGATTAGCTCGAACTTCGATATACCCATCGGGAGTAGAATTGATTTTGAACAAATGATTCGTCCCAAAAACCTGTTCATTCGAAACAGCTACCCAATCTTCCCAGGTAACTCCATCAGTCGATGATCTTGTTTCAAAAGTAACAAAAGTATTATTTGGCAACGTATAATTCACCGAAAAGTTTGCCCACTTATACACTGAGACAAGATTCAGCGCTTCCGACGTATAGGTTCCGGTCTTTTGAAATCCTGTTCCATTCCCCGTCGAGCTCACTACATAACTATAGAGTCCATCAGGATACGAGTTGGTGCCGTTACCAGCTATCACCCAGTTGCGATTGCTCGTATGCTTCTGAAAACCACCGATATTGACCTGGGCCGGGACATCCGTCACGGACTCCCACGTTCCTGCCAGACCATCAGCCAATAAATACCGATAGTAATTGGAAGTGTTAGCTCCACGAGTCGTATAAATATATCCGTCCTGACCGTCGGCGATGCTGCCACCAGTGCTGATAGTAGCTGGCAATGCTGGCAGGGTAGCCCATGTCCCCGCGGTGATATCGTAGCGATAGTTCCAGGCATTTCCACCACGAATAGAATAAATATATCCACCATTGTAAACCATTTCACCGCCTGTTGTGACGCTTGGTGCGCCCACAGTAGACAATGCTGACCAGCGAGACCCGGCAATAGCATCCAGATCATAGCGCCACCAGGTGGTCTGGCCCGCCCCGCGTGTCAGATAGATATAACGACTGCCATCATAGGTCATGCTCGAACCGGCACCAACCTGTATTGGCGGACGATCCGTCGTGATTTCACTCCAGGTATTAGTCGGGATATCATATTTATAGAAGTAGTTACTCGCTCCACTCCGCGACGTTCGAATCGCCCCCGGAGAATAGTAAATCTCGTTGTTATCGCCAACGTATACCAGGCTCGATCCATCCCAGGCACCCACCGGAAGTCGCGCCATCTCGGTCGTCGTTCCGGTCGTCACATTGTACCGGACAAAGGCGTTATCATAATAGCCACGGATCATGTAGAGGTTATCACTTTCATCGGCCACGGCAAAGGTACCGTACCAAAATTGAAAATAGCTACTCCCACCAGGAATGGACGGACCAAAAAATCCTTTGGTTGGAACCTCCCATGAGGCCTCCGCAATATTATAGCGATAAAAATTGGCAGTGTTGGCACCACGAAGCGCATAAATATATCCGTTGTAGGCTATCTGTGAAGCCCCCTGATCAAAAGTTGCTGGAGTATCAGGCAATTGTGACCAACTATTGAGCGAAACATCGTATTTGTAATAATTATTTTTCCAGTTTCCTCTTGTTAAAAACACGCTTCCCGTGTTCATATCATAAGCAAGACTCCCTCCGGTATAGATTCCTGTGGGCGCCGAAGCAAGCACTGTCCAGGTATTAGCGGTTTCACTGTGCGACACATCAGTTGCAATAGAATACTTGGCAAAATACGGATAGTAATTCCCCTGCATGACATAGATGTTGTTCCGTCCATCGTAGACGCTATCCGAATCATAATTCGTGAGCTGACCATCAACGGTGTTTGGGTTTCCAAACTGTGCGTTGGCGCGAGCGCTCCACGTATCAGTCGTCGTGTCATAGCGGTAGAATGCGTCATCACTTCCCGGAAGACCGTAGATATAGTGCGATCCATCATACGAGATCGATCCTCCGATATAAAAGTTCTTCGGGGCACTCGACACGGCACTCCAGGTATCAAGCGCGATATCATATTTCCAAAAAGTCGGGGTATTCCCTCCTCGAGTAGCATACAAAACGTCACCCGGCCCTGCTTCGATGGACCCTCCATACCCGACTGTAGCTGGTGTCACCGCCATAGCGGTCCAGATATCGTTGGTCAAATCATACCGATAAAATCCGGTCGTGTTCGCGCCGCGCAAAACGAAAATGTAGTCACTGCCGGCATAACTCACCTGCACACTGTCACTACCATAATACATTCCCGCTGGAGCGTTGGTCATGCGCGACTGGTTCCAAAATCCCGTCCCACTGCTGGCCGAAAGCCTGAGAGCATCAGTGACATCAGTCGCCGACACATTGGAGAGGGTCCCAGCCGCAAAGCCAGCTTGGGTCGTCTTGGTCTCAGTGATGGCGGGCGTCACCCCGTTATAAACATAGGTGAAAGCCGCATATGCAGAAGCGCTGACATTTCCGTTATTATCCTTGGTTTTAATCCGAAGATAATAGGGAGCGGCAGTAAGAGCCACATTGACCTCATAGGTCGTGCTCGTTTGAAATGATCCATCGATCACTGGATCAGCACTGCTATTCGTCCCAAAATACACATAGTATCCATCTACTCCCGCCTCTGGACTACTTGCTCCAGAGAATGAAAAGTATGGATGTTCATACAAATATGTCTGACCAGATGTCAGTGTCACCCCGCTCATGATTTGCGAATAAGCATTAACAGCCGTTGGATTGGTCGGTGGCGTATCGGAATTGTTATAGGTAATCGTATAGTCTGAGACCGTCGGAGTACTCACTCCATCACTGGTCGCAAGCGTAATCCGTACCTGGATATACCGCTGAGCTGGTGAGGCAATTGTAGTCCCGACTACAGCCTCCCATGCTGACCAGGAACTCGCATCCGTACTCGTACGGGCCTCATAAACAACACTCGTATTGGCTGGCACCGTGTCATTTACCACAAACGAAACCCAGTCTGACGCCTGGGCCAAATCGAGCGCCTCGCTCACATAACTTCCCGTACTAACAAAGTTGTTCGTTCCAGATGTGTAACTCCACATATCAGTCGTTCCTTGTCCTGTGAGAGCATAGAAAGAATTACCACCAGCATATTCAATATCAGCCCCGTTATAGGGACCGCGGCCATACAAGTACTTTTGATTCGATGGCAGCATCCGCCAGGTGTTTGTCGCTATCGTATATTCCCAAGTTTCGTCTTTGTAATACCCAGCCAGAGCGTATATTTTCCCACCTGCGTACGTCAAGCTCGTACCATAATACTGAGCAAACGGCGTTGGAGAAAGAGTAGACCATGTTGCACCAACCGTATTATATTTCAGAAAAGCTGTTTCACCGTCACCGACAGTGGCATAGAGGTTAGTACCGTCAGAAATCAATTTTCCGCCAACACTGACATTATACGTCACTCCATCAACGACTGTATTCGCAAGTGTCGCCCATGGACCGACAGCTACATCAGTACTGTAAAAATTGGACGTGCCATTACCACGGAGCAGATACACCTGATTAGTTGAAGTGTTGTAGGCAGCACTCCCACCGTTCCCCACCGTAGCCGGAACTGCGGTCACTGTCGCCCAGGTATTGGATGCGACTGTGTAACGATAGAATGTCGTGGTATTAATACCGCGAGGACAATAGATATACCCAACATTGTACGTACACGTCGTATCATACGTCACAGTAGCAGGCAGATTGGCCATCGCTGACCATGTATTGGCAGTCACATCGTATCGATAAAAATTGAGTGTTCCTCCACGTACCGCGTAAACATATGATCCAATACCGGTTACCCCGTTCCAGATGAGGTCACTTCCCGTGCCCATGGTAATGGTGTTGTTCATCACCTGCTGAGGCCCTACCCAATCCCCTGTGGCGCCGAGAGTCGGATCGAATTTCCAAAGATCATACGTACCATTGCCACGAAGCATGTAAAGCATGTTGTCATTGGCGTTGAAGGCAACTGAGGTAAAATTGGCGCCGGCTGGCGTTGTAGCAAGCACCGTCCAACTATTGCCCGTAATATCATAGCGGAGAAAACCTGTCGTATTAGCTGAGCGTGCATAGTAAATATAGCCATTGGCGTAGGCGCCCTTCTCATCACCATTGAAATTCTGTCCAGTCGTGATATTGGTTCGAGTGCTCCAAGTATTACTGGCGATATTGTAACGATAAAATGTGAGTTGGTTGGCTCCGCGTGGTGTGTAGAAATTTCCATCATACCCATACACAAGATTAGCTCCTGCAGAAACTGTCAACGAAACTGGTGCGAGACTCTGCCACTCGTTAAGAGCCACATTAAATTTCCAAAAGTCAGTACTATTGTTCCCGCGCAACACATAGGGGTTGGTTCCGTCAAACCCAATACTCGCACCAGTCCACGGGGTATCGAGTAGTTCTGGCAATTCTGTCCACGTGTTCGTCACCACATCATACGAATAGAATTTTTTCGAAAAACCACCAAAAATAATATAAATCAGGTTATTGGTACTGTCAGCCACCATGTCTGCTCCATAGTATGCCGGAAATGGCAGGTCGGTAAGCTCGGTCCATTCGTTTAAAACAGAGTCGTACTTCCAAAACGCCTTATCGGACAATCCTCGCATGACATAAAGATCGTTTCCGAGAAATATCGAGCTCGATCCAGCGGACACGGTATCAGGCGGTACGGACCAGGTGCGAGCTGACCAACTTCCATCGGAGGCGAGCTGTATTGCATCGGTAGCACTTTTGAGAGAAAGATCGGTTGTTGTTCCAAGCCCCCACTCTGTTTCTGTTGTGATCGTACGAGCATAAGGCGCACCAGACACATTCATCCCAGTAATATACACGGCAAGTACTGCGACCAGTGCCACAACACTACTTCTCCAAGAAAACATCCAGGCTACTTTACTCAAAAATACGGTATGCTTTCCTACAAAGGCACTAAAAAGACTTAGATGTCTCCGTCGCCAATAGGCTGTTCCGTGACTTTTTCTTGAGGCAACAGTGTATGTTTCCAAGAATTCTCCGAGACTTTCCGCTTCAATCACTATCTTATTTTTCTTCTGTTTCGAAGTACGGAAAATTGAAAAAGCCATGAGAAAAAACGTTTGCCAAAGAGTTTTCAACAAAATACCGGCTACGCGTACCAGTGATGGAATTTGTCCCGATGAAGGCTGTTGAATATATTTTGTACTCTGAGGAGATTGCGTGGTCTTGGTAAGCCAATTTCGGACACGGTACATACGGTCAGAACTCACCTCAAACATATCCTTCTTTGAGACAACACTTCGCGGAGGAGAAGAAGATTTTTTCACTTTCTTTTTAGAAAGAATCTCGGTTTTTTTCCGAGAAGAAACAGATCTCTTCTGAGACGTAGATACTGTTTTTTCTTTTTTTATTTTTTGTTTGAGAAGAGTCATGAAAAAATACTCTGGATACCAAAAATAAGAAATTTTTATTCTCAAAAATCGTCAATTCCCTTTCAAGAAAAATGCACGTAAACAAAAGTATTATATCACGAAAAATCCCCTTCCCCTAATCAAAATGTCTCATAAAAATATTTTTATTTTTACTTTCATTTATGCTTCATCCAAAGATGATATTCCTTCCCAATCTTGAAGAATAAAGAGAAAAATTCAATACATATTCTCGATTCCAGAAAACGATCGAATTTGGCTATTTCCTGAAAACGTGTATACTAGAGGAAGTCGTAACCCATTAACAGGAAATACTCCTATGACTGAAGAAATTATCGTACCGACAGGACATTGCATGAAATGCAAAGAAAAAAGAGAAATGAAGGACACTGAAGAAGTAGAAATGAAAAATGGTCGCAAAGCTATGAAAGGCTTGTGTTCCGTTTGTGGCACTAAAATGTTCAAGATTCTTGGAAACAAGAAATAGTTTCGAATCATCAAAAAAGAGCTCTGCCAACTGGTAGAGCTCTTTTTCATTCCTCTTTTTTCTCTCTTTTTCTTCATCTCGCATCATGCATCACTCATCTGTTATCTTCTCTTAGATATCCAAGTTTGTCACAGTTTTGGCATAGGTCTGAATAAAGCGACGACGTGGTTCCACTTCACTTCCCATCAAGATATCGAACAGTTCATCGGCAGCCTCAGCATCTTCGATGGTCACCTTGAGCATAATACGATTATCAGGATTCATCGTAGTTTCCCAGAGTTGTTCTGGGTTCATTTCTCCGAGACCTTTGTAACGCTGGAGTGCAATACCACTCGCATTGCCTGCTTCTCCTGCATTCTCTACCAAGACCACTCCTACCTCTTCTTCGGATTCTTCTGTCTTCTTTTCCTTTTTGCCTTTTTTGGCCGTTGATTTTGCGAGGATAGCTTGCTTCATTTCTTCTACAATACGGAGTTTCTCTTCTTCGGTATACGCATAACGAACGTCTTTGCCTTTTTGCAAACGATAGAGCGGTGGTTGCGCGATAAAAATATGTCCATCACGAATCAATTGCTCATAATAACGATAGAAGAATGTCAGAAGCAATGTTCGGATATGAGATCCGTCGACATCGGCATCGGCCATAATAATCACTTTGCCATAGCGGAGTTTCGTAGCATCAAATGTCTCACCAATACCCGCACCGAGAGCAATAATGATTGGTTTCAATGTATCGGACTTTACTACCTTGTCGAGACTGGTTTTTTCGACGTTTACGAGCTTTCCTCGGAGTGGCAATATAGCCTGAAACTCACGGTTTCGTCCCTGTTTGGCTGATCCACCTGCAGAATCTCCTTCGACGATATAGACTTCGGAACGCTCTGCATCACGAGTGGTACAATCAGAGAGTTTTCCTGGGAGAGTCATTCCTTCGAGCGCTCCTTTGCGAAGCACAGCGTCCTTGGCAGCACGAGCAGCAATACGAGCCCTCACAGTGAGGAGACATTTATCGATCATGGCACGAGCATCACCTGGATGAGTCTCGAGATATTCATTGAGTCCTTCTGTCGTCACTGATGATACCGCACCACGTACCTCATTGTTATTGAGCTTATCTTTTGTCTGACCCTCAAACTGTGGATTGGCGAGCTTCACAGAGACAACCGCTGTCAGTCCTTCACTCAAATCTTCCGAAGTAAATGATCCTTCTTTTTCTTTCAACAGGTTATTTTTCTTGGCATAGTCATTCATTGCACGAGTGAGAGCCATCTTGAAACCAGCGACGTGCGTACCACCACCTGGGTTCAATATATTGTTTGCGAAAGAAAAAAGATGTTCTTTGAAACCTTCTGTAAATTGGAAAGACACTTCGACATAAATATCGTTCATTGTTTTTTCGATGTAGACTGGCGTCTGATTCTTCACTTCTTTCCTTCTATTGAGAAATTTGACGAATGAAACAATACCAGAATCGAAATAAAAACTGTGTCGTTTGATCTTGTATGTTTCTTCGTCACCGTGTGCTTCACGACAGTCTTCGACATTGATACGGATGCCCTTGGTCAGAAATGCTTGATAACGGAGATATTCGAGGATTTTGTTCCAGGAGTACACTCTTTCTGGAAAGATCTCTGGATCCGCTTGGAAAGCGACAGTTGTTCCTGTTTTCTTGGATTTCCCGATAGGTTTCACATTAGCTACTGGTTTGCCACGATGATACTCTTGTACCCATATTTTCCCCTCGCGCTCGACAGTAACTCTGGTAATAGCAGACAAAGCGTTCACAACAGACACACCGACACCGTGCAATCCTCCAGAAATTTTGTATCCGCCCTCACCACCGAATTTTCCTCCTGCGTGAAGTACCGTCATGACGGTTTCCAGTGTTGATTTTTTGGTCTGAGGATGGATTTCTACTGGTATACCACGTCCATTATCTTTCACTTCTACCCAGTTATCTGGCAAGAGTCGCACAACAATATCCGTACAATGCCCTGCCATCGCTTCGTCAATAGAGTTGTTCACTACTTCCCAGATAAGATGATGAAGTCCATCAAGAGAAGTCCCTCCGATATACATACCTGGACGCTTACGCACAGGATCGAGTCCTTCGAGCACCTGAATAGATTTTGCGCCGTAGCTTGCTTGTTCTTTCTTTGCCATAGATTTCATTTGGAAGGAATTATATTGCTCTTATTCATCTTTATTATTTATAAAACGTCTGAATGAAAATTCTACAAGAAGCATACCCGCAAAAAGCAAGAGTGCATCCCACCAGAGCAGAATATCATTGTACTGAAAAAAAACTATTCCCATCACGAAAAGGGAAAGCAAGAGAGATTGTCGGAATGCTCCTGCCAGATTTTCTGCTGTTGCCGTATCTCCCAACCCTTTTCGGTATATCCAAATGACAAAAAGGAGAAATATACCCGTCAAAAAAACAAAAAGACTGAGGGAAAAAATGACAAGTCCGATAAATCCGGTCTGGTGCGGGTCGAAGAAAAAAACAACGCCGAGCCACGCGATAAGTGTCATCAATGTGAAAAAACGAATACCCCAGAGATAGAAAGAAAGCGACATAGTATTCGAACTCAAGAATAAATTTCCTCTTGTGAATAATGTATTATTTTCTCTCCTCCCCTCTGATAAGGAAAATCCACCTTTTCAGTATAGCGGTTTTTTGAGAAAAGCACAACTGTAGAATATCTCATATCAAGGCTATTCTAAAGCAAAAAAGAAGGGCTTTCCCTTCTTTTTCGTCATTTTCTCCTTTTATTTCACTTCTGATGTAGTGTTGGCATAGTTTTTTTGAATTATTTTTTGATGAGTTAGAATGGTGCTGTCTCTTTCCAATTAAAGTCACAGTAGCGGGTACCTGCATTGGTACATGTTGTCATGGAACCACAAAGATCGAGGGTGAATGTTGATCCATTACAATGTTTCGAGGCTTCACTACCACAGGTTCTCGTATCGGCACAAGCAGAAACTGTCACTGTTACTGTTTTACTCGTATTCACACCTACGCTATTCTGACATGTAAGTGTATATGATTTATTTGTCAGAATATTGTTTTTGGTTTCGTTTCCATTTGTTCCCCTTGATCCACTCCAGTCACCTGAAGCAGTACACGACACAGCATTAGCTGTTGACCAAGAAAGTGTTGAGGAACCGCCTGAGGTAACACTCGAAGATGAGGCTGAGAAATCAATGATAGGAGATGCTGGAGTTGGAGGTGGAGGAAGCACACAGCTACTTCCATTCCAGTTGTATCCTCCGTTGCAATGATACTGACACCTTGTACCTGTATCAGTGGCATAGTATGAGTAGTTTGTGGTGTTGTTAGCAAGGTTCACATTGTCACTTGCAAACATCGTAGCATTTACTGGGACAGATCCTTGACAAATGTTTGTCACACAAGATGATCCACTTCTATTGGAAAAGGAATCACAAGTATACTGACAGCTTGTGCTGGTATCAGTAGTTGAGTAGGTGTAGGCAGTGTTTCTATTAGGAGCATTATCTGGTGCTCCGTAGGCAGAGACGTTTGAAGAAGGGAGGCTATTGCAGGAATAGGTAGGAGCGAAACAACTACTTCCATTCCAATTGTATCCACCGTTGCAGGAATACTGACACCTTGTACCTGTATCAGTTGCAAAATATGAGTATGGAGTATTAGCATTAAGACTTACATCGTCATTTGCGAACATCGTGGCATTAGCTGGGATAGTGCCAGTGCAGGAGTAAGTTGGAGGTGGGGTTGGAGGAAGCACACAGCTACTTCCATTCCAGTTGTATCCACCGTTGCAGGAATACTGACACCTTGTGCCTGTGTTGGTGGCAGAGTATGAGTATGGGGTATCAGCGTTAAGACTTACATCGTCATTTGCAAACATCGTGGCATTAGTTGGGATGGTGCCGGTGCAGGAGTAAGTTGGAGGTGGGGTTGGAGTACCTCCTCCTCCGCCTCCACACGCTGTACTATGAGCAGGCACAGTAATGGAAGAAGTAGGACCATCTCCTGTACTATTCCAGCAATAGACAGAGTAGTTGGTAATACTCGTTCTCGAAACAGGTTTCACTCCATGATTAGGACTGATCCATTCAGATAACCCTCCTCCTGAAATCCAGCATCCCGTGGAACTATTATTAGCATCCACATACACATTTGAATTACTACAGAAATCTGTTTTTGTGAGCGTAGTAGTTGGCACGGGTAAAGTGATAGTTTTGATTGCAGAACAAGAAGCATCACCTGAACCTACATTACTACATTTCCAATTCCAATTCGCTCCTACGAGAGTCACTGCACTTGGCTTCCCAACATTACAGAGTGTATGTGTTGCTCCAAATCCAGATTCATTGGGAGCAGAAACAAAAGACTTTCCATTTGATGTACCACAAAGTGGAGATTTGTTGATGTGACATTCGGGTGACTGCGGTGAGCCCGAGCACCGCCATCTGATACCACGATAATATCCATCAGGACTATACGTATCAGTAGATATTTCTGTGCCTGTAGTACAGATTTGAGCTGGTGTCAGAGAAAAATAGTCATTCACTACCGTATTGTTTGCAGAACCACAGGTACCAGAAGAAACAGCAACACAGGACTCTGATGTAATTCCCCATACTCCTCCTGCGTTACACATAGTACTTGCACTTCCTGTATATCCTGGTGCAGTATTGGTGTATGGTCCAGCAGTTTGTCCTACGCTTTTTGTTTGAGCAGAGACATACGCAGAACATCCAGTACCCCAATTTACATTACCTCCGGGCCAGGTGCAGGTGGTTACAGGCTTCATTTCAGAACAAAGCTTATTTGAAGAAGCTCCATTATTTCCATTACACCACCATTGCCATTGATCAGGATATTCTGCAGTCGCACCTCGATTTCCTGTAGTACAATTGTAGTGGGTTGTAGAACAAGAACCATTTACAGCAGGTGCGGTGACGGTAATTGTGAAAGAGCTACTGGCGCAGTTGTTCCCATTAACATAACATCCTGTAAGAGACACTGTGTGCGTTCCAGGAGTACTCGGTGCAAGAAAAGATTGAGTCGATGTACATCCACCACTTGCATCACAACTCGCACCACCTGCTCCTGCTATACTGGCACTCACTCCTATTCCTGGAGGACTAGAGCAACCAAGAAAAAAACAGAAAATACCGTTCAGCAAACCACTCCAACCATTGAAATTACTTCCCTGATTGCCACCTGCTGCGGCAACATTCATAGATATTACTTCTCCAGGAGCATAGGAATTTTTGTTCGTTCCGGCATAAAAAGTTGCCGAGGGATGAAACGTGGCTGTATTTGCTAGAAGATAGTAATAGGGATCATTATGACGATTCCCTGGATAATAATTCATCGTATAGCCAGCAGGTATGGTGTAATGAACGAAATAGCCGTCTCCGTCATTATTAGTTGCTACCCATTGATTATAATTGACTCCATCCCATATTTCACAGTCACGGCCACATCTTCTCATATTTTGGTAAATACTTGGCACAGTTATTTTATCTTGATACGTCGACCCTGTATACCAAGTTTTTTCTGCTGCTTTTACATCCTGATTTGGTATGAGTAAGAAAAAGGTAAATAACAGGAAGAATGATGCTTTCTGCCAGTGTCTGAAGATCTGTTGCATAAATGGAAGTATTATTGATTAATAGCTGGCATAATGGAATCACGTACTCTCACTTCCTTTGCGAGAACTGTCATCCCATCATTTCCTTCCTCAGCTAATACAACTGAAATCATGCTTTCAACTTTTATCTCATTTTTATTGATCATCACACTATCATAGAGAGACATTGTAGGAACTGATGATGCTTCTTGTGATACAGAAACATTCTCTGGCATACTTGATGCTTGTTCTAGGAGTTCTTGGAGTACTTTATTATCTTTCGGAGTCATCTTGATAAAGAGAGTGTTCGCATCAGTACGAACAGTGAAGTCTCGTTGCACTGCAGTGTCAAAAGGATTTTTGATACTATTGTCATGAAATGTAATACGATCTCCATCGATAGCAGTGACAGTGCCTGATAATTCTTTCTTTTCATTCTGTGATTGGAAGAAGACATTGACACCACTCTCATCAATCATTTTTTTTGCAGCATCAAACCCTGCCTGATATGCAGGACTGTTTGTGCCAATATCTGATGGGGAAATATTTTTTGATGTATCAGTACGAAGAGTGACGAGAGTGCTCCCGAGCGCACCACCAAGAAGAAACAAGAAAACACCAACAACAATACTTTTCCAAGACATATTTTTTTTATTTACTATTTATTTCATTTCTATTATACCCCCCCCGAGATAAATCGCCAAATATTTGTCAAGAAAAAAACCGACGTGTGTCGGTTCTTCTTTGGTATGAAATAAAATGTTCTCTAGGCTCTCGAGACGTAAGTTCCCTTTTCGGTGTTGATGATGATTTTATCACCGACTTTGACAAAGAGAGGAGCAGTTACTTGGAGACCAGTCTCGAGAGTGACGACCTTGCCACCGCCCGATGCAGTATCACCTTTGATTCCTGGAGGAGCATCAGTGACGGTGAGCGTCACTTTGATCGGTGGTTCGACGTTAATCGGGTTACCATTCCAGTTCAGTACGGATATCTCTGTGCCTTCGACAAGGTATGAGGTCATCGTTCCCAGCACTTCTTTGGAAAGAGAAAATTGGTCATAAGAAACCGTATCCATAAACTGATATTCGTCCCCTTCATGGTAGAGATACTGAGCGTGGGATTTGGAAATTTCTGCTTCTTCCACTTTTTCTGCGCCCTGGAACGTATAATCGATAATCACACCGGAAAGAAGGTTTTTCAATTTGGTTCGCATCACCGCTCCACCTCGTCCAATCTTGGAATGGAGATAATCCAAGACGAGGTACGGTTCATCGTTCCAAATGATTTTTTTTCCTGTTTTGATATCGGTCATGTTGAGCATAAGGCGATCAGTATTTATTGATTATGAGCCTATTTGATCACGTACGGGACAAGTGCCATGAAACGAGCACGCTTGACTGCGAGTGCGAGTCCGCGTTGTTCTTTGGCAGAAAGTCCATGTTTCTTTGGTGGATACATCTTGCCCTGTGAATTGAGAAATCGACGCAAGAAATAAGCATCTTTGTAGTCGACATTGGCAAGTTTTTTACTCATTGCTGCTTCCATAGTGTTGTAAGGATTAACGGATAAGTGATGATTGATACATGATATATGCAGAGGATGATTGGTTTGAAGAAGAGGATAAGTGATAGAAAGGGAAAGATAATGGATAAGTGATAGAAAATCGAGATCTTTCAACGCTTTTCATCTTGTATCTCTTATCAGACATCTTGCATCTTCTTTAGAATGGCACGTCTTCTATCTTGATCTCATCTCTCTCATCATCGAGATTGATAGTCGGAATTTCTTCTTCGATAGGTGCTGGCGCTTGAGCACGCGACTGTGGAGTATTTGGTCTTTGTGTCGGAGCAGTACTGCGAGGAGCATTCGTTCCCTGAGATGATCCTTGACCACTCGCACGACTCCCGAGTTGCATATTTTCACCGATGATTTCTGTCGTGCGACGAGTTGTTCCATCCTTGGCGGTATATTCTCTCGTTTGGAGACGTCCTTCGATGAAACATTCTTGTCCCTTGGTCAGATACTGTCCAGCAATCTCTGCAAGACGACCCCAGAGCACGACATTGTGAAACTCTGTTTTCTCTTGTTTGGTTCCACTCTTGTCCGTCCAGAAGTTATTCGTAGCAATAGACAGTGTAGCGACTGACTGACCTGTCGGTGTGGTTCTCATTTCTGGATCACGAGTGACGCGACCGACGAGGACTACTTTGTTGACGTTCATACTTTTTTTATTAATGATGTAAGAAAAAATGTATTAGATATCAAGTTTAGCTTTCAATTGATCATCAATCTGTTCGTTGCTCACTGGTTTAGCATCTTCTTTCGGAGCGATAGGTGCGTTCGGCATCGGACGGACGGCTCCACGTTTTTCATAACGACCTCCACGACTTTCTACTTTCGGTTTTTCAACACGTGGAATAGCTTTGAGTTCTGGAAGTTCTTTGGCAGAGATGACAATAGAACGCAAAACGTCTTTGGAGAGTTGAAGTGCGCGAGTGATAGCAGTCAGCGGATGAATAAGAGCGACTTCTTTTCCACTTGCTTCAAACTCATCTTTATCAGGGAGAGTGAAACGACGAGCGATATAGATACCACGAGTTTCTTTCTTGATCTCATAGGCCATCTTGCGCTTCTCTTCTGTCGTAGGTGTCAGAAATACACCGCCTTCGGAAGTAACGATTTTTTCCACTACTTCTTTGATTCTCGGCAATTCACTTTCTTTTGACTCACCAACGAGATAATACAATTCGTATTCGATCATAGTCTTAAATTTATGAGCTGGTAGCTTTTTAGCTTAACAACTGCAACTTCTTAAATGGATTATAAATAAAAAAATACCCCAACAGAGAGAAAACCTACCTTGTGGGGATGTGTCGCTCCTAGTCCTCGCAATAACTCTTCGATAAAAACTCAGAGCCTGCGGGGCGGGAGAGACGTCGGTCTTTCTCAGTTGTATGCACATCGTACCAGACATTTCCTCTTTTGGCAAGAGAGGTTTTGAATCATGCCCTTCACATTATTTTAAAAAATAAAAAGGCCGTTTCCAATTTTTTGGACGTACCTTCAACACTCAGCAGGCTAAATTTCAACAACTGACACTGCGTTCGCTGACGCAGGTTGAAATTCATTGTGAAAGTAGTAGGCTCTCTCATAAGAAAGAAACCGTATCTTCTGGCAGAAGAGGATTGCTCCATCTGCCACTGTGAAACAACTGGAGATTGGACACAGAATCACGTCCGTGTGTTGCTCCGAAAAGTAGATATGCAAAACGATTACCACGATTTTTGATTGTTGCTAGTCCGTTCGCCGATTTATTCTCGGCAACCACAATTTCATTTGCGGTGACAGAGATAACAGTAGTCATTTTCTGATTCCCTCCTTCGGAATCAGAAAAACGGATAATACCATGCGGCATAATCATAGCAAACCTCCATAAAAAAATTGGCAAAAGTACCAAATCAACAATAATCTACTCTCCCTCATCTGTCCAATTTTTGTTTATTACACTTCTTATAGCATTTCTGTATTGAAAAAGTAAAAAGAATGACACGAGGCCATTCTTTTTACTTTACTAGAGCGGGTAGAGGGAGTCCTCCGCGCTCCGACGCGGAGCCTGGGCGCTACACACAGAATACTCGCTCGCTCGTATTCGACTCACGCCCTTCTCCTCCCTCTACCCAGAAAAAATCAAAAGACCTGAAGAAATTCAGGTCTTTTGATTCTTATGAGCGGGTAGAGGGAGTCGAACCCTCGTCCTCAGCTTGGAAGGCTGATATAATAGCCGTTATACGACACCCGCTTATTTGGAGAAGAAAATTTCTTCTCCGTTTGAAAAAAACTATTTATTCTCTGCAACAACAGCATTGACTCGGAGACCCGTAAACGGATCCATGTGACATTGTTCTTTCGGTATTCCTAAATCTATCAATGTTTTTTCTATCGCTTCACTGAATTGTGGTGATCCGACAATATAATACAAACAATTCGGGATATCTTGTATATATTTTTTGATTGTTTCCTCACAAATATAACCTCTTTCATCATTTTCAGGAGCACAAGGATCTTCCGAGCGACTAAGTACTGTCACGTATCGATAATGAGGAAGTTGTATCTGTTTCATCTCTTCATCAAAAGCAGCATCTTTCGTAAAACGATTAGAATACAGGAAAATAAAATTTCTTTCGCTTTTTTCGTATTCTGCTTGTTTCAAGATACTTCGTACTGGTGTCACTCCGATACCACCTGCAAGAAAGACAATCGGTCGAGTATCAGCTTCTGGAAGAACGAAAAATCCTACAGCTTTCGTAATAACAACGGTATTCCCTGGTTCGAGTTTCCAACATGTTTGCTTGAAAGAACTCTCGCCATGACGCATAGCAAAGTATAATTCTGATTCAAAAGGTGCAGAAGAAAGTGAGAGCGATCGCACCAATCCTCGTTTGTCTGTCTCGATTTCGTCCATTTTTGGCACTTCCATTGCGACGTACTGACCAGCCTTGAACACATATCCTTCCGGTTTGTCAAAAACAAAAAGGCGTGTGCCGTCGGCGACATCGCGTATTTCTTTGAGTGTGATGGTAGATCCTTGCATAAAAAAGACTTTTTACTCTTTAATTTCCTTCTCAGTCTACCTTTTTTTACAGTCCTTGTCAAAGCTTCTTTCCGCTGTTTTTGTTTTGTGAAGAGATCTATTACCGTAAAGAACCCTTCAAAAGCCAATTTTTCATCATCGTTCCACCTCTCACAAGAGCTCTCAGTATTACGAAAAAAGCAGTCTCCAATCTACACAATCACAACTTCTTTTTTCGATCTGAGAGCTCTTGCTCAGTCAGTGTGGAAAGGATGCTGAAAAAATTCTTTTGAAGAGTTCTTCTTCATTCTCCTCAGAAAGAATATTTTCTATTCAGACGATATCGTTCAATATGTTTTCGTATTCGGAGAGTTCTAGAAGCATCATGAGTACCTTGCCAATCTTTTCGGTATCATGACGAATAAAAGAACGTGTACGAGCAATCGTATCACCTCGAGCAAAACGCACTTTTTCAGCGCTGAGAAAATCTGACTGAATCACTCTATAGGGACGTTCTTTTCGAGCTTTTTTATCGAAAGATACAATCTCATTTTCTCGTTCATATTTTTTGAGAAGTGCCTGGCTTGGTTTTCCCGTATTGTACGTCACAAAATCTACTTTCCCCTTTCCGATATATTTCTCTATCGCATCGATATAATCATCCAGAGTGAACCCATCAGTCTGACCTTTTTTGTTCACTAGGTTACAATTGTAGACTACTTTTGCCTGAGATTTCCGTATCGCTTCTGGAATACCAGATACCAAAAGATTGGGAAGAATAGAACAATAATGATTGCCTGGTCCCATCACAATGAGATCAGCCGAGAGTATTTTCTCGATCGCTCTTGGATTTGCTTTGGCACGAGGAGAGAGATATATTTTTTCTATCCCTCGTTTTTGCATTTCGAAATTATGATTGATCTCATTTTCCCCCTGGAGCAATCCATCGTTTTTCAGTTTCATGAAAAGTTTTGTGTCGATGTCCGTGACTGGTATCACCTCTCCTTTCACATTGAGTATTTTCGCCGCTTCTCCGACACCCTCACTGAAACTTCCCGTCACTTTCTCAAGTGCCGAAAGAAGCAAGTTTCCAAAACTATGACCAGATAGACCGCCTTCTTCAAAACGATAGTTCATCAGCGTTCGAAGCATCTCCGATGAATCAGAGAGTGCAACGAGACACTGACGAACATCTCCTGGAGGGAGTACTCCGAGCTCATCACGGAGCACTCCGGTCGATCCTCCATCATCGGCCATTGATACGATAGCAGAGAGTTCAATCGGGTATTTTTTCAAACCAGAAAGAAGAGTGAAACTCCCCGTTCCCCCTCCGATTGTCACTATTTTTTTCATCATTCCATACAAGGAATAAAATTATGGTCGGAGCACTCGGAATCGAACCGAGACTACGTGCGCCCAAGGCACGCGTACTACCACTATACTATGCTCCGAATACGGTTGCTGCTCTATGCTACAAGCTACAACCCGTCTACCCAATCGGAGACGGGTTGTAGCCCTATCTTTTTCTATCAGAGTACTTACCAAGAAGTGTCTCTGATATGCATCTTTATCTTACAGCTTCTTTCAAAGTTTTACCAGCGGTGAACTTTGGAACGGTCATTGCTGGAATAGTGATCTTCGCTTTGGTTTGAGGATTGATACCTTCACGAGCAGCACGATTCGAAACTTTGAATGTACCAAAACCGGTGAGCGTTACTTTGTTTCCTTTCGAAAGTTCTGCAGTCACTTCATCGAGCAAACATTCGAGCATCGCTTCTACATCTTTTTTCGAGAACTCAGTCTTTTCCATAATGGAGTGGACGAGCGTATCTTTGTTTATATTCTTCATAGTTTTCACCGCCTTTCTAGTTGAGACTTTCCACTCATCATTTTTCGAAACACAGATGATGAACAGAAAATGCACATTATTTAACTCCTGTTCTTTATTCTAAGCCATTATTTTGAAGAATGCAATAGGCAAGCCTTTTCTCATATCTATGACTTATCTAAGCCATTATTATCTTGCATATTCTATTGCGCGCGTCTCGCGAAACACATTTACCTTGATTTCTCCTGGGTACTTCAATTCTTCTTCAATACGTTTTGCAATGTCTCGTGCGAGCTTCATTGCACTCAAATCATCTGTTTTTTCTGGATTCACAAAGATACGTACTTCACGTCCCGCCTGAATAGCATACGATTTTTCCACTTCTGGAAAGGTGTTGATGAGCACTTCCAATTCTTCGAGTCGCTTGATATATTTTTCTGCTGTTTCTTTGCGAGCACCTGGTCGTGATGCAGAGATAGCATCAGCAGCTGTCACAATAAATGATTCTGTCGTCTGATGCGGATATTCGTCATGATGACATTTCATCGCATCGATGACATTCTGTCCGATACCAAACTTCTCGAGAATACGCATACCGATTTTGACATGCGTTCCTTCGATTTCATGATCTACTGCTTTACCAATGTCATGGAGCAGTCCAGCCTTCTTGGCACATGTGACGTCGAGTCCGAGCTCCGCTGCGAGCGCTCCTGCAATATAGGAAACTTCGAGAGAATGAAGGAGGACATTTTGTTTATAACTATAGCGATAACGGAGGCGTCCGAGGATATAAAGGAGTTTTGGATGCAGTCCAGCAATACCCGCATCATAGGCAGCAGTCTCTCCAGCTTCCTTGATTTTCTTATCGAGCTCTTTCTTCGCCTCTTCTACTGCCTCTTCGATACGTGCCGGATGAATACGTCCATCAGAAACGAGTTTCTCAAGAGCAATACGAGCGATCTCTCGACGAACAGGATCAAATCCGGAAATGATAACCGTTTCTGGAGTATCATCGACAATGAGCTCCACTCCAGTTTCCTTCTCAAGTGCGCGAATATTACGACCTTCCTTTCCAATGATTTTTCCTTTGACTTCATCGGAAGGAATAGTGACGGTCGTTGTCGTGAATTCAGAGACATGCGATCTCGCATATTTATGAATCACGGTTGCCATAATATTGAGTGAACGTGTTTCCAACTCTTCATGACTTTCGTTTTCGAGTTTAGACATACGTTTTACGAGAGCATCCGCACTCTCTTCTTCTGCCAATGCAAAAAGTTTTTTCTCAGCTTCTTCTTTGGAAAGTTGCGAGAGTTTCTCGAGACGTGTCATTTCTTCTTGACGAAGTTTCTCTGTCTCTTCACGAATAGCACGTATTTCATCAGCCTTTTGCATCAGACGACGCTTTTCAGTATCGATGTCTTGGAGACCTTTTTCGGTTTGCACTTCCCGCTTCTCGATACGCTCTTCCTGAAGAACGAGTTTTGCTTCTCGTACTTTTTCATTTTTCTTGGCTTCCTCGAGGATTTCGACAGCCTTATTCTTTGCTTCGATAGTGATTTCTTTTACCGTTGTCTGCGCTTCAGCAAGCATTTTCTCAGCTTGCCCTTCTGCGGTAGACAATTGCCCTTTGGCAATATTCTTTCTCACGACATACCCCACGACAGTTCCCACCACAAGCATAGCTAGGGCAAGAATAAAATATACTGCACTCATAAAATAAAAGAATGCGAGCAATCAATAGTATGGAAAAAGATACAAAAAATCACTCTTTCGTTGTGACGAGAGTGAAAAAAGATGCGTAATGTGTCAAATAATGTTCTAACATAAAGCTCTTCTGTTGTATCGTTCTTCTTTCTTTGACTATCGATTGAAGCAATGGATAAACGATTAATACCGTACATCCATCATAGTCGTGTCAGAGCCTTTTGTCAAAAGGAGAAGGATGATATGATAGAAGAAGTACTATCATCTCCTAATTTTGAAAGAAAAATAAAATGTATAAACCGCTCGTACTTATCGTTCTGGATGGCTGGGGAATAAGCAACAATACCGTCGGAAACCCTATTCGTGAGGCGACACTGCCGACATTCGACAAACTCAATCGTTTCTACCCGATGACCACTCTTCAGGCTTCGGGGATTTCTGTCGGTCTTCCGTGGAATACTGCTGGCAATAGCGAAGTCGGACACATGACGATGGGGGCCGGGAGAGTGCTCTATCAGAACCTCCCGCGTATTTCTCTCGCTATCCAAGATGGTAGTTTCTATAAAAACGAGACGCTCCTCAAAACACTCCAATTCGCCAAAGAAAAAAAAGGGAAGCTCCATATTATGGGACTGGTGAGTTCTGGATCTGTCCATTCCCACAAAGATCATATCATGGCACTCCTTCGTCTCGCTAAAAACGAGAATATGGAGGAAGTGTATATCCATGCTTTTACCGATGGCCGAGATTCTGCTCCCAACGCTGGTATGCAACAACTCAAAGAGCTCGAGCGCACAACCCGTCTCATCGGTATAGGAAAAATTGCCAGTCTCTCTGGACGAAATTTCTCTATGGATCGAAACAACAACTGGGATCGTATCGAAAAGACGTATCGAATGTTGACGGAAGGAACAGAGCTTACTGAGCCCGAACCACCGCTTGTCTTTGAAAAAGCATACGCAAAAAATCTCTCTGATGAGTATATCGAACCTATCAATATGGCAGAAAATGGGAAACCAATTGCGCTCATTGAAAACAATGATGCCGTTATTTTCTTCAACTTCCGGGAAGATCGCGCTCGCGAACTCACTCAGGCCTTTGCTCTCCCACAGTTCGAAGGATTCGAACGCACATTTCTTGATATCGCTTTTATAACACTCACCGAATATGAAAACGGACTCCCAGTTTCTGTTGCTTTTCCGCCAGAAGATGTCAATCATTGTCTCGGCGAAGAATTGAGTCTCGGAGGGAAGACGCAGCTCCGTGTCGCTGAAACAGAAAAGTATGCTCACGTGACATACTTTTTCAATGGAGGAAAAGAAAAAGCTTTTCCCGGAGAAGACAGACTCCTCATCCCCTCTCCCGATGTTTCACATTTCGATGAGATACCAGAAATGAGCTCTCCAAAAATCACTGAAACGATCGTGTCTTCTCTCAAAGAAAATCGCTATGATTTTATTCTCGTCAACTACGCCAATCCAGATATGGTCGCACACACTGGTAACGAAGTGGCTTCTATACAAGCCGTCGAAGCAACCGATAAAAGTCTTTCTATCCTCATACCAGCGGTCTTGAGTATCGGAGGAGCTATACTTATGACTGCTGATCATGGCAATGTCGAGGAACTCAAGAAAGTAGCGACAGGAGAAATGGATACCGAACATTCTACCAATCCTATTCCACTCTGGTATATCACTCCTGATAATCATCGTGAGAAAACATCCGAGATAATGATGCGTGAGCAAAATGAAGTCAATGGACTCCTTTCTGATGTTGCTCCAACAGTACTTGATATTATGGGGTTAGAGAAACCTCAAGAAATGAACGGGAATAGCCTCCTCTCGATACTTGAATAAACAGACAAGCAGCAAAAAAACAATTAACAGCCAACAAAAAATGAGTCCACATGGACTCATTTTTTAAAATTCTTTATTTCTTGTTTATCCACTTTCTGTTTATTGTATCACTTTATCAACAATACCATATTTACAGGCTTCTTCAGCACTCATAAAATAATCACGCTCTGTGTCGATTTCGATTTTATGAAGTTTCTGTCCAGTATGCTTCGCGAGTATCTTATTGAGACGATCACGCGTCTTTAAAATATGTTTGGCATGAATATCAATATCCGTCGCCTGACCAGATGTTCCTCCGAGTACTTGGTGAATCATCACTTCACTGTTTGGCAAAGCCATACGTTTCCCCTTCTTTCCTGAAGCCAGAAGAAGTGCTGCGGCTGAAGCAGCCATACCGACACAAATCGTCTGTATATCAGATGAGACATACTGCATCGTATCATAGATAGCAAGTGCCGAAGAAACTGATCCTCCAGGAGAATTGATATACATCTTGATATCTTCTTTGGCGTTCTGAGAATCAAGAAAAAGCAATTGAGCAATCACTGTATTGGCGAGGTCATCATCTATCGGCGATCCGATAAAAATAATCCGGTCTTTGAGAAGACGAGAATAAATATCGTAGGCCCGTTCACCAGAGCTCGTCTTTTCGATAACCATCGGAACAAGATATTGATTCTTCATATGAGTAAGAAGATAACGGATAAGCGATAATAGATAAGTGATGAAAAATCAGAATAAAACCTCATTCATCATCATACATCGTGTGTCTTGATTCCTCTTCATCTTGCATCAATTATCATGCATCTTGTATCTGATTTTATATTTTTTCGAGAAATTCAAATACTTTTTCATTACGTAATTGTCCCTGAATAGCGGTATAGAGACGTTCCATATCGATATTCTTTTCGATGTCTTTGATGTTGCGATAAGATTGCAACGTTTTGTTCATTTCTTCTTCGATAGTCTGACTATCCACTTCGATTTCCTGCGTCTCAGCAAGCGAAAGGAGAATAAGGTGTGCAGCAAGACGCTTCTTCGCTTGCGGTTCCCATTCTTTTTTCATCTCATCTTCTGTTTTCTTCATCTGCGCCATATAGTCCGCGAAATTCATACCCATGGATTCTACTTGTGTCTGGAATTCACGTACCATCCGTGATTGTTCTTCCTCAACGAGAATGGATGGATATTCCAATGACGATTGCTCTACCAAACTATCGAGAATATGGGCTCGATGTTCTTCTTGTTGTTTTTTCTTTGCTTCTTCGAGCATTCCTTGGCGCATACTTTCTTTCAATTTCTCCAATGATTCAAAAGCGCCCAATCCCGAAGCGAATGTGTCATCAACTGTCGGTATCTGTCGTTCTTGTACGACTCCGAGTTTCACTTCAAATGTTGCTGGTTTTCCAGCAAGATGTTTTGCATGATATTCAGCAGGAAAGGTCAATTCAAAAGTCTTTTCTTCATTTTCTTTCATGCCAAGAATCTGTTCTTCAAATCCAGGGATGAAGACTCCTTTTCCTAATACGAGTGGGTGTTTTTCGCTTTTTCCGTTTTCAATCAAAACACCGTTCTGCAAAACAGAAAAATCTACTAATACATTGTCGCCTGTCTCTGCGGGACGATTGACCGTTACGAGTTTCGCTCGCATATCAGCCAACTTCGTCAATTCTTTATCGATCTCTTCCTCAGGGACAGTTGCTTCTTTTTTTGCAAATTGAGCATTGATCTTTTTCACACCACTCTTCCATTCTTTGAGGGTTACTTCTGGCATCACTACAGTGATCACGCTGTATTCGAGTGACTCACCGAGTATTGTTTTCCCGAGTTTCACTTCTGGACGGCCAATAGCATTCACTTTGTTTTCTGCAAGTGCCTTCGGATACGAATGGTCGACGACATGAGACACCGTTTCCATGAGTAGTGCCTCCTTGCCAAAACGCTTCTCGATTACATCACGGGGTACTTTTCCTGGTCGAAAACCAGCTACTTTCACATCTTTTCCGAGATGTTCTGCGGCATGATCCATCTCTCCTTGCCATTCTTCCCACGGTATGACTACGGACATTTCGACTTTTGATTCTGGAAGTTTTTTTACAGTTACTTGCATACGATATAATAATTCAAACCTATTAACATTCTTCTCTATTCCTTACTTTTTCGGGAACTTATCACGATACATTTTGAGACCTTTTTTCACAGCGAGAAGAGCCTCTTTCTTCCCGTGAAATCCTTTGATAACCACCTTCTTGCCATCAATAGATTTGTATGTTTCAAAAAAATGTTGCATTTCTTTGAGGGTATGCTTGTTCACATCACTCAAGTTTTTGATCTCATCAAAACGTGGATCGCTTTTCGGTACAGCAATAATTTTATCATCACCTTCTCCACAATCAATCATCGTCATAATACCGACTGGTCGAGCTTCAACGAGGATACCTGGATAGAGTGGATTCGTCGTTAAAAGCACAACGTCAAGAGCATCACCATCATCCCAGAGGCTCTGTGGAACAAAACCATAATCAAACGGGTAGTCCTGAGAACTCTTCATTGCACGATCGAGCTTAATAAGACCAGTCTCCTTGTCGATCTCGTATTTATTCTTGGTGCCTTTGGGACATTCGATAATGACATTGATGATATTTGGAATATCATTTCCCGCACTGATTTCATGCCACATGTTCATAAACGTGTTTGTTAGACGTATTATACGTTTGTTATGCGATAATTGATTCTTCTGTATTCTCTCCTTTTTCTTCTTCTGCTGATTTTTCGTCTTCTGTGTCACTCGTCACATCGATTTTCCACCCCGTGAGCTTGGCTGCGAGACGGACATTCTGTCCACGTTTACCGATAGCAAGAGAGAGCTGATCATTCGGAACTTTGACAATCGCTTTTTTCTCTTCTTCGATCAGATTGACAGACAGTACCTTGGCAGGAGCAAGAGCTGCGCTGATGAATTTTTCTGTATTTTCATTCCATTCGATGATATCAATTTTTTCACCACCGAGTTCATCAATGATGGATTGTACGCGTGTCCCTTTCTGTCCGACACACGAACCGATCGGATCCACTCCTTCTTCATCAGAGAACACGGCAATTTTGGTACGAGAACCAGCTTCACGAGAGACGGCTTTCACCTGTACGGTACCCGTGAATATTTCTGGCACTTCCAAAGAGAAAAGATGACGGACCATCTCAGGATGTGCACGAGAAAGGAGGAGTCCTGGTCCTTTTGTATCAGATTCGACACGAACAAGAAACACTTTCAAATGTTGGCCGGCTCGATATGATTCTCCTTCTATTTGTTCGGAAGGAAAAAGAATGCCGATAGATTTTCCAAGATCAACAAAAACATTGCGTCCTTCGACACGCTGAACAACGCCATTCACGACTTGACCTTCTTTCTCTTTGTATTCGATAAACATCGATTCACGCTCCGCTTCACGGATACGTTGAATAATCACCTGCTTGGCTGTCTGCGCAGCGACGCGACCAAACTGATCATGACTCTCAAGAGGAAGTTCAATAGTCTCTCCAAGTGCGATACCTTTTTTCAATTTCTTTGCTTCAGAAAGAAGAATATCTCGTTCTACATTGAATCGTGGTAAGCGATCTTCATCATTATTTATTTCTTCCTTTCTTTCTTCCGATACATCTCCTGTTTCAGACACCTCTGTCTCTTCGATAAATTCACGTGTTGTTTCATCTACAGCTTCTTTGACCAGAAAGAAATTGGCTTCTTTCTTGACTTCATCAAAAACAGCCTTGATCACTTGACCTTTTTTTCCATAATCTTTCTTGTATGCGGCTGACAAAGCAGCTTCAACAACTTCGAGTACGCGTTCTTTGGAAATGCCTTTTTCTTCGGCGATCTGCATCACCGCACTTCCGAACTCACCCAAACGACCAGAGAGACTGGCCTCATCTGTCGATTCTTTGGTTTCTTCTTCTACTAATACTTGTTTTTTCTTGGCCATAATAATTGCTACTGAATTAACGATTAATGCTCTTTCAACAAAAAAAGTCCGCGACGAGCGAACTTCCATGCCTGCATAACTTTACTCCCTTAGTATAGCTGATAAAACCATTTTTGTCAATATACGGAAACGACAATTTTCCGCATTTTATTCATTTTTTTACTTTATCAGAGCCATTTCTAAATCGATAAAACACATACGAAAATATGCACCCGAGAAGGGCTCCACTCGCATCAATAAGGACATCGGTCAACTTGGGGCCACGATATGGCACAAACGATTGATGAAACTCGTCAGAAATACCGTACATTATCGAAAAAACAAATGCCACAAGAAACACGGTCGGAAAGACTCTTCGTGACGAAACAGCTGAGAAAAAACGAATCGCGAGTAAACACAGTATCATATATTCTACGATATGGGCACCCTTGCGTTCAATATAAAAAGAAAGTGGCATCTCAGTACTCTGTGGATTTCCAGAAAGAGAAGAAAAAAAGAAAATAACACCCATCCACAAAAGGAGTGTTATTCCACGAAAAAAAATAGTCAGTATTCGAGTACGATTCATATCACTTTTTATGTGAACGTTCTCCGAGTTCCTTGATCAGCTCAAAAAAAGCATAGAATGGCAACCATAGCCACAGCGTTTTTTTGATGAAATTGTCAAGACTAGCATTTAAGTTCATAGTTTCAATTTTTTAAAACATTTCTGATCTACTTCATAAACGACATCTTTCTTCTCTACTACTACTCGCCACTGTTCTTTCTCTGCCATTTTTTCCAAGTTTTGGTTCGGATTGAAAGCAATTGGGTTGTCCACGAGCCGAAGAAAGCTCCCGTCAGACTCTGTGTCTCCTATACCAAACGAGTCTTTGAAGGTGAGTTTATGTTCGTAGACATATTGTTCTACTACTTGACCCTTATTTCTCGATGGTTCGAACGATGCTTCTCCTGTATATTTTCCTTCTTCATCAAGAGCATAGACACTTCCGAATACGTTGTCAAATTTCAGATATTGACGATTGTATTCCTCTACCACTTCTATCGGAGAACCCGAAACAGCGATGAGATGGTATCCCTCTTTGCGTAATTTTTGCATCAATTTTTCTGCAAAAATATAGGTGCGTTTGGCATGGAAAGGAACGAGTGCCTGACACGCTTTGAATACTTCTTTCTGTGTACACCCTTTGATGTGGAGAGAATAGAGCTCGACGAGCGCTTTTCGATAGTCTTCATATGTTCCCTCGTGTTGCAACCAATTTGCATATATTCCAATGAGTTTGTCTCTTGCCTCAACAGAAAATATACCCATCCAAGACAATTCGCTGATGAGTTCAAAATGGAGATTCTTTCGAAAAATGGTCCCGTCAATATCAAAAATAGCAATCTTATTTTTTTTTGTCATAATTATACTTTTTCAACAAATTTTTTCAGATGAAGATTAAAATGCGAACCTACCCCCTCTATACTCTCGACAGTAATATCTCCACCCATCTGCCTTGCAATCTCACGCGAGATCCAGAGCCCGAGACCCGTACCAGAAATCTTGGATGTCTCATCGGTTTTCACACGATAGAATTTTGAAAAAAGATGCTCAATGCCTTCAGCTGATATACCGAGACCGGTATCAGCAACGGTGATAAGAATAGTATCTTTCCCTTCTTCTTTCACCGAAAGAGTGACACTTCCCTTGAGTGTGTATTTCACAGCATTACCCACGAGATTCACAAGTATTTGCTTGAGGCGTTCTGCGTCAGCAGAAACAACGAGAGGATAGAGAGGTTCGGAGTGAAATTCTAATCCTTTATTTTTTGCCAACAAGGAAAATTGTGATGTAATTTCAATAAAAATCGGTTTCAAGTCAACGGACTTGAGAGTAATAGGAAGACGGTTCTGCTCCAACCGAGAAACATTCAAAATATCTTCTACAAGGTCATTAAGACGAAGAAGAGATCCGTCCATATTTTCCAAATAATCCATCGATTGTTTTTTTGACGCATCAGTCGTTGGAGCGTTTATATCCCCTTTCAGAAGATCGACATATCCACGAAGAACAGTGATCGGCGTTTTGAGCTCATGACTCGCCATGGAAATAAAATCGTCCTTCATATGATCCACTTCTTCGAGCTTCGTCACACGGAGTGCGTAGTAGAAGAATCGCATATGATTTCCCAAAAGGAGAAGTACAAAAAAGAGTGAGACTCCGAGCACGAGATACGATTGAAAAATTGCTTTCCTGACATACGCATCATGCGATTGAATCGAAAGCTGGAAAACGATGAGGCCGAGTCCATGTCCTTCTTCATCAGTAATTTTCTTCACCACATTCCAATAACGATTCCCATCTTCATTGGTCAAAAATGCCAACGTGATATTTTCATCTTGCCACGGGAGGAGATATGGCGTCATCGCTCTATCAATCGGTTTGCCGATAGATTCATGATTTGTCGAAGCTCGGGTGACAAAAGAAGATTCGTCGGAATCCCTTGTCAAGATAACGATTTCTGATACATCTTTGTTCTCTGTTTGTACCTGATCAATTCTCTTCTGCAATACTCCCTGATCTGAGAAGAGATCATTTCCGAGAACACGGAAAACATTCTCTGCTAAAATAGCTTTGCTTTTGAGAAGAGCGTCCGTCGTATCCTGGAATTTCTTCAAGGAATAATAGCTGTTGCCAAACAAAGCCACAGTAATGACAACAATAAGCACAATCGAATAAAGAATCGTCGGATTTTTCTTGATGAATTCTATTCCTTTCCGGAGCGATTGGAGCAACATCTTTTCTCTTTTTTATTTGATGAAAGATGATCGACGACCTATGAACACGAGAGCGACACCGATACAGGACGTCATAATCACAAATACAGTAAACCAGAGCTGTGTCTTGGATTTTTCGAGAGGAGTAGCGTTCTCTGCTGTTTCTGTAGCAGAAGCCTGAGCTGGTTGGATGGCGATAGCATCAGCAGTCTTGACGAACGGGAGCGCGCGACTCTGAGAAGTAATCTTACCAACATTGTCAGTCACTGCGACATACACTTCATGATTGCCATCAGGAATTTCTTTGTCGAGATCATACGACCAATTGCCATCGGCATCCGTCTTAACTGTTACGACAATCGGATCACTAAAGATATAGAGTGTTACGAAGATATTTGGCAGAGCTTTCCCAGAAAAACGAGTTGTCTTCTTGGTAGATTCTTTTTTGACGGCGTCTGTATTCTTCGTATCTCCGTTTTTTGTATCAGCATTTGTGACAGTGACTATCTGTATTGTATTGACGGCGAAACGAGTTTCAGTGATCACTTGCTTTGTTTCTTCAACAGGAGTAGAGACTCCATTTTCTGTAACATTTTTCACGATTGTTTCTCCTTTTTTTGGTGATTCAAAGGCTACCTTATCACTCTTGTCTCCGGGAGAAAAGATGAGAGGATTAAATCCGTTTTTGAGTTCATCACCATCGAGAAATCCATCACCATCGGAGTCAGCGAGAAGAGGATTCGTATTGAGACGAATTTCTTCTTTGTCAGGAACACCGTCACTATCCGTATCCGCTTCTGAATTCTTAAATTTTTTCTTATCCTCTAAAGTAATAGTCTGGACAGGATTTTCTATCGCAATTGTTTTTTTCTTCCCTTCGATTATCGTGCCGTCTTCTTGATACAGTTTCGTTTTGAGATCATATGAACCATTTGGCAATGTATCATTGGCATCGACAGTCAGTTTGAAATCACCATCATCCTTCTTCTCTGCGGTACCGACATATGTTGGGATAATTACGCTCGAAGCAGAGGATGCACGCTCTTCTTTCTTTATTTCTCGAGATTGATCCTCTTTCTGTTTTGTGTCTGTAGATTGGATTTTTTCTGATGTTACCTCTTGAGATTTTATTTCTTCTTGCTTTGTTTCCGAGGGATTCTCTTTTTCTTTCTTCGTAGGCGTCACATAATACTCTACTTTCTTCACGGTAGGTTCTGTTTTTGTAATGATATCTACTTTCTTCGGTTCTTGTTTATTCTGAGCTATAGTTGTCTCTGACTTTTGAACCGTTTTTGCAATTTCTTGAACTGTTTTTTCATCCTGTTTTTTTATCTTTTCAGTCTTTTGCTCATTTTGAGTTTTTTTCTCTTCTATTTTTTTGATTGTTTCTGATTTGAACTCTTCTATCTTTTTTTCAAGCGTAAAAGATATCGCGTTTTCGTTGTTATTATCATTTTCTTGATCTTTGTCAGCCAAAACGATACTTACACTGACAAGAGAAAACATTCCAACCAAGAGAAGTGCTTGTGTTTTTTTCAACATACTTTTTTTATTTTTTATATAAGAGAATCTTTTACCCTCTCAGTATACTTGATATATGGTAAAGCGCAATACCTCCTGCCACCGAAACATTGAGAGAATTTTTCTTTCCCCACATCGGGATTTCGAGTATGACATCGCACTGTTTCAGAATCTTTATATCCACTCCAAGAACTTCATTTCCGACGATCAAAGCGACTTTTTCTTTTGGTATATATGCCTTATAATTCACACTTTTTGAAGATTGTTCGAGTGCCACGATTTCATATCCTTCCTCACGAAGTGTGGCCAAGACTGCACTAAGTGACGATGATTTCTTCCAAGGTACACTCTCTTCTGCTCCGAGTGCTGTCTTTGTTAATTCTTTCTCGGCTTTGGTCGTAAAGACTGAAGATTTCTTTGATGGCTTTGGAGTATATCCTGTAAGAAAAATATAATCTATTCCAGCTCCATCTGCAGTACGAAAAAGAGAACCTACATTATGAGCACTCCGGACATTGTGAATAATAAGCACACATTTCTGTTGTTCTTGCATATTTTTTTATTGCTCAATCAATAAGTGAATGCTCGTATGATTTAAAAGAAATCAGTTCAAAATTCAGTAATCAAAAGCCAATTTTTCATCATCGTTCCACCTCCTGTCTGCCGACAGGCAGGCTCACAAGAGCTCTCAGTATTACGAAAAAAGCAGTCCCCAATCTACACAATCACAACTTCTTTTTTCGATCTGAGAGCTCTTGCTCAGTCAGTGTGGAAAGGATGCTGAAAAAATTCTTTTGACAACCGAATTTCAAAGTGATAATAGAACTATTTATCTATCTCTACTAGTCGTTAAAACATCTGTTACTTCTGATTTTGAAAGAGTTCTTTTCCTGTTTCCCATACTTCGGGAGCATTTTTCTTTTCCTTCATCCAATACCACCATTCTCCGCCCCACAGATAGATTTCAGGAAAGCCTACGCGTTTTGCATATTCGACATTCTCTCTCAATTTTTGAGCATTCATCGTGATATATTGTTCTTCGAGAGGAATATCAGCGATCCACCCTGATGCCCACGGTTCTGCCTGAAGTTCTATGACCATCAAATTCTCTTGTTTGGCAAATGTCCGTACTATCCATGCTTTGGTACGGAAAAAATTCGGTCCTACTGGATAAGTGAAGTATCCACCCACTTTTTTACTATAAATATCACGATACATCGTCGTACCGAATTCGTCCCCTCGACTCGCTGCACCATACCAAAGTGACAGTTCTCCACTATCAGTCAGAAGTACTGGCCGTGAAGTATCGAGCGTTTTGACCAATGCTACTTCTTGTTCCAAAAAATGTACATCAAATGGAGGACAAATACCAAATGGTAGGAATGGTTCGTTCTCAATCTGCCACTTAATCACTGTTCGATCATCTTTGTATCGTTCGATAGTTTTTCCAATAAAATGAAGTATTCCTTGTTTGCGTAGGGCATCATTCTCATTGGCCCATTCTGGAATATGACATTCTGGCCAACGAGGAACTTTCAGTCCGATAGTGAGAATGACATTTGCTTGATGCGCTTTGGCTTCTGCTATTTGCCAATCGACATCCGAAAAGTCATATACTCCTTTCTCACGCTCTATGAGATCCCAGTACACTGGCAGACGAAGTTTTTTCACACCGACCTGATCAAGTAACGCAAGATAGACTTCTTTCCAATCGAGTCCGAGATCGGTAGCATACCGTGATGAGAAAGTCATGCCGAGCTTTGCATCCTCACGAACAGTCTGCCCAGGCAAATTGAAATACACAAAGACAAGTAAGAGTATACCTGTAAGCAGAAGCAATCCTTTTCCAATACTTTTTAAAAAAGAAATCATATACACATTTTCCTAACAATTAGAGAAGTAAGGTAACCCCGCTCTGTGCTGAAAGCCACAATCCGATGCCGATAAGAACGATAGCACATCCTTTCTGGAACCAATCCCAAAAAAATAATCTCTCATCAAATAATGCGGGGAAGCGAAGTGATAATGGGAGCGCTAGGAGGAGAAGAAAAAGATACTGCATTCCAGAAAGAGCCTGAACAAGAGCCACTGACCCACGAGAGATGGCATACACGACCAAGAACGAACCGATGCCAGCACACACCTTACTCAAAACAAAATACACTCCTGTCTTGCGTGCTCGACCTGGATCAGTGGTTGTTTCTTGAGAATGATCCAATATTTGGTGACGAAATGGAGCAAAAGAAAGAAGTGTTATTCCTCCGACAAAAATACCGAGACGAGACCAAACAAGACCACTGACGAAATTATTTTCTTCGTATCCTTGCTTCAAAAGAATAAGGGAAATTCCGATACCAACACCTGCTAAAAGAATAGGGAAAAACGGTATATGTTCATTCTTTTTAAGAGGCAAATCAAACGATATCAACAAACCGCCAAAGATCAAAAAAGCGAGGGCCAAAAAAATAGTGCTCCCGAGAGTAGTTCCTGAAAAAAAAGCAAAGAAAAAAGCTGTAATCGAGGTCACCGTCCCGACGAGTGGAGCGACACGAGAAACCTCATACTTTTTGAATGCAGTATAAAGAGCCACTAAAGCGTAAAGGAAAATAATACCTGAAAAAAAAGCAAAGAGGGTTGGTTGCCAGCCAAAGAAACCAAATTTAAATGGCACAAAAAAAAGAGCAAAGAGACTGAACATTGCCACATAGAAGGCATATACTGCTGGTGCTTTGATACGATCGGCGAGGAGATATTTGTCAAAGAGAGCCGCAACAGCATTGAAAAAATATCCGAATAAAGCAATGGAAATAACAAAACCAAATGACATAGTTTTTATTTTACGATAACAAAAAATATTCTTTTCTTGTTTCAGTATACCATACAAAAATCCGCCCCAGAAATACCAAGGCGGATGTTATTTTTTCAAGAAAAATTCCTCTACTCCGGAAGAAGTGCTATACGATTGTAATACAGAGAAACATCTGCAATCCATTTTCTGACACTTTCATCACTGTGACCAGCACAGCTCGAGCCACATTTCCAGATGATCATATTCTTTGGATCACTCGTTTTCCGAAGTTCTACCAGATGTTTCAGACGATTTCCGACAACGGTCGCTGCTTCTTCAGGACTTCCAAAACAACTATGTCCCATTTCAATTCCACGTGTACCAACACCCTTGTATCCCCAATAGTTAAAACAGTCATTTCCTGATTTATCGACAGGAACACGTTTACCCCAATTACTCTCTTTCTTGGCAATACCAACGATGAGCGCTGCGATTTCGCGATCGAATGTCGCAATAGTCGGAATCATCACTTCTATAGGATATCCAGTTGTTATCGCACGAATAGTCACGCTGAGATCATTATCAGGGAGATGCTTCATTGCCTCTATATTCTCGACAGACGAAGGAACAGATGGTATTTCGCAAGGAACACTTGTCTGCAAGGCATTCTGTTTCCCTTCTTGAAGAGCAAAAAATCTTGCGACGTCTTCTTGCCAATAACAACGTTCCTCGTTAGATGGTAATGATTCTTCTAACGCCGTATCTGCGAGTGCGAACCGAGAAATGAGAGAAGTTCCCAACATCCCCAAGATAAAGAAAACTCCAATAAAAAGGAGGGTTATTTTTGTGGGAAAAAAGTTTTGAAGAAAAGTTGGTTTCTGTAAATGATGTTTCTTGTAATGCTTTGGGGCAAAAGAGATCTTCATACAGTACCTGTTCCTGTTTTGCAATCACAGTATAAGATTGCTTCTCCGAAACAGTATTAACAATTATGGCCTTGCGCTCTCTTTATTAAACAAGAGAGATGACAAAAACCTTATAACAACGTAAATCCCATACTACTCTTTTTTCCAGTTTTCGTCAATCCTAAACAATAAAAAATCCCTCATATAAGGGATTTTTCATGAAAAAATCAGTACTATTCGAGAGGAATATCATCCTCATCGCCACCAGCGAGACTAAAGTACATATCGACATCTGCAATCCATTTTTTGACACTTTCCCTGCTGTGTCCACTACAACTGAATCCACATTTCCAGATGATCATTTTTTCTGGAGTATTGAGTGCCTCTGAATGAGTGAGAGTATTGATACGCTTAGCAACAGTTTGTACGGCATCCTGACGACTATTGAAACAGGTATGCCCGCCCGTACCCATGAGTCGTCTCACTCCTCGATATCCCCAATAATTGAAACAGTCCTGACCGTCAAGAACCGGGATACGTTTACCCCAATTGCTTTCTTTCTTGGCAATACCAATGAGAAAAGATGAAGTCATACGATCCTGTTCAAATATGTAGGGAAGCATCGCTTCAATAGGATACCCTTTGACCATTTCTCGAATATTGTCCTTATACTGCTCATCAGCCACTTCATTGAAATATTCAAAGAACACATCAGAGGTATTACTTTTTTTGTCAGAAGAAGCATTCGCATCAAAAATAGTCTTGTCTACTATCGTTTCTTCAGGGATTTCCATCTGTGTTATTACTCCTTCAGAACCCGACGTTCGAGCAAACACACCTGGTCCAAAAAAATGCTCAATAAAACCCATAGAAACAACACCAAACGCTACTCCGCCAATAAGCGATCCATAAAGCATTTTATGCGGTGATACATTAGGAACAAAACGAGCGAAAGTCAGCTTCACAAAACGAGCATATAATTCCGTTTTCCTCCAGAAACGCCAGAGACTGTCTCGAAAAGATTGTTTTTTTAACTGCTGTATAAAATCTTTTTGTTCTGTACGAATACCGTCGAGACCACGTTTCTTCTGTGAAAAAACCGGCAATCTATTCCTCTGCAAAGAAACAGAGGGAGTTATAGATTTGAAAGGAGTTGATTGTTGACGCGATGAAACAACATCGGACATACTCCTCTTTTTGTAGGTATATTTTGAAGATTGATCTGAAGGAAAAGACATTGATTTTTATGTATACTTATTCTGCATTTTCTCAGACAGGTTCATTGGTCTGATTTTTTGAAGAAATACTATTCTTTGGTCTCGACAGGAGTATCAGTATTTATACCACTCTTGGTCTTGAAAAATCCAATGACGTCTGGTTCTCCGACATAGCACTTTCCGTCACCGCCATAGAGAAATGGCACTCCCATGCCCTCAGGTGCTATATCACATGTTTTTGCTCTGCGCTCCATTTCTTTTGCATTGGTTTTGTTCCCCCACACTTCTTTTTTCTCAAAATTCACTTTCTCTGCTACGACTGGATTAGTCTCGAGAAAGTCATTTACTACCTTACAATGCGAACAGCCTTCACCATAATAATAGATAATAGCGTTGGGATCATCCACTATCGATACTGACTGCTTCTTCTCATCTGCTATTCCCCACCATATGAATCCACTGATCAAAATGATAGTGCCAGTAATGAAAATAAGTGCTTTTTTATCAAACATACACGCGAGAAAAATAAATTACTATCGTACCATGAGTATAGCACGATTTTGCTTTCGAAGCCAGAAAAAAATACCTGCAGTGACGATAATCATCACACATGAGAGAACTTGTCCAAAAGAAAAAGCGCCTCCCAAGAAAAATCCCATCTGAGAATCTGGCTCACGAAAATATTCTCCTATAAACCGAACAATAGCGTAACCCAAAAGGAAGAGACAGGTCGATAATCCAAGGAAAGGCATTTTCTTTCGAAAAAAGTAGAGAACAAAAAAAAGAACAATGCCTTCGAGGAAAGCTTCGTAGAGAGCTGATGGATGACGAAGAACTTCATTTGATTCGAGAGTGGTTGGAAAAAACATCCCCCAAGAGACGCTTGTCACTCTTCCGTATAACTCCACGTTGAGAAAATTTCCCAATCGACCAAAAAATATCGCCACAGGAACGAGAAGAGAAAGAAAATCAGACGTTTCCCAGAAAGCAATATTTTTTCCAGAATTCTTCTGTTTTTGGACGAAAAAAAAGAGCGCTATTCCTGCCCCAATCAATCCTCCGTGAAAACTCATGCCCGAAATACCCGTCCAAACACCTGAATGAAAATCATACGGAGAGAAGATCGAAAGAGGCGATTCAAGAAAAAAACCGAGATTATAAAAAAGGACATATCCCACTCGTCCTCCAATAGAGGCTCCAATGAAAATAAAAAGAAAGATATCGAACATCTCTTCTTCTGACAGTATGGATTCACCTTTTCGAATAAGAAAAATTCCCAAAAATAAAGAAGCAAGAGTCCCTCCAATAAAGAAGAGTGCATACCAATGAAATGAAATAAAACCGATCGAGAAAGCAATCGGGTTTATGAGTTCAGGCAGATGTTGCCACCATTCTTGCATAGCTTGTTAGCTTGTAAAGAAAATTTTATTGATTCTTCCTAAACAGCGAAGAGGCTACCACCTACTCGTCACGTTCACTCGCGAGCGACGGTGACAAGCTAAGAATTATATTCTTTCAGTTGATCGCGAAACTCAAACATATAAATCTCTCCTAATGCCAGAAAAAGAGAAATAATAATAGGTCCGATAATAAAACCAGAAAGTCCAAACAATGCGATTCCTCCAAGCGTCGAAAACAGTACGAGAAGTGGATGCATTTCTGTATCTCGCCCTACGAGTTTTGGGCGGAGGATATTATCTATAGTCGAGATAATACCAAGACCAACGGCAAAAATAAATACTCCCTGCCAAATATTTCCAAGGAAAAACATAATAATACCAGTAGGCAACCAGATGAGACCGGAACCAAACATCGGAATAATCGAACACAGAGCCATCACAAGACCCCAGATAGCCGGAGAAGGAACGCCTGCAATCCAAAACGTCAGACCTCCCAAGAATCCCTGAAGCAAACCGATAACGAGAGTACCCTTGAGCGTCGCTCGACTAATAGAAATAAATTTTCTGATAAGCAGTCTGTCATGTTCATTTTTGAGCGGACTGAAATTCATCAACGCTCCCAGCATTCGCTTGCCATCAATAAGAAAATAGAAAAGTGTAAAGAACATCATAAATGTCCAAAAGAGAAACCCAGTAATACTTTGATACACGGCCTGGAGCAGACCAAGAGCATTCTGAGTGAACTTTTGAATATCATTCAATATACGTTCCTGATTGAATGTTTGCGTATCAAAAAAGATATTCAGGTATGGAGCAGTGTGTGCCTTCTCTACGGTTTGATTGATGAGAATTTCTACCGTCGATCCCTCGCTCAAAGTATGATAGACTCCTGTCGCTTCACCGATAGCGAGACTCAGAATAAGAAAGATTGGCGTTACAACAACGAAGACAACAAGAAGACAGGTAAGTGTCGCGCTCAGTATTTTCTGACCACGTGTCCATTTTTCTAATACAAAGTATGGTTTCTTGAAGAGGGTGGCAAGGATGGCAGCCGCAACGATAGCTGTCAGAAATGGCTGAAAAATAAAAAATACAACAACTCCAACAAGAAGGAGAATGAGAAAGAAAAAGTAAACATTCAGTGATTTGAGTTGCATAGGAATATTATTTTAATATACTTCTAGTATACACTTCAACTGCTTTTTTCGGAAATATGGCGAAAGCTGATTCGCCGAGGAGAATCTGGGCATTGACATACAATACTGGTTTTTTGTCGAGAACTTTTCTTTCATGTGGCGGACGAACAGAGAGCGTGAGACTATATTTGTCCTGAAAATATTGTTTGATACCCGCTCGCGTGTTGTACCCCGATGACAGAATGAATGGCTGATACTTCTTCTTCTGTGAAGAATAGTATTGTCTATGTTTCTCATGCAAAAATACATACACTCGAGCATTCTTCCAGTCATACTTCTTGTTCTCTTTCTGTCGTTTTTTGTTTTCTGTTTTCTGCTTTTTGTTGATTGATTCCTGCTTCCCCTGCTCTCTATAGTATACACACTGACTCTGGAGCATACAGGCTTCGCACTTGGGTCGAGCAACACAGAGACTTGAACCAAAGTCCATCAAAGCACCATTCAGTATTTTCTTTCGCATCTGAAACACAGCCTCCCATTGGGAAGTATCAGTCACGAGATGTTTCCCTCCCAAGAAAAATCGTCCGATCACTCGATGAAGATTCGTATCCCACGCCAGATGATTCTCTCCATAAGCAAAACTCAGAATAGCTGAGGCGGTATAAGGTCCGATACCCGGGAGTCCCTCGAGTGATTTCTTGTCACGAGGAAATATTCCATCATATTTTGTGACAACTTCCTGAGCTGTACGAAGCATATTGCGCCCCCGCGTATAGTACCCGAGTCCCTCATAATATGGGAGAAATTCTTCCCAACTCGATTTCGCGAGAGATGTCACATCAGGAAAACGAACGAGAAATCGTGTATAGTATTCGATCACTCTCTTGACTTGCGTCTGCTGAAGCATGACTTCTGACACCCAGACCTCATACGCCGTTATTTTTGCCTTGCCCCGAGGTGAAACTTTTCGGGGGTTACGCCACGGTAAATGTTCCCTCCCTGCTTTCTCGGAAAAGTCCTTGATGTGTTTTTCAAAAAATTTGATTTTTTCTTTTCGAATACGCATACAGTATTTTTATACTATAAAATCGTTCCTCCTCCGAGACATATGTCACCATCATAAAAAACTGCGAATTGTCCTTCGGCAATACCGGGATCTTTTTCTTGGAGTGTAACTTCGAGAGATTTCTCATTTTTCCAATGTATCGTAGAGAGATGTTCCTCTGGTCCGTGACGAAGTTTCACAGAGAGTTCGGCACCATTTTCTGGTTGAGTAGAAAACCAATTGAGATTTTCTACCGTGAATGTATCCCGAGATAGAGCCTCTTTATGCTCACCGTGTGAGATAAATATCGTATTGGTTTCCGGTTCTTTCCGGACGACGTACCATGGGCCACCTGAGAGTCCGATACCTTGTCGTTGTCCCACGGTGAAGTACCAGAAACCAGGATGTTCTCCGAGAATTTTTCCCGTTTCATATTCGACAAGGTTCCCCTTTTTTTCACCGAGGTGATATTTCAGAAAAGCAGGGAAAGGAATTTTTCCGAGAAAACAGATACCCTGACTATCTTTACGTGAAGCATTTGGGAGTTCGAATTTCTGTGCCAACTTCCGTACCTCTTTTTTTTCGTATTCTCCAATCGGAAAGAGTGCTCGAGAAAGTTGTGACTGGGAGAGTTGTGAAAGAAAATATGTCTGATCTTTGATGGCATCAGGAGTTTTTTTCAAAAGATACTTCATTGTCATCTCCGACCCGATCGGAGATCCAGGATTTTCTTTCTGGATTCCCTCCTTCGAGGGAATGACAGGAGAAGCTTCAACTCGTGCGTAATGTCCGGTCGCAATTTTCTCAAATCGATCTCCGATGAAATCGTAAAATGCACCAAACTTGATACGAGCATTGCAGAGCATATCAGGATTTGGAGTACGACCATTTTTCACTTCATCAATCGTATATGCGACGACTCGCTCCCAATATTCTTTCTGAAATGGTACTACCTCAAGAGGAACATTCGCCTGTTCACAAACCGCTCGTACATACGACAAATCATCCTCCCACGGACACTCTCCGAGAAAAGCCAATTCATCTTCCAACCATATTTTGAGATAGAAAGCTGTCAGTTCGTGCCCTTGTTCTTGAAGTAAACGCAAAGCAACCGAACTATCCACTCCTCCCGATACGAGTACTGCTATTTTCATACAATTTCTTTATGGTGATTCAAAAATTGTATCACGATCGTTTCTATTTCTTTTGCCGTATGACACTCCATCATCTGCATGCGGAGTTCTTTGGCCTCCGGAAAGTTATTGACGTATGCTTGATAGTGTTTCTTCATGAGTTCGAAACTTTTTGTGTCGCCCCATACCTCTTCGAAAAGTTTTGTATGTTCTATCACTGCTCGTAACTTCTCTTCGACGGTCACATTTTTTTTGTTTTTATCAAACAACCACGGGTTACCAAAAATAGCTCTTCCGAGCATCACTCCATCAGCTCCGGTTTCTTCCACTTTTTTTCGAGCATCTTCCAAATTCGTCACATCACCGTTGCCAATAATGAGAGTGCTCCGCCAGCTGGCGGATCCGTTTCTGATTTCTACTGCGCGCTTGATTCGCTCCCATCTGGCAGGCACTTTCGACATTTCTTTTTTCGTTCGAGCATGCACCGTGATTGCTGCAATATTCATCTCGAGTAATTTCGGCAACCATTCTTCGAGAGTGTCTTCATTGTATCCCAATCGTGTTTTCACAGATATTGGAATATGTTTCCCCGAAGCCTCTATTCCTTCCTGAGCAGAACGAATAATAGCCTGAGCAAGAAGAGGATCTTTCATAAGCGTCGCACCTGCTCCTTGCTTCATCACGTTCTTATCAGGACATCCCATATTGATATCAACACCATCAAATCCGAGTTCTGCGACAAGTTTCGCTGCCTCAAACATCTTTTCTGGATACGCAGTAAACAGTTGCGCTACGATCGGTCGCTCGCATTCTGTATAAGAAAGGTCACGGAGAAGTGCTTCTCTCCCCTTGGGATGGCAAAGTCCATCGGCTGAGACAAATTCTGTCCAAGTCACATCTGGTCTGCCGTGCTTCGCAATCACACGACGAAAAACAGCATCGGTGACATTGGCCATCGGTGCCAGAACAAAAAACGGTTTTTCCAATTTTTCCCAAAATCCGAGATATGGTTTCATAAAAAAACTGATGGATTGCTTGAGTTACTCTAATATGTCTTTTACGCTTTTATAGATTTTTCTTTTTCTGTCCTTTAGCCGGTGGCCGGTCACATGTGCGACGGAAATGTCGCTAGAAAATACGCGTGACGCGTGGTATAGCGAGCTGGACAGCGTTTTTATCGACAATTTCCATCTACACATGTTCGGCGGCGGGTAGGGATAGAAAAAGGGAAATATATAAAAAGCGTCGTCTATCTAATCCACCCGTATAATCCCTACTGGACAGGCGTCAGCCGCTTCTTCATTTTTTGTATACTCTTCTTCATTTATTTTCGCCACGACGAATTCATCACCTTTCCATTCTCCATCCTTGAGATCTGCTTTCCCATCTTCTTCATTCATCTGCCATCGATCAGGCGCGACGAGAGCGCACGATCCACATCCGATGCAATCATTTCGTTTATGACAGACTGTTATTTTTTTTGTTCCCATATTAATAAGAATTTTCAATTTTCAATTCACAATTTTCAAACAATGAATTAATTTTTCAATTTCGAAATTTAATCATTGGAAATTGTTTAGAAATGAGAAATTGAGAATTAGAAATTTTTTACTTCTTGTCTTTCCATATATACACCGCATCATTCACACGTACACGCTCAGTCACTGGGAAGGTCACGACATCACCCTTTTTTCCGCTCTGTATAGGCCTCATGTCTGCATCACGAAATTCACCAATCACCCCTTCATACACCCCTGTCGTCGCTCCAAGAATGCGGATCTCATCGCCAACAAAAAGCATGCCCGCATCAATGATCATTTCTGCGACACCAACTTTGGCAAAATATTTTTTCACTGTTCCAACAAAAAGTTTTTCTTTCGTCGCTTGTGATCCATGAACATCACTATACGCTTCCAATTCTTTTCCAAGATAATAATTCCCTTTTGAAAGTCCACGGTGATACACTGTTTTCAAATCAGAGAAATACTTTTCAATCTTTTCTTTCGTATAGGTACCGTTTTCGATGTCAGTCAATGCCTGCCTATATGTCTTGACCACGGTGTAGACGTATTCAGGAGAGCGTCCACGACCCTCTATCTTCCAGGTCTGCACACCAGATTTCAAGAGTTCATCAAGAAAATCTATCGTGCAGATATCAGCCGCGCTCATCACATAATGATTGTCAAGAATAAGCTCTTTGCCAGTTTCCATATCGGTCACCTTGTATTCTTTACGACAATTTTGGAGGCAAGCTCCCCTATTCGCAGAAGCATTATCTGTGTATCCACTCATGAAACAACGGCCTGATTGAGCCACACAAAGCGCTCCATGGACAAATGCCTCGATCTCCATCAAGCGTCCTTCTCGTCCCATAAGTTGTTCTTCTTCAATACGCTCATAAATAGCCCTGATCTGATCGAGTGTCAATTCACGAGCGAGCACCACCCTGTTTGTCATGCCAGCAAAAAATTTCAGTGATTCAAAATTGGAAACAGAAAATTGTACTGACACATGTACAGGAATACCAATCTCATTACAATACTGTATCGTCGCAAAATCAAAAGCGATGATAGCGTCAATATGATTTTCTTTGGCAGCATCAACAAGCTTCCTCATAATCTTCGTATCATGATCATAGAGGAGCGTATTGACCGCGAGATAAGTCTTCACCTTTTTTTTCTGACAAATCTCGGCTACTTCTGCGAGGTCAGCAAGCGTGAGATTGGCAGCGGCTCTCGCACGCATATTGAGCTGAGTCACACCAAAATACACGCTGTTACACCCACCTTTGATGGCAGCTGCCAGACTCTCGAAACTCCCAGCTGGAGCCATTATTTCGACATTTTTTGGATCAATCATATGTTTTCTTTAGCCAGACTAGTGTACTGTATTTCGAAAAAAAAAGAAAGGGTCTGCTGCTATTTCTACAAAACAGAAACTTATTCATCATATGAAGTAACCAAAAGAATTTTTAGAGCATCCTTTCCACTCTGACTGAGCAAGAGCTCTCAGGTCGAAAAAAGAAGTTGTGATTGTGTAGATTGGGGACTACTTTTTCCGTAACACTGAGAGCTCTTGTGAGCCTGCCTGTCGGCAGACAGGAGGTGGAACGATGATGAAAAATTGGCTTTTGATTACTTCAACAATCGCACAAATTTATCTGTATTTGACAACTTTTTTTTTGACTGGTAGTATAAATCAGACAATTTTAGTCCACATTATGAAAGTATCAAAACCCGCCTGTAGCGCTATGCGTAGCATTGCGGGCAGGAAAGCCTTATTTGAAAGGATATTATGAAAATTTCTAAGAAATCATATTACGGACTGAGAGCTATTCTCGCTCTCGCACAGACAGAAAAACCGCTTTCTATTCATCTACTCGCTGAGAAAGAACATTTGCCAGAAATGTATCTCGAGAAGATTCTTCAAGCACTACGGAAAGCAAACCTCGTGACAGCGCACAAGGGTGTCTCAGGAGGATATGTACTCGCTCGTCGTGCTGAAAAAATAAGCGTCTGGGACGTCATGGCCCCACTCGATGGTCCGACAAAAATAGTTCCCTCCCCACTCCGAGGAACACTTCCTTGTCTCCAGGTCAGTCACTGTCAGACCAACGAAGTCTGGCGGACGCTCGAAAACAAAATAGAAAACACGCTCTCAAAAATATCTCTCGCTAGTCTTATTCCAAAAAATATCTCCTAATCATATTTCTATGATCACTCTCGAAAAACTCTCCGTTTCTATTGAAGGGAAAAAAATACTTCATGATATTTCGTTTGGTTTCAAAGAAGGACGAACCTATGCCATCATGGGACCGAACGGCTCAGGCAAATCCACTCTTGCAAGCGCCATTATGGGACACCCGAGTATTGTCTATTCTCGCACATCAAAGATTCTGGTTAAAGGCAAAAATATCAAAACAATTTCTCCTGATAAACGCTCAAGAATGGGTATTTTCCTCTCTTTCCAAACACCGATGACACTTTCTGGTGTGACGGTTTTTGAACTCCTTCGTCTCGCTCTTGAAAAGCAGATGGATCCAGTCGTTCTTCACAAGAAGGTAGCAGAATATGCCAAGGAACTCCATATCAAAGAAGAGCTACTGAAACGCTCACTCAATGATGGATTTTCTGGTGGAGAAAAAAAGAAACTCGAAGCGTTGCAAGCAGTACTCCTCTCCCCATCATTTGCTCTCTTTGATGAAATCGATACTGGTGTGGATGTCGATGCACTCCAAACTATTTCTCATTTTTTGAAAAAATATCTTCCAAAGACAACCACGACTGTTTTCATTACACATTCCACTCGTCTCCTCAAATATATCAAGCCACAAGAAGTACTCGTAATCAAAGAAGGTCGCCTCATAAAAACAGGCACCGGTCTCCTCGCGAGAAAAATCGAGGAAAAGGGATTTGAATCTATCAAGTAATATGAAAGTTACCAAGAAAGAAAATGTTGATCTCGGCGATTATAAGTACGGTTTTGCTATGCCTGAACATTCAGTCCATAAGACCAATTTAGGCTTGAATAGAAGGATTGTCAGTGAAATATCAGAAGTGAAAAATGAAACTCCTTGGATGCGAGATATACGTCTTCGTGCCTACGAAATTTTCAAAGAAAAACCAATGCCACGCTGGGGGGCAGATCTTTCCAAAATTGATTTTGATGCTATTACCTACTATCTCAAAGCAACTGACAAACAAGTGACGAGCTGGGATGATCTCCCAAAAGATATCAAAGATACATACGATCGCATCGGCGTACCAGAATCTGAAAAAAAATTCTTGGCAGGTGTTTCGGCTCAGTATGAATCAGAAGTCGTGTATGAAAGCATGAGCCGAGAATTAGAAAGACTCGGTGTCATCTTTTGTGATATGGATACAGCTGTGAAAAAATATCCAGAACTCGTCAAAGAATATTTCGGGACGCTTATTCCAACCAATGATAATAAATTCGCCGCACTCAACACTGCCGTGTGGTCAGGTGGCTCATTCGTCTATGTTCCAAAAGGGGTGAAAGTCGATCTCCCTCTTCAGGCATATTTTCGTATCAATGCCGAAGCCTTTGGTCAGTTCGAAAGAACGCTTATTATCGCTGAGGAAGGCAGTTCTGTGCACTATGTCGAAGGTTGTACGGCTCCTATTTATACGACTTCATCACTCCATTCAGCTGTTGTGGAAATATTTGTAAAAAAGAATGCTCATGTGCGTTATACGACTGTTCAAAATTGGAGTAAAAATATTTTCAATCTTGTAACCAAGAGAGCTCGGGCAGAAGAAAATGCCGTGATGGAATGGGTAGATTGTAATCTTGGTTCTGGTGTCACGATGAAATATCCTGCTGTCTATCTCACGGGACGTGGCGCTCACGGAGAAGTCCTCTCTATCGCCTATGCCGGAAAAGATCAACACCAGGATGCAGGAGCTAAAATGGTCCACCTCGCACCAAACACCACTTCACGTGTGATATCCAAATCTGTTTCCAAAGATGGCGGTCGTACATCCTATCGTGGTCTCGTCCATATCGGCCGTGGCGCAAAAAATGCTCGCGCATCGGTCGTCTGTGATGCCCTCCTCCTCGACGATATTTCACGATCAGATACCTATCCAACAATGTCAATAAAAGAAAATACTGCCATATTTGAACATGAAGCAACAGTAGAAAAAATAGGTGAAGAGAAGCTTTTTTACCTCACTTCACGCGGTATCAAGAAAGAAGATGCAGAGGGGCTCCTCGTCAATGGTTTCATCGATCCAGTGGTGAAAGAAATCCCTCTCGAATATTCGATAGAATTAAATAGACTCATCAATATGAATATGGAAGGTTCGATTGGATAATCGAAAAAACACAAAACACTCTACACAAAGACCAAACAAAAATCGGATTTAAAAGAATTTTTTTGTTATGAAATATTTAGATATCTCACAAGATAATAGGACAACCTACGTTCTCAAAGAAAATGAGAGCTGTATTTTCTTCTTGTTCAATCGTTCCGGCGACATCACTTTCAATCTTTCCGGCATCGGAGCAGCGGCTCATATTTTTTGTTTCTTCATCGGAAAAAATGCAGAAAAACATTCACTCCACATCACACAAAACCATCGGGCTCCACAGACTATTTCTCATGCACTTATCAAAAGTACTGCTTCTGATACATCAGTATGTGAATACGAAGGCACTCTCTTTATCGAGAAAAATGCTGTGCAGAGCGATGCCTCCCAAGAAAGTCGGGCTATTCTCCTTTCTCCTGATGCTACCGTGTCGATGAAACCAACTCTGGAAATCCTCACTCACGATGTAAAATGCTCACATAAAGCCACTTCTGGTCCGATCGATCCTGAATCACTTTTCTTTGCACAGTCACGAGGACTTTCCTACGCAGAAGCAGAACAACTCCTCATCACTGGATTTTGGAATGATGCCCTCGAAAGAATAAATAAATTGGATATCAATGAAGAAGAAAGAGAAATAATAAAAAAATATTTATGATTCATCCAGAAACAATCAAAAAAGATTTTCCCATTTTCGCTCATCATCCAGATCTGATCTATCTCGATTCGGCGGCAACTGCCCTCAAGCCACAGGTTGTTATTGATGCAGAAAAAGAATATCTCGAACAGTATTCGACCAATATTGCTCGTGGTGTCTATCCCCTCGCTGAAACAGCGACGGAGAAATGTGATATGACACGAGAGAAAATCGCTCACTTTATCGGGGCCGGAAGTGCTGACGAAATTATTTTCACGTCTGGAACAACAGATGGCATCAACCTCGTCGCTTTATTACTCGAAACACACGTGAGTGAAGGTGACAATATCATCACAACGGAGATGGAACATCATTCAAATTTTCTCCCCTGGAAAGAATTGGCGGAGAGAACAAAGGCCGACTTCCGTGTGATTTCTCTCACACAAACAGGTGAAATAGATATTGAAAGATTGAAACAATCCATAGACGAAAAAACAAAAATCGTCGCTTTTTCAGCTGTTTCCAACGTCCTCGGAACTATCAATCCTGTGCAGGAAATAACCGCTCTCATAAAAAATATCAATAGGGATATCATGGTCGTCATCGATGGTGCGCAGGCGATTGCTCACAATACCATCAACGTGACAGAATGGGATATTGATTTTCTCGCCTTCTCCGGACACAAGATGTTTGGTCCGACAGGTATCGGCGTGCTCTATGGAAGGAAAAGTATTCTCAATACTCTCGCTCCGATCATTTTTGGTGGTGGTATGGTACTGGATAGTTGTGCGGAAAAAACACTCTACAAAGAAGCGCCATATCGTTTCGAAGCAGGAACACCTCATATTGGCGGTATTATCGCTCTCGGGATGGCTATTCATTATATACAGTCTCTCGGTCTCGAGAATATTCGTAAACACGAACAATCCCTCACTACTTACGCTCTCGAGAGATTGGAAAAGGCTTTCGGCGACGCCATCACTCTTCTCGGACCAAAAAATATCGCTATACGAGGTGGTATTATAAGCTTCGTCATGGCAGGTGTACATCCTCATGATATCGCTGCTGTCCTCGGCGAACACAATATTTGTGTCCGAGCAGGAGAACATTGTACTACACCCCTTCATAGAAGCCTCGGCCTCAATGCCACTACACGTATCTCTCTTTCGATCTATAATACTGAAAGAGATATCGATAGGCTTGTCGATGTCCTCAAAGAAGTCCAAACAATGTTCAGATAAATAAAAAAATGAACAGAGAAGAGAGGTAAAGTTTTTTAGATGATTGTTATCAGAACAGTTTCAATAACATATAAGGATTCAGAAGAAAGTAAAAAAATTTTTAGATAAACCTGTCCGAAGCAGTTTCGCCCAATGGTTTTCTAAAAAACTTTTTTACTTACTTCTGAAAAATTCATTATTTTTATCCATTTTATATAAGAAATTTTATCGTATGTCTCTTTATCAAGATCTCATCCTCGATCACTATCGCAACCCTCGAAACCAAGGGACACTGAAAAGTGCGACCCACAGTGCTGAAGCTGCCAATCTCTCCTGCGGAGACAGGCTCCATATAGACATAATCGTGAAAAATGATATCATAGAAGATGTAAGGTTTTCTGGTTCTGGTTGTGCTATTTCCCAGGCATCAGCATCACTCTTGACTGAATCCGTCAAAAAAATGCCTATTGAAAAAGCGCTCGCACTCGAGCCTAAGGATATCCTCGAGCTTCTCGGAGTCACGCTCTCGCCTACTCGGCTCAAATGTGGACTCCTCTCTCTCGAGACACTTAAGAAAACACTACGTACTTAGTAAATTGTTAACGAAAATATATATTTTCCTCGGCAATATATAAAGAAGGTGAAGGTTTTCAAAAAATATTTCGTTTTCTTTCTCCGGTTGACGGCGGTAATATTTGCGAAAAAAGTGCCTTTAGAAAACAATCGTGACGCTCGGGACATTCTTATGGACTTAGAGCAGGACAGATTTTTTCTCGGCGACTTTTGTCGGAAATGTTCGACGGAAAGAAAGGGAATGAAAAGGAAATATTTTTGGGAAACTTCTCAAAATAATTTAATAAAAGAAATTGTATGTCACAATGGAAAGACGACACAAAGCCACACGGACCAGTAACCCTCGCCAATGGCTGGACTATAGAAGTCGATGCTAATGCCTGTATCGGAGCTGCTCCTTGCGCTGCCATGGCTGCCAAAACTTTTGGATTAAATGATGACGGAAAAGCTGATGTTCTCGCCACTGCTGACGAAGATAGTAAAGAAACAATTCTCAATGCTGCTCGTGCCTGTCCTGTCGCAGCCATCATTATCAAGGATGAAACTGGAAAAGTTATTTTCCCAGAATAAGACTACTGAGGACTGTCAAACAAAAATGATCCCTGAAAAGATTTCGAAATTTTTTAGACGATCCTTGTCAAAGCAGTTTTGACAAATGGCTCCTAAAAAAATATTTGAAATCTTTTCTTATTCTCAAACTGTATCCTTCTACATTTCTCAAAGATATGTCTCCAAAGAAAACTTCTCTCAAAAACAAAGTTATAGAAAAACTCAAGCTCGTCCTCGATCCGGAGCTCGGTATTTCTATCTGGGAACTTGGTCTCATCTATGAGGTTATTGTCAACAAAGAAGGTGTTTGTGTTATCACGATGACACTCACGACTATCGGTTGTCCCCTCTTTGCGCAGATACAGAAAGAGATCGAGGATCGTGTGATGGAAATACCTGAAATCGAGGAAGTGAAAATCGACCTCGTCTTCGATCCACCGTGGAGTGTCGAAAAAATGTCCGAGGACGCCAAAATCCGCCTCGGTTTGGATTAACGCATATTTGTAGACAAAAAGAAAAACTCTCAAAAACTTTTTAGGAAACCACTTCGCGAAATTGCTTCGGACGGGTTTATCTAAAAGTTTTTGAGAATTTTTCTTTTACAGCTTCCCTGTGTTTCTATTTATAACTCTTGATCAGGGTATTGAGAGCAGCGGTGTCTAGAACTCTCTCAAACATCGGCTCATTGCCTTCGCGAACAAGAGTTTCATAAGAAGGCTTTCCTTCTCGCTGATAGATGATACCGAGAGCGAGACGATCGAGATCAAAAGCCAATTCAAGGGCTTTCATTTTATCAGTTTTATCATGAGCCTCATCCACGTAATAGCCTTTTTCCTTGAACCACTGGTAAGTATTCTGCTTATTGAACACGACGCACGGCTGAAGAACATCGATGAGAGCATAGCCTTTGTGAAGAATCGCTGCTTTAATAATTTCTTTTGTCTGTAAAATATCTCCCGTGAAAGCACGTGCGACAAATGTCGCATCAAGTGACAGCGCTACTGCAAGAGGATTAAACTGATCGACGATCACTCCGTCTGGCTGAATCGGATTTTTGAGTCCCTTCTCACTCATTGGCGATGCTTGACCCTTCGTCAAACCGTAAATCATGTTGTCATGGACAATATTCGTGATATCAGGATTACGACGGATCGTGTGCATAAAATGATTGCCTCCCTCACCATAAGTATCACCATCACCACTCTCTGCGATGACTGTCAGTTTTGGATTTACATTTTTGATAGCTATCGCTGGTGGGAGCGCTCGTCCGTGAAGACCATTGAAATAATTCACGCGCAGGTAGTGTGGGGTCTTGGCAGCCTGACCGATACCAGAACATATCACCACGTCCTGTGGCGCTCTATCGAGCTCAGACAAGGCCATTTTCACGATATTGAGAATAGGAAAATTGCCACAGCCTGGACACCAAGCCATATCCGTCCCCTTCGGCATATCGTAGAGCTTTTTGTCTATCATACAAATATACATCTAAAGTTCAAAATCTTTTATCAGTGTTTTGAATCGTTTTACTACCTCTTCTACAAAGAATGGATCTCCATCATATTTCAGTATTGATTCAGAAATTTTTATACCGTATTCAAGTTTCAAAAGATTTGCAAACTGTCCGCTCGCATTATTCTCCAGCACCACAACTTTTTTCTTTGCAAAAAGCTTTTTGGTATTTTCTGGCAATGGATATACTTGAGAAAAATGCACACCTGCTATACGTTCATCATCAATATGTATCAATGCTTCTTCGAGCACTCCCTTATTCGATCCCCAAGAAATAACAATCATTTCTGCATGATGTACATCGCCGATTTCTGTCGGAAGAAGTGCTTCCTCGCGGATACCTTTTATTTTCCCGAGACGTTTTTCGTGCATCAAAACCCTCATTTCAGCACTTTCTGTGATATGTGCGTCTTCATCGTGTTCGTCACTATCGATACCCACCAATCCTTGGCCATAGCCAGGAACACCACGAGGAGAAATGCCGTCAGGAGTCAGTGCATAGCGTTTGTAATCTGCGTCTGTTTTTATAATATGATTTTCTGGTGTGAGTGTCTGTAAACTTTCTTCAGGAAAACTTCGAATAGAATCAAGGAAGTATTGATCTGTCAGAATAAAGACAGGAATCTGATATTTGTCAGCGATGAAAAACGCTTGCTGTGCAAGAAAGAAAGCTTCTTCGTGTGTGCCTGGGGCAAATACGGCTCGTGGGAATTCACCATGACCAGCATAGAGCACGAGATTGAGATCAGCCTGCTCCGTCCGTGTTGGCAGTCCTGTCGCAGGTCCTGGACGCTGTCCAATATGCACCACAATCGGAGTTTCAATGATACCCGATAAACTTACCCCTTCTGTCATCAAATCAAACCCTCCACCAGAAGTCGATACGATCGCTCTCGCCCCCGCATACCACGCTCCAATACTGTGATTGATAGCCGATATTTCGTCCTCTGCTTGATCGATTACAATACCGAATTCTTTTTTATGCTGCGCCAAGAAAGTAAGGATTCCTGTCCCTGGAGACATCGGGTACGAAGAAATATAGTTACAGCCTGAAGCGAGAATACCGAGACCGAGAGCATCATTACCGTCGATGAGAATTTCCTTTTCTACAGCCTTATTTTGAGAGAGATTGACCTCGATTCCTTCATTATACGCAATATGTTTTCCGAAATCATACCCCTTCTTCCCAGCCTCAATATTTTTTTCTACTATTTCATTCCCCTTGCGAGCAAAACGTTCTCGGAGATATGTTTCAAAGAGTGCTTCGTCAGCACGAAACATCCCAAGGACTATTCCGACCGCTACGGTACTGGTATAGATAGGGTTACCGAGTTCGTTTGCAAACTGTGTGAATGGCACATCGATCACCTGACACACGGTCGTACCACGACACACTTTCTGTCGTTCACCAAGAATGATGGTCTTACTGGTGATACGTTTTTCGAGATGAGGTATGACATCTGCATCGAGTGCGAACAAGAAATCAATACGTTTGACAAATGAGGCACGTCGCTTGTTCGTGATACGGATCTCTGTTGAGTTGCTTCCTCCGCGGATACGCGACATATATTCTTTGCTCGCAAAAACATGGTAGCCCTCACGTTTAAGTACTGACACGAGCGTCGCTTCGATTGTCTGGATACCCATCCCGGCTGATCCACCGAGTACGAGCGATATATCACGAGAAAAATTTTTCATACCGTCTGCTTTTTTATTTGTTTTTTCAGCAAAAGTTTTTTCTTGCTTCTATTATACCACAAGAAAAAATAAAGTCCCCCAAGAGCCAATCCGCCTGCTGACGGAAATCAAAGTTCAAAACAAAAGAAAAAACCGAAGACCAAAGTTAAGCTTACACCCTCACCGCGGACCGACACCCACGATAAATACCATGATTATTAGGAAGATCCCTGTTCAAGAACGCTCGTCCACTGGCGCGGTTCCAACTTCCAAGCAAAACCCAACCACTATCAGGAATCCAAAATCCGAGGTTATAAGTGTTTTTTTCTGAGCCACCACCAGCAGGATCGTTATCAAGCACTTGATTGGTTGTTTCAAGATGAAGGAGAAAGAGTGTCATCCAAGTTTCTGGGGTCATACCCTGTTCCCCTTGGTAGGCTTCATTTTTTTGAATTTGTTCGAGATACTCATGTGGTGTTTTGTTCGCTTCAAGCTTCTTCCTTCCTCCTTGCTCTTTTCCCTTTCCTTCACTTGGGATATCCATCTCTGATTCAAGAAGAAGGATGTGGAAAGCTTGACCTTCCCCCAAAAGTTCATTCTTTGTTTTCCCTCCGTGGTTTTTTCGTGTGAATGAGGTCGGGAAGTAGACAAGAGTACGATTGCCTTCATCCCAACTAAACGGGTTGCGGTAATCAAGTTTCAACGCTTCCATCGTACCATCTTCATTCTTTGACCAGAGTTTTGTTTTTGATGGATCAGGAATACGCTTTTCTGGATCTATTGGATCAGGTATTGAAACATAGTGAGCGAGAAGAGTTTTCTTCATTGTTTCTGTGAATTTCTCAATACTCATTCCAAATGGTACGATAAGGAGTTTTTCAAACCCCTGGTTTGCTTTTGTTTCTACGAGAGTTTGTTTTTCTTTCAGCCTTTTTTGTATTTCTTCCAGTATAGGGAAGTTGTGCCATACCCCTTCGATGTCGGTCATCCCAAGCATCCCTTCTTTGGTTTCGAGGAGGCCTATTTTTTCAAAAATGGTTCTTTGAGTTTCGTATTGTTTTTTGATATTCAGTCTGTTTTCGATTTCGTGGGTATCAAATGCTTTTTCATCAAAATTATCCAAATGGAAGTCTGGTTTTTTTTGTGGCTTTGTTGTTTCTCCAGAAAGAGTCTTTCTATATGCCTCTGCAGAATCAGTGCCCAAAAAAGCCTTGATCAGTTTGATGTTTGATTCTGGATTGGTTTCCTCTGGAGGGAGGATGGTTTTCTGACTAAATGGGTTTTCGAGGGACATAGAATATGACACAAAATGAGTTATCTATCAATTACAACGTATCAATAATTTCTTTCAGAAATTGTTCGAAAATTTCAGGAACTTTATCAAATGATTCGGCATAGTATCCATTGGGCTTATATGTTCCAACCACTGATTTCCCTTCACCGAAACCGATTCCAGCAATCACAAGCCCGTTCCCACTCTTCGCATCCTTCTTCCCGATTTGATCTTCCAATCGTTTGATATGCTGTTGTATTGCGAGAGCATCCGTCTCGCCATCCGACAAAAACAGAATGACTTTTTTCATCTCTCCCTCACGCAACTTATATTCCATCTTTGAATCAAACTGCTCTTTTCGAATGGCATCAAATGTTGCTGATTCGTTGTTATTTCCACCAGGAAGAGCTCGAAGAGCCTTGTGCATACGCACTCGATCAGGATGCGTCAGTTCATCACTCATCGGTTTGACTTCATAATCATCATTCGCAAACATTCGTACTTCTGTCTTGATGTTGAGACGAATATCTTCACCTCGCCGACGCTCTTTCTCCAAACGATTTTGGAATTCAGTCAATGCCTCAGTTACCAATACCGCCAATTTTCTTTGGAGTACCTCTTTCTGACTTCCACGCATCGATCCTGATCCATCACAGACCAATGTAAATTCAAATTCCGATGGAAGATTACGAAATGTTTCTCTCTTCTCAAAATCAAGCATCACCTGAGGATCATCGTGTCCGGCTCTGATCTCTGCAAGAGCCACAGCAGCTTTCCGAGGATCGAGCATTACCCCTTCTTTGACCGACTTTTTCAAAACTCTGCGTATCGATCTTCGTCGTTCGATGACTTGATCAAAGATTTTTGAGAGTGCATCGATATATGGTTCGACAGATTTGAAATCTCGTTTATATGCATCAAAATCAAAAGAAGAAACACCGCGAATATTCTCCAGCGCCTGCTTCTTCTTCTCCGCAATCCGCCTATTGATTTCCTCTATACTTGGAATAGCGTCTGTCTGATCAATCGGATCTGGGATAGCACTTTCAAATGGATCGTCGCCAAAGAGATCTCCTTCACCTTCTTCTAGATCTTCTTCATCAGGATTTTTTTCGCCCTTCTCTCCTGCACCTTTACTATTACCTGATTTTGGCTCGGCTTTTCTGTCTTGCAAATCTTTCTTGTACAGGTCTGCAAAAACTGGCACCACCTGTTGCCACATCTGGAAATATCGAAATTGCACAGAATCAATTGCCTTTTTTCCTTCTTTTTTTCTTCCTTGATTTATTGTCATCAGTGTTCGTTCTACGTCTCTTCGGTTCGTGATGAAATCGATGAGATCCCCTTTTTCTCCAATACTTTTCTTGACGTGTTCTACTGCTGTCGCCACTTCCGGATCGAGAGTCACTGCTTCTTCTGGAAGCATCGCTTGTCGCAAGAGAGCATACATAAACTGCTGATGACGTGGCGTCGGAGTACCTGTCGTCGGATTTTTATTAAGGACTGCACTAGCAAATAATTTTGGATAGAGAACATTTTTTACAGAAGAACCACTCGCAAAACGATCCATCACTTGTTTGTTGACCAAAATATCATCCACACAATTGAAGAGACGATGAAGCGCTTTGGGGAAAGATTGATGGATGTTCGTCGTTCTTTTGATCCGATCAAAGTTCTGATCATAAGCATCTGGATTTCCCAACATATCACGAAAATGTTCTGCTTCATGAAAGTTCACAAAAAGTGCCTCTGCATCTGACATCCCATATTCAAAAAGCATCACAGGATCGATATTCACACGAATATTTTGAAGATCGATATAGGCACCTTCTCCTGGTTTCAGAGTAAGAGAAACATCTGGTGTACCGAAATAGGCATTCACTTGTTTTTCATACTGTTTTTGAAATTGTTCTGCTCGTTTTCGCATTTCTTCATCGAGAGCACTTTCTTTTTTTCCTTTTCGTTCAGTCTGTTCTGCAACATCTCCATCCGAAGAAACATTTTTATCGGACGCAGAAATATTGGAAAGTACTTTTGGCACTTCCGCTTTATTTTGTATATTTGAGAGAAAATTATTTTCCTGGTTCATTGATGTATTTCTTTTTTGCTTTTTCTTCCTGAGCTTTTTTCCGAGCGATGATCTGCCAGACGAAGGTAATATAATCACCGACAAGACCCTGTGCAATATATCCTTTTTCTACTCCTTGACTGATAAAATCTTCACGCATTTTCCAGGCTCTGTCTGAATCAAGGCCTGCAAGACCCCATGCGATATATTCTTTATCTATTCCTTGACTCATGAAGTCTTCACGCATCTGCCAGGCTCTATCTGAGTCGAGACCTACAAAACCTCGTGCGATATATCCTTTTTCTACTCCTTGACTCATGAAGTCTTCACGCATCTGCCAGGCTCTGTCTGAATCAAGGCCTGCAAGACCCCATGCGATATATGCTTTGTCTACTCCTTGACGAATGAAATCTTCACGCATTTTCCAGGCTCTGTCTGAATCAAGGCCTGCAAGACCCCATGCGATAGATCCTTTATCTATTTTTTTATGAAAAAATCTCTGACGAATGAAATCTTCACGCATTTTCCAGGCTCTATCTGAGTCGAGACCAGAAAGACTTCGTGCAATATAGTCTTCATCTATTCCTTGACCGATGAAGTCTTGACGCATCTGCCAGGCTCTTTTTGAGTCGAGACCTGCAAGACTCTGTGCGATAGATCCTTTATCTATTCCTTGACCGATGAAGTCTTGACGCATCTGCCAGGCTCTGTCTGAATCAAGGCCTGCAAGACCCTGTGCGATATCTCCCTTGTTTGCTCTTTGACTGATGAGATCTTCACGCATCTGCCAGGCTCTGTCTGAGTCAAGGCCTACAAGACCCTGTGCGATAGATCCTTTATTTACCTCTTGACTCAGGAGATCTTCCATACATATGAGAGATTTTTCTTCGAACTTAGCAAACCATACTTCGAAGTCTTCTTTCATCTCTGTATCAAATACTTCTTCATCAAAATTGTCTAGATGGAAGTCTGGTTTTTCTTTCTTTGGTTTGATTGCTTCTCCTGCTATGGTTTTTCGATAGGCTTCTGCAGAGTCAGTGCCCAAAAAAGCCTTGATCAGTTTGATGTTTGATTCTGGATTGGTTTCCTCTGGGGGGAGGATGACTTTCTTGCTGAATGGGTTTTCGAGGGACATAGAGATATATTGCTATTTCGTACCGAGAAGAAGCGTCGATTTCATTTTATCAATACGTTCATCGAGTTTTTCAAATATTTTCTGATGAGGATCGGATTCCTTGTATTCAGGAGTATTGATCGCTCCGTGAAGCGTCTGAAGCTCATCATCGCTCACTGATTCGATATGATGCTTTTTAAAATCTTCTGCTGTCCACCCTTCGAACAGTCCTACCGTTCGAATGAGGAGTTCTGTGAGAAATTTCTGATCATCTTCTGAATGTGTTCCTGCTGTTGCAAGAATATTATCAGCAATAATTTCATCCAGTGATTTCGTAAAATTGCTTTCGCGCCAAGGGAGAATAATTTTCCGCATCAAATCACGAGTTGAAATAACTGTCTTTTCCAATTGAGATTTCTCCGCTCGCATCCCCTGCTTCAGTGCCATAAACCGCTGACCCTTTGTCTGTCCAGAAAAAAGTTCTTGTATTTCGCGTACCGCCACAGCGAGTTTGGCAAGTTTCGGAAATTCTTCTGCAGGAAAATTGGGCGGAAAACGTAAACGATCCTTACGGAGAAGAGCGGTCAGTACGAGATCGTAGGTTTCTTCCATTGTCGGATAATCTACCTTTGGTCCACTCCAACGCGAAGCCTGTGCCACATTCCATTCTTGGGTCCCATGATACTGACGCCCAACATTGAATGTACTAAGAACAGCAAATCCTGGATCGATATGGAAAGTCTCATCACCGTTTTCCTGAAGGATAATCGGTTTACCGACAGATTTGATAGCGATATCATTGATACGACCGAGTACCTGAGGAGGGATCATATTGATCTCATCGATAATGATTGGTCTGCCATCTCGGAGCGCACGACCCAGTGGTCCATAATTAAATACTGTCTCTACGTCTCCTCCTTGCACGACAGAACTAAGCACTCTCTCGAGCACTTTGTCGGCGTCAAGCATCACTCCTTGTACACGCATATCTTCGGTATATTTTTGCACCAGTTCGACAGTATCTTTTGATGACCACTCCTTTTCACTTCCTCTTTTGATTTTCAGTTTTCCGATGAGGTCATAAACCGAAGATTCTTCAGAACCGGAGAAAAATTCTGGCTGAAGTCTCTCATAAGCATTATCAAATGATTCTCCTTCATTCACCATTCCGTTTTCAATCATATAGAGCTTGGCGATATGCCTCGCTACTTCTGTTTTACCACTTCCCAAGTGTCCAGCCAGCGTAAATGGCAGTCTATTACGGAGTGCTTCGAGTCCGAGATTCACCACCTTTTTCACAGAAGGGAATTCTACAATGCGATCTTTCTGGAAAGAGTCGCTATATTCTCCGAGTGTCGCCACTCGATCGAGAAATGGTCCGACAGAATCATCTTCTCCTTGGAATATTTCCAGGTCTTTTTCTATCGCCTTTTTTTTCGCCTCCAAGCGATCTAGCATCGACGCATCTTTTCCGACAGGAACGCCAGCATGCGAACTTTTACTCTTTTTACGAATATCAGCTAGAGCAAAATCGATACGACTCATCGATAGGAGGAGTCGACTTCTTTTGCGTAACAGCTTCCCATAGAAATAGAGTTTTGTTACTTCTTTTCCGTACGCTTCTCGTATACCCGGAATTTTCCCTAATTCTCCGAGTTTCTCTATCACGTGAGCGAGCTCTTTTTCTGCATCAACAGCAGAATGTTCACTTACACCCTCTACTTCTCTGTCAATCGATGCTTGTGTCGGAATATATCTCCCACCGATTTTCTCTCCTTTTATTGACGTTTCATCGTCATTCAAGAGAGCTTCAAGTTCGGCGTCCAAAGTATCTTCTTCTTGCTTTGCAGATGGTTTTTCGTTTGAATCCACACTCATCGTCCGTACGAGATCACGCCGTTTCGCAACGAGAGTCTGTATTTGATAAATGAGATCGGTCTGTTCTTCGGGAGATCGCTTCGCAAAAGGAATCTCCTGTTCTTCATCTTCTCTCCTTTCACTCTTGGATCCACCGAGAGCCGTCTCTGCAAATTGCTGTGCTGTTTCAGAAGCGAATAAGAACGATTTTGTTTCTGACATAGTGTTATGATTCAAATAATTTGTATCTCATTTGTACTTCTAGTATATCACAAAAGATTCTCTATTCTACCGAATTTATCCTCTATTAAGCTTGACGAGCGGACTAACTCACCTGTCTAGACGACAAAGCTGGCCAGAATATTAATAACGGCGGGAGAAACAGACGCCCACGTTGCTACTCGGATCCTCCGGATCATCCCTGCCCACGACCGCACCGCCTCTATCAAAGTGGCCGATATTGACGAAGTCGCCACCCGAAGAGCGTGAACTCGTCCAATAGTATTCACTCTCGTGTATCCTGGTGCCTATCTTTTGATTTATGAGCACCATATACTGGAAGCGTTCTGAGAAAGAGTCTCTCGTCAGAGCAGTGATTGTGAGAGTGTTTAAGATGCGTGATATTTCCTTCCAGTTCTTGTGGTAGTTCTGCCAGAGTTTCTCGATGTGTGGTTTCTGTGTTTCATATTCTTTGATCGCTTGTCTGTATACTTCTGTGTCTGAACATTCCTTTCTGAGAGAGTCGGTTTGTTCGAGGTAGTTTTGATTCTTGTATTCTACTGTATTTGAAACCAGTGCCCAGCCACGTCTAGGGGTTTCTTCGGTGTAGGTAGGATCATTGCTGTTGAAATGAATTCCAATAAGCAAATCACCATTTTGCTGCTTGCTCCCGAGAAGTTCTGTCATTTTCTTACCTGAGAGCTTGGTCCCATCAGGAAGCATATCCCAATTCAAACACAAAGTAAGTCCTTTTTCTTGTGCATCTTTGAGATCTTCTCTTGAAAATGGAATAGGTGGCACATCCTCCGGAGTGAATCCAAAAGCTTCTTGGAATTCTTTTGGTCCGAGGAAGTTTTCTCCGAAGAGAGTTTCTGCTTCTTCTTGTTCTACTTGGTTGTGTTGTTCAAATGCTTTTTCATCGAAATTATCCAAATGGAAGTCTGGTTTTTGTTGTGGCTTTGTTGTTTCTTCAGCAAGAGTCTTTCGGTATGCCTCTGCAGAATCAGTGCCCAAAAAAGCCTTGATCAGTTTGATGTTTGATTCTGGATTGGTCTCCTCTGGAGGGAGGATGGTTTTCTTGCTGAATGGGTTTTCGAGGGACATAGTACTTGACGCGAATGAAAAAATTATTCTTTTTCAAGTTCTTTTTTGACTACTTCGAATTCGTTTTCGATTTCTTTGAGACGGGTACGGCTCTCTTTGATGAGGACAGTACCTTCCTTGATTTTTTCGAGGCCTTTTTCGACATCCACTTCTTCCTGATTATCGAACCAAGCGATGATTTCTTGCACCTTTTTCAGCGATTCACTGAGATTTACTTTTGACATATTCTTGTACGTTATATAGATTATTTATTCGAATATTTCTTCTACTTTTGCGGTCACTTTTCCTCGACTGAGTTGTACAGAAAGTATATCACCGATCTTCACATCACAACTTTTCTTCACCACTCGTATCCCCTGACGTACCAGACTGTATCCGAGCTTGAGAACATTCATCGGATCGTACTGCGCGAGACGTTCACTCTGATGGAGGAGCGTTTCTTCTGATTGTTTCAGAAGTGCTGTCATGCCTTGATAGAGGCTTTTTCTTCCTTGATTGAGGAGTTCTTTTTTTCGTTCTATCGTCGATTGGACGAGGAAAAGTCGCTCTTTCAAATCCTGATGCAAGGTCGTCACGAGTGTACGGAAATGTTCAAGATATGAAAGGAGATGGAGACCCTCATCCTCGAGTGTTTTTTGTATCAGAGTGAGATTCTGAGAAAAAAGCATCGGGAGATGTGTCTCGAAATGTCTTACGAGTTGTCGTGCTTCATCAAAATGCAGACGAAGTTCCTTGGCAGTGGCAGTCGGTGTCGATACCATCACGTCCGAGACGAGTGCTGCGAGTGTCACATCTCGTTCATGACCTACGCCGAGGAGTGTTGGTATGTGAGACATCGCCACTGCACGAACAAGAACTTCATTATTGAAAGCTTGCAGACTCTCGAGACTCCCTCCGCCACGAACGATCACGAGCACATCATATTTCTCCGGATGCGTATTGAAGTATTTGATGGCATTCATTATTTCAAAAACCGCTTTCTTGCCTTCCACACTCGTCGGGAAAAATGTCACATGAAATCCCTGGGCTCCCAAGTTCATCGTGAAGTCACCAATAGCCGCCCCCTGTTCTGATGTAATAAGCGCGATACGTTCCGGAAATGCTGGCAACACACGTTTTCGTTCGAGAGCGAAGAGTCCTTCTTGTTCAAATTTAAGCTTCAGGGCTTCATACGCTTTTTGGAGAGCACCAACTCCAGAAAGCTCGATCACTCCCACTTTCATTGAGAGACGTCCGCTCGGTTTATAGATATCCGGTACCCCCTCGACGATAATCTCGTCTCCAATAGCTATTTTCACCCCGGAAACATCGTATTGGAAACGAAAAATAAGACAATTGAGTGTGCTCTCGTCCTTACTGTCTTTGATGGTAAAATACACCACTCGTTCTCGCTCATCGACACTCGATACTTCTCCTTGCACACGCGAGGCCATACCCGAGAGCTCCATATTGAGCCCATCGAGAAACTGACTGACCGAGAGGGTATCAGATGCAGGATAATTGATGCCTGATAATTGATCTTCTTGAATAGAAAGGTTTCCTTTTTTTTCTTTGTTTCCGATTTTTTTTCTTGCATCACTTATCTTGTATCCATTATCTTCGATGTCCGAAGCATTCACCATTCTCTCATCACCACCCGTTCGTTCTTGGATAATCTTCAATAAAACACTCCCATATTTCCGAAATTTTGCCTCTTTCAAGCCCTTGATACAGAGCATTTCTTCCTTATTCTGAGGCAATGTATCAGAGAGAGCCTGCAAGACAGCATTCGGAAACACACGAAAAGTTTCCACGCCCTCGGTACGTGCTTGTGTATCTCTCCATCTTCTCAATTCCTGTAAAATAGCCATGCAAAGATGTCTTATAAATCATATTCCTTTTTATTATAGCAAAAAAAGAAAAACCCTGCTCTCAAGCAAGGTTTTCCTCAGACAATTCAATTTCCTTACTATTTCAGATATTTGTCGACGACCGATTGCATATCCGTGAAACTATAAGCACCTTTGAAATTCTCCGTGTTTACAAAAAACTTTGGGGTACCACTCATACCAAAAGTGGTTGCAATAGCACTGTCTTCTGCGATACGGCCATCATATTTGCCACTTTCGAGACATGATTGCATATCGCCTGGCTTCACCGCACTCTTCAGGAACTCTGCGATCACACCTGCTTTCGACTTGTCATTCTTGACATCATTGTTCATCAGGTTATACCCTGCTTCACTCATGAGTAAGTCATGGACTTCCCAGAACTTCTTCTTTTCAAATCCACAATAGAGAGCTTTGGTACCCATTTCGCCATTTCCGTGTCCATTCGCGTAGACCCAGACAAAACTCGCCTTTCCTGCGTCTACAAGCTTCTTCATTTCTGGTACTGGAGCCACATATTTTCCACCGTCTTTCACCATAGTGAATTGTGGGCCAGCCGATTTGTTCAAATTTGGATTTTGTCCAGCAGCGATATTGCAGTATGGACAGCTCGGATCACTAAATTCGACAAAAACTACTTTGGCATTCTTTTTGCCAAACGTGATATTTTTTCCATTAAACAGTCCTTGTATCTGGTCCATAGTCACCGTTGGTTCGTCCGGTTGTTGCTGTTGTGTTCCGATATCAGCTTTTGGTGCAGATATTGATAAATTCGCCAATACTTTGGATAATTTTTCTGTCCCAAGAATAACTGATCCAGCAATGATAAGTCCTGTCAAAAGCACTGCTCCTGAAAGAAGCAAGGCGTCAGAACCAAATTTCTTTCCTTTTTGTTTCTCTTCTTGAGAAGATACAATTTCTCCTTCCATATCATTTTTTTGATTATTATTTAGCTTGATCAGTATAGCAGATTCTTACCGTACATTCAACATTCCGCCTCTCTACAAAAAACGAAGTACTGTTGGATGAAAAATAAGGAGATATCCGAGAATAAGCATGAGTATGCCTCCAATCAAATTGGACCATTTGGAATACGCTTGTGTGAGATGAAGTTTCTCGAAGCCCCAAAGAGCCAATCCAAAAACAAGAAAATCATCAACCATATAAAAAAGAATATAGAGAGCCATATACCACTGTGTCTGCAAGAAATTCAAATCGTTCATTTGAATAATTTTTGTAAAAGCCTGTGGAATACCTATGGAGCAGGCAAATTCGATCACGTTGACCGAAAAAGCGAGAGCAATCACGCCAATCGCTGTCAACCACGTGAATGGTTCACTTGCGAGTTTTTTGATTCGTCCAGAAATTTTCACTCGCCCCTCGAGATTAACCACCTGACATGTTCCATCAGACTTGTGCCATTCGTACAGAAAAAACAATCCTCCTCCGATCGAAACAATACCAACTATCGGGGTAATAAAACGATCAAGTCCTACAAAATCCCACGTTGTAAACCATATATTCAAAATAAGATAATACATCACGGCCTCCGCAATAATAAAGAGTCCAGCGACAGTCCACATACGCCGACGAGACCCCATCTGTACCAGCACGAGAAGAAATGTCACCAAGACCCACATCGCACATGGATTAAATCCATCGATCAGTCCTAAAACACCTGAAAGTACAGGGAGGGAATACTGCATCACATCGAGCGTCTTATTGGTAAATGGAAGAGTAACAAAAAAGGGTTCTTCTGCTGGCAGGACACAAACATCGCCCTCACAGATTTCTCCAACCTTTTCTGTCGCATCACTCGATATTCCGGATAACAGTCCTTCTATCCCAACAAGATCTGTACCTTTATTCGCTTTAATAAGCTTTTCTATACGAACTCCTGTCGTTTCCTCTGTATCAAAACCCTGCAGAACTGTCACGCCAATAACGGTAATAGGAGTAGCTTTCGAAAGTTGCTGAGCTTCCGTAAAACGATCATAGAGATTTTTTCCATCTTTCGTTTCTATATCAAGAAAACGTACTTCGATGTCATCTCTTTGTTCCTGCAATTTTTCGAGATAGACTTTCTCTTTCTGACAGTGAGCGCAATCCTGTCGTTCAAACATTTCGATCAGGACTTTTCCTTCTGCTACACTCGATGTTTCAGATGCGAATACTTCCATCGGGATAAAAACCAAACTCCAAAATGCAAGAGTGTATAGTATTTTTTTTCCTAAGAAATTCATCATACAGAAATATTACAATAAAGTCACAGCATGTGATGTATGGTACTCATCATATTTCTCGCTTATATAGACAATGATTTCTCTTAAAAAAGGGAGGAAATTCTTCCAAGCCAGCAATTTGAGCAAAATGTATCCGAGGACAATGAAAAAAGGTTGGAGCAACTCAAAAATATCATATCCGTGACTCCCGGCCTTGAGAAAGAAAATGTGGAGAAGCATTGTGATCAAAATAATATAGACCAGGCGATGAAGCCTCTTCCAATTCTTCCCACCCAAGAGACGGATACTCGAAGTATTAGACGTAAGGAGTAGTGGGAGAGTAAAAATGAGCGCCAAAATACCAAAATAAAACAATGGGTGCATAGAGAAAAAATGGGCATTCAGATACGGCGCAATGTCTAGAGAAAAGGAGAGCGGATCAACGAAATAAGCCACGCCGTGGACAAGAGCAAAGCATCCCATCATGATACCAAATTCTCGCCTGAGTCCCATCAATTGTGAGAGTAGTCTCATTCGAAAAATCTTCGAGAGTGGGCCAAGAAAGAGAATGCCCAGAAGCATTCCCTCTGCATAACTACCAAAGTCTTTTCTCATCTCGGGAAAAATAATGAAAATAAGGCTCAGAAAAGCAATAATAAGCAATAATTTTTTGATCCATAGAAAGTGCTGTGCAAGAAAATCACACAGCATATCATGGAAACGGAATATCATCAATACTACAGGATCGATAAATTTGAGAAACGTAATGATCATACTGTAAATAGAAACTCACTACCGATAAAAAAGCAACCCCAACAAAGATAAAAGAATAATATGGATAACACCTACAACAATAATTACTGGCTCTCGTCGCATATTCATGTGTCGCATATATCTTCTTCTTTCATAGTAACGTACCCTCATAGTCTTTGCAACACAAATTTTTCTTACTTATTTTTCAAACAAAAAAACTGATATTTTTCCATTCCTCTTTTTCTATAGAAATATGGTATAATGAAGACAATATTTTTCATTTCTATGAAACCCATCAATGAACGACCCGATCATTTCTGCCAATAAACTGCGCGTCATCTACAATCAAGGAGCTTCCAATGAAATGCGGGCGCTTGAAGAGACGGATGTCGCCATCTATCCTGAAGAATACGTTATTATCTACGGTCCATCTGGGTGTGGAAAGTCGACACTTTTGTATTCCCTTTCTGGATTGCAAAGCGCTACCTATGGGACCGTCTCTTTTCATGGTAAAGTCATTGCTCAAATGAGCCGAAAAGAAGACCTCGCATTGCACCAAACAGGTATCGGAATGATTTTTCAAGCTTTCTATCTCATCGGATCACTCGATATTCTTGATAATGTGTGTCTTCCCAAGGTGTTCCGCGGTACCGATCCCGAAGAAAGAAGGAAGGAAGGGTTTCAGCTTCTGCGTCGTTTTGGTATTGCCGAACAGGCAGACAAATTTCCAGGGCAACTCTCTGGTGGACAAAAACAACGCGTTGCTATTGCACGATCACTCATCAATAACCCTGAAATTATTTTTGCCGATGAACCGGTTGGAAACCTCGATAGTGCCAGTTCCGAGAACGTGCTCCAAATCCTCAAGGAACTCAATGAGATCGACAAAAAAACTATCGTGCTCGTCACACATAATCCAGAACACCTCGTCTATGCGGATCGTGTTATTTTCATGAAAGATGGTCGTATTGTCAAAGAAGAAATACACAAAGAAAAACGACCGATCAAGATTGAGAAAAAGGAGGAAGAAGAACAGGCCTTGGAATCTATGGAACTCAAGATTTTGATGGCGTCCTTCAAAAACCTCCTTCCACAACAAATTGATATCCTTTTGGTTCCTTTCAAAGCAAAACAACTTATCACTCATCTCCTTTCCCAATTAAGCGAAGAACAGGTTTCAACTGCCGAAGCCTTCCTCAAAGAACTCCTCTTCAAAAATATCGATATTTCACGATTTTCAGAACAACTCGATCTCCCTCTCGAAGCAGGTGGGGCTGGTTGGAACAAAATGCGGGCTCGATCATTCTCTGAAGACGTCATTACTATTCTCAATCAGGTAGAAAAATTGAAGAAAGATCCAGAAGAAGGATCTGCTTCTTTCCTGGAATATCTCATTGATCGTTTTCATCTCTCTCTCGCGCCAACCCAAAAAACACAATTTCAGAAACTTATCAATCTTCGTATTGCGAGCAAGGTTGGACAAACAGGACTTCAAAAAAATCTTGATGAAAAAATTACTGCCGGAGGTATCGGTCTCAACAAAATCACGGCCGAAAAAGTTGTTCGCGAAATAGAAATTATTATGCTTCTCAAATATTCTTAAATCTATGCGTTTTTTCGATCTCCTCAAATTGTCTCTTCGTATGTTCAAGGCTCGCACGATGCGAACACTGTTGACGATTCTCGGTATGAGTGTCGGTATTTCAGCTATTATTTTTCTTGTATCTTTCGGGTATGGATTACAGCTGACACTTCTCGAAAAAATTACAACATCTGATGCTCTCGTCACGCTCGACGTGACACTTGGTGATACGAAAGATGATCGTAGTCTCGATGAAACAGCTATTAGTGAGCTTCGAACAATCCCTACAATAAGCGATATCATCCCTGTTCTCGAACTTCCTGGACAAGGGAAATTCGAGGACTTCACGCTCGACGTAGACACAATAAGTTCTTCTGCATCACTTTTCAAAAATGAGGGATTAAAGCTCGAGGAAGGAAAATTTTTTACAGAAACTGAATCAGAGAATGTAGTGATCACATCGGCAGTCGTGCGTATTTTCGATATCACTCCAAAAGAAATGATTGGCAAAACAGTTTCACTTACTTTGTTTCAGAGTAATACATCTGGTCAGACTGACGCACAGGCATCGTATGAACCCGATGTACTTTATACCGTCGTTGGTGTTATTGCTGGCGAAGAAAACATTATTTATCTCCCACTCAATTCGCTATCAGACTTTGCTATCGAAGGGTATACAAAATTGAAAGTGAAATGTGCTTCAACAAATGTCTTGAATCAAACTCGTAGCGAGGTAGAATCCAAAGGTTTTGCTGCTTCTTCTATTTCTGAAACCATCGACCAGGCCAACAAAGTATTCAGCATCGTACAAATTATCCTTATGGTTTTCGGAATGATTGCCCTCATCGTTTCCGCTATCGGTATGTTCAACACGATGACTATTGCCCTCCTCGAACGTACCGAGGAAATCGGAATTATGAAAGCTATCGGTGCTTCACGAGGAAGTATTTCTATGATGTTTATTATGGAATCTACTCTCATGGGATTTCTTGGTGCCCTCGGAGGAGTCATTCTCGGATACGTCGGGGGCAAAATACTCAATGTGCTCATCAATCTCATTGCCAATCGTTTTGGAGGTGAGTCTGTCAGCCTCTTCTACAATCCTGCCTGGTTCATCCTCACTGTTATAGGTTTCGGTGCATTCATTGGTTTTCTCACGGGTCTCTTCCCAGCTCGCAAGGCTTCTTCTATCGATACTTTGGAAGCATTACGTTACAAATAAAATAAGCATTCAGGAATGAATGTTATTCGTATGTGGATCGAAGCGCGTTGATAATAACGAGCACGTCTATCGCTTCCTGAATGAGAGCTCCGGAAAGTGGCGTGATCATGCCGAGAGAAGCTCCTATCATACCAAGTGATGACAAGCCGATACCGATAAGAATACTCTGCAAAGCCACATGGTATGATCGCCGACCAATATGTATGGCATCACGAATAAGAAAAGCATTGTGTCCAAAAATAGCGACGTCAGCAGCTTCTATTGAGGCACTATTTTCTGATCCAGAGAATACGATACCGACATCTGCAAGAGCGAGAGCCGGGGCATCGTTCATTCCATCTCCTACCATACCGACAAGGTGTCCTTCTTTCTGATACCGCTGTATCAAGGCTGTTTTATTCTCTGGACGACACCGTGCGTATATCGGCAATTGGAATTGGCCAAAAAGACGCTCAGCATTCTCTTTCTTGTCCCCCGTCAATATACCGAGCGTATAATTATGTTTTCTCAAATATTCAAATGTCTGAGACACCTCTGCTTTGAGCTCATCATCAAAAAAGAATCGTGCCAGAAGAATGTCTTCTTTCATCAAATCAACGACAATACCGCTATTTTCCGAATGCTGAACAGACTGCACCATACTGTATTGCTGTCCACCAATATTTCCAAATATTCCTTCTCCAATTTTCTCCTCTACCTGTTCCGCTACAATATGTTCTCCTTCTGACAGGTGATACTCTCGAATAATAGCTTTGGCAATAGGATGAAAGGAGTGTTGTTCGAGAGCAGAAGCAAGTGCGAGAGCTTTTTCTTGAGAAATTGATTTATCAAAAAGTACAATTTTTTTCAGTTGAGGAATACCAAGTGTCAACGTCCCTGTTTTATCAAAGAAAAACATCTTTGTTTTGGCAAGCAACTCAAGCACGAGTGGACTCTTGATAATAATATTTTTTCTTGCTGCTTTATTGAGCCCACCGATGAAACTGATCGGTGCCGCAATGAGGAGTGGACACGGTGTTGCAATGACAAGCACAGCAAGAAACCGTTCCCAATCACCTGAAAAGGCAAGAGCTCCAAAGGCGAGAGCAAGAGCAAAAAAAGTAAAATAAATATTGTATTGTTCTGCAAGACGAGCTATCGGTGCTGGATGCACCTTCCCTTCTTCTACGAGAGACAGTATTTTTCTATAACTCGAATGTTCAAAATCTGAGAGCACCTGGAGATTGATCGACGTACCGACATTGACCGTACCACTTTTGAGAACAGCCATCTCGACATACACAACTGGTTCCATTTCTCCAGTGATATTTGCTTCATTGAGTAATGCTTTCTCTGAGAGCAGACGTCCATCAAAAGCCAGCATCTCGTTGGGACGAATAGAGAGAATATCTCCTTTGTGTACATCCTGCAAAGAAACTTCTTCTGTACCTCCAGAAACGACACGGAGTGCGACCTTTGGAATGTTTTCAAAAAGTCCACGGAGCGTTTTTTCTGCTTTACGAGAGCCATAATTCTCAAGAGCAGTGCTCATCACCACCATCAGAGAAACGACCGCTCCTGCCAAAAATTGACTCAAGACAAAGGCAGTACCGAGTGCGAGAAATGCGAGATAATCGAGATTCCATCGCCCCCTCCTCACACGTCTATATGATTCCATGAGAAGTTCGGACAATCCAATGAGAATAGCTATTCCATATATGAAATCTCGTTTCGTAAAAAGAGCAATGAGAATACAGCAAAAGATAAAAAAAGGTAATCGAAATTCTTTCTTCCCTAAGAGAAATGCGATACTTCGATACATATTTCTTGTGGTGATAAAAATGTTTTATATTTTTTTTCTTGGATCTTGTGCCAAGGACTGTTCATACTTTTTTATGAGAGATTCATCAGTATGCAAACGTGTTTCAAGCGAAGCAATTTCTTTCTCTTCTCGCACGACCTGACGTAATACCCAAAAAAGAATCGATCCAAAAATACCGAAAAGGAGAAGTCCGATACCGATCAAATAGAGTACTGAATCACCTAAAGCACGGATCTTTTCTTGAAAAACATCCAATCCAGTATCGACTGATGTTCCTCCTTTTTTCCATTCACGACACTGATTTGCATATCTCTCAAAACTTTTTTTCTGCACAAAGAGAGGATTGCTTCCCTCAAGAGATTGATTCAAAGATGTCATTGCTTTATCGCATTGTCTCAAAGAAAAAGCACGAAAACCCTCTCGAAAATACTTGCTATACGCTCCTTGGACAGGGGTAATACCTGTCTGTACCACCAGATTTTTCATCATTTCGATCGGTAATGCAAAAGCGAAATTGTCTCCCTGTTCCCGATCGAGTGCATCCGTCTGAAGTGTCACTATGCCCGTTACCAGTCCTTCTTCATCAAACAACGGGCCTCCGCTCGATCCTTCAGACACCTTGGCATCTGTTTGGAATAATCGGAAACTTTTATCTCCTGACTGTTTGAGCGCGCTCACAACACCTTGAGTAAATGTCGCTTCCAGAGCACTATTTTGATTGAGTTCTGCTGTCGCTGGAAAACCCAAGATAAAGGCTTTTTTTCCAACGGCGAGAGAGGCACTTTCTCCGAGACTCAATGCTGGGAGGCGAGACTCATTGATTTTAATGAGTGCTACGTCTTGTTCATCATTCACAAAATTATCATTCACTGAAACGATACTCGCAGGAAAACCTTGTGAAAAAAGAGCGGTCAAAGATTTTTCTGATGAATCTGGTCGCAATACGACACGCTCCACCGTGAGGTCAAACTGACTGTTATCTATCACGAACTGAAGCACTTTTTGACTGAAGTTATTTTCTGATTCAGAATTGAGAAATGTCTCCATATCAGCATCGCTCAAGAAAAGAGCATTTTCATACAAAACAGACATTGCTCTTTCTGATGCCAGTATCTGCTTGAGGGTTTCTTCTGAAACGACATGTGCATTGGTCGCGATATATCCATCTGGATGAATGATAAATCCGCTCCCTACAAGGTATTCGTCAATTGTTACTTTACTGTATTTATCCGGTATGATTGCAACGGTGTTTTTTACAATATCTACTTTGATAAAAGGTATCTGAGCACTTCCAGTTGTATGACTCACGATACGTACGATTGACGGCTTGACCAAGTCAACCAATGCCTCTTCAGGAAGTAATTCTTTGGCTTCCATTGATTGAGGAAGAGAGAAAAAGGTAAACAACAAGAAACCAGACAACAAAAAGGAATGAAACAATAAGGAAGCTGGTACGGGCATAAAATCCAAATAACGCTCTTGTATATTATTTTTCCACCACTGTCATCGTTTCGATAACAACAGGTGTCACAGGTGATGAACCCTCACCTTCTTTGCGTGTCGGAGCGCCTGCGATAATGTCGACAGTCTCGAGACCGGTGGTCACCTTCCCAAAAATGACATAATTCTTCGGAAGTGGGGTATCTTTGTGCATGATGAAGAATTGACTGCCATTGGTATTGGATCCAGAATTGGCCATAGCTATCGTGCCTCGAGTGTACTCACCCGAGAATGATTCATCGGCAAACTTGTACCCAGGACCACCCATACCCGTCCCTGTCGGATCACCTCCCTGAATCATAAAATCTTTGATTGTGCGATGAAAAATCGTCCCATCATAGAATTTTTCTCGTGCCAAAAATACAAAATTATTGACGGTTATCGGTGTAGCCTCCGCATCAAGTTCGACTTCGATCATACCGACACTTGTTTTCAGAGTAGCGGTATATTTCTTTGTGACATCAATAGTCATCGATGGTTGTGTCGTATACATTTTTTTCTGTGTTAACGTATTAGTTGGTGATTGAACGGGTGGGGTTTCTTTGGGCTTCTTCTGAGCTGGAGCCTCTTGTGGAGGGACTGATTCTTTTGTTGTCTTTTCAGTATCAAATACGAGTCCACTTTCACCTGATTTTTCTCTCCGTATTTCCTCCGTCGTGCAACCCGAAAGAGAAAAAGCTCCTAAAAAAATAAATACGAAAAAAAAGAGGAGTTTCATTTTTTTTATTCTTACTTCTTATATACGCTTCGGATATACTCTTACATTTCCTTCTTATTATACCCGAAAAATCAAAATCACCCAAACCTCAGAAAGAAAAAATATTTTGTCTTTCTCTGGAAAATATTTCCCGATGAGATGTTGACTTTTGAGAAAAAAGGTGCTATACTGTATATGTTGAGATATGAAAAGCGGGTGAAGACTTCAAATGTCTACGCCCGTTTTTTCTTTCTTAATGCGTTAAAAAACCTAAAGGTCGAGTAGGGTTATAAATAAAAATAAAAAAACGCAACAATTATTTCTAAAAAATAAATAGTAACAATAATATTATGGAAACACCTATGGAAACAACAGACACCTGTTCTACAAATGGATGTCCCAATTGTACCAAAGTTGCAGAAGAATCAAAGCAGAACGAAGAAATGAGCCTTGCTTTCTTACTCGCTCTCGTTCCTGTCATCAGCCTTACCTTCTTTGGTCAAATGGGTCTCTTGTAAAAGAACTCTTGAACCAAAAGAAAGACCGATTTACCAGCTGGTAAATCGGTTTTCTTTTTTCTTTACTTGTTTTGCAATAACGACAGACAGGAGGCAATCATGTCTCTTCTTTTTATTTTCTTAATGTTTCTGAGAAGAATTCCTTACAAAGGCTTCTACTCGGCGTTCTTCGAGAAGCGAATGTATAATGCTCAAGACAAAAAGAATAAGAATCACACTGATCGATATACGAAAAGTGAAGAGAAGAGAAGCGGGAATATATGAAGCGATAGCCGCATAATACTTCCGTGGTCCGACAAGTGGTCCATCTGTCAGAAGAGGTGCCTCCACCTCCAATTGAATAGATGAAGAAAAATTGATCTCTGGAGATTCGAAAGGTGAAATTCCCCAGATATCAAGCAATGCTCTACGGATATCATCACTCTGCACGTATTGGGCAAGTAGATTGACCGTGTATGTTCCAGGAGATTCCTTGGTAATATCAAATGGCGGGAGAGAAATATCAGAACCAGAAGAAACTCCGTCCAAAAGCCACTCTTTTTGTACATTTGCTGACGACAGAAAGTTCGGTATCATTTTCCCTCGTAGCCTGACACTGGTACCAAAATATGATTGATAAATAGATTCGCTCAAATCATCACAATAACCATCCTTACAATACGATGCGGTGGAACCAGCAAGGTCCCTATACTTCCCGAGATATTTCTGCCACACAGCATTCTTATCAACAGATTCTATGAATATTTGTGGCTCTACAACATTGAAAGCCCTCGTAAGCGTCACAGACTTTCCTGTTTTTATATTATTTGCCACGACAACCACTGTGTATGTATCTCCGACATTTCCTGTGACTGGAAAATAATTGATTGGTCCCTGAGATTTTTCGTTACAATCGTTAGAAACCCTTGAAGTACATGTGAGTGGGGTGCTATTAATTGTCCATTGAAAGTTGGAGAGAGTAGTATCATCAACTTTGAGTCCGATAATTTCATTTTTTATCACACGACAAATAGTTCTATCAGACGGTTCACTGTTACAGATTGATCCCGATGGATCCAAAGAAACCTGCATCTTTCCTGATGGAACGTCGAGTCTTGATATTACCCTGGACGCAGTAATTTTTTCCGAAGTGGAGAGGAATTTCACGATGACATCGCTATTGCCTTTGCGTACTCCACCACCAGCGAAATGTTCTTCTGCGTCGACTCTGAACCGTAAATATCCCGTCTCTCTCCCGTTACCAATATACGTGTTCATTTTGGTACGGGGAATATCTAATTTAAGACTCACTGTATCGAGAGCATTACCATCGGTATTACCCAACAAACCAAGATCTCGTAAATCAGCTGTTATGTTTCTCGCTGTACCATTGGAGAAGGCGCTGGTAGCACTCCCTATGTATACCGTCCACTTGAAAAGAGTATTGGATATATTCTGTGCTGGATTTGCGATCATTGATTGAACAGTCAAGAGATCTCCACTCTTATCATTGCCCGGATCATTGAGAGGGTCAGACGGAGAAGCTGAAACACTGACATCAAGTTTTGTCGCCTGACCTCCTTCTGTCGGATCAACGAGGTTTCTCTCGATACAATCATTGAGATTGACATCAGCCACGGGGATAGTCACATTATACCCTTTGATAGACTTCACATATGAACCAGTGCTTTTTGCGAGAGAAAGAGGACAATCTTTCTTGGAAAAAGCCCACATAATCATCGATGAGGAATCATTATACTTTGTGGTATACATCGATGTGCCTTCGACAGCGACACCTACTTTATCTCCAGGCTCATAATTCCAAGTGAAGGATGATTGACCAAGACCAACAACATTTGCCTCATCTTTATTTTCGTTATCCGCAGTGCTTGGATCGATAGGATTGGTCTTCCATTTTCTCTCTTCTCCGAGAGTAAAGCTCCCATCACCACTCGAATAGCCAGGGAATTTTGGGAAAAGATGTCGACAGTAGAGATCGACACTGGCATCAGAAGTAGCAGAACAGGTAGCAAGTGCTGAGCCACAAGAAGTTGTAGATGTAGGGTTAGCGACACAACGAGGTTCACCGACACTACAAACCGGCGCACCAGCAGAACAAGCAGGGACACCAGAAACAGTACATTGACCCGTATCAGCAAAACTGAAGAGAGAGCCTGATGAAGTGACATTTGGATCAATAGTGAGTTGTTCTGATTCAACGTTGACAAGACTTGTCATACACACAGGACTTGTGCCTCCAGGACAGTCAAAAGTAATATTTGAAGCACTTCCTAATTCATAGTTTGTTCCTGATGAAGGGTCGTGGATATAACAGTGTGATGACATACCAAGTTTGTCATCACCTCCATAATGAGCGTCGTAGCCATCCCTATCTGTATCCACTGTCGTACTCGGACCGAGATCACTCGTATATCCATTCTGAACAATGATACGTGCAGCTTCGATCTTCCAATCCTCGACGGTCACCCTCCCATCGTTATCGAGATCACAGTCTTCATTGGATGATCCTATATTGCATCCCTTCCGCTTGAGTGTCCATGTATAATAGAGTGCTTTTTCAGTATTCGAAAAATACATTGGAAATGCTTTTGCAGTCATCTTTTCACCAGCCTTTGGATCATTCGGGGAAAAATAAAGCATTACTTCAGGAGCATATCCTTTATTTGATGAAACATTCATCATTTCTCCTTGGTCCTGGAGTGTCGATGTGTCGAGATGGTACCGTCGTTCCACATCAGACATAATACTCGAAGCAGAAGGTATGGACGGTCCCCCACCAAAAAGTGCAGAAGCAGGGGCACTATTCATCACAAAAAGTTGGAGAACAGCGAAAAGTATTAAAAATGGTTTTTGTTTTTTTTGCAAAAGTTTCATAGAAATGCTCTTACGAACAAAAAATATTAACGGTACATAAGAAAAAAGATGTCTGTCAAAAAAATAAATATCCAACTTGCCACAAACGAATACCAGAGGGAGCGTGATCGATAAGCGATATATCCTGCGAACGGACAAAAGATGAGGAGCGGAGCCTTGTACCAAGAAAAGTCACCTTTCAACAAGAAAAATCCGTAGAAAAAAGCTGCCTGCATCACTACTGCCCATATCCCAAATGATTTCAGCCAGAGTGATTGTATCAACCCCCGGAAAAACACCTCGTAAAGAGAAAGGACGATTGAAGAAAGAACAATTTCATAAAAGATAAACCAGAGAAAACTCGTCTGCACAATACCAGGGAACACGTACTGCTCATGAAAGAGAGGAAACATCAGTACAAGTCCGAGCTCGATTCCGCAAGCCACAATGAGCGCCAAGAGTACTGCAAGAACCCCTGATATAAAACGTCCTTTTTGCAAACCTAGGTTTTGAATCGGTTCACCTATGACCATTTTACTATACAACAATGGAATCACCAAGAAAAAAGCAATTCCTACAATAAATCCTTGGAGGACTGGACTAAAACTCTCATTCTCCTTGAAGAACAGGAGAAATCCCAACGAGAAGAATACGAGTATCCCCGTCACTATAAATCGTCTGTGCATCGCAAGCAATCTCAACATATGATTCATATACTTATTTATCTCCTACCTTTCTCATTCTTGCTTCTTCCTTGGCCTGACGAACTGCATCGAGACGCTCTTGTCGTAGTTTTGATTTCGATGGACGGCCTTCTTTTTTTGCTGATTCTTCTTCTTTTTTCCAAGCTCTTTTCGCCAGCACATAGAGCACGAATACCATAGCTGTCTGGATAGGAAGAAAATTCAGTCCAAAACCAATAGCCTCAACTAATCCAAAGAAAATAACAACCAAGCCTCTCGCTATCTGCATATTCCCTCTTGTTCCCTTGGAAGACCGATCGAATACGGTGAGAAGTATCCAAATAAGGAAAGACAAACAGAGAGTGATGATTGTCCCAATGCCCGGCAAAGAACCAATAAAGGCGAGATCCAGCAAATCTTTGAAAAGAGCAATCAGCCCTACTCCACCATAGAGAAGGAGAGACGGCTTCTCTCCTGTAAATTTCATTCCTTCGGTACCTGATTCTGAAGCCATATATACCAGTTAACAATTCCCTTATTCTTCTTTTTTTTGTATTTTGAGACCCGTGCCTTTTGCTTTGTTTGGTCTTTGTTCCGCCGGCTGGCGGATTGAATTTTGTGCTTTTTCTCTTCCGCTATCGTCCTGCATCAAATTCCGCCTTCGCTTGTTCTATTTCGAGCAACTGACGAGGATCAGAGGTGATGATCTGATCTTCACTGTATGATGCGACTATCTTGATAGCGGCATGCTTGGAACCAGCAAAGAAAATACCTTCTCCGACATTACTCTCAAGCAACAAAAATTTCTCGTGATCAGTCAGATAAAATGTCTCTGCAACAAGATCAATCGATGATGGGGATTGGCGAAGAAGGAGTTGCATCGAGGAGTTCGTAATAATTGGTTTTCCATAATGTGATGAGGCAAAATCGCCGATATCCTGAGTAATAGTCGTAAGTCCGGTATAGTATTTGCGACAACGCTTGGCGATACCAAAGAGAAACGCAGCAGCATCATCGTTTTGCATCATCACCCACGCCTCATCGACGACGATAACACGTTTTTTCATATGTGCACGGATTTCATTCCAGATGAATTGCAAGATGATATACATCGCGATTGGTCGAAGCTCATTCTCGAGATCACGAATATTGAATACCACAAGCTGATTGTCTACTGATATATTGGTTTGCTTGTTGAGAAATCCTCCGAAAATACCCTCCGTATAACGTTCGAGGCGCGCTGCGAGAGATTCTGCTCCTTCCATATTTTCGAGCACGGCATAGAGATCAGACATTGTCGGGAATGAAGAAGCTGTCAAAACTGAGAAATCACTTGATTCGTTGATATCACGCACCGCGTAGGTTTCTCTGATGGCTCGATCAATAATAGAATCTTCTTCAGGGGTCACGGAGCCGAGCATCAGGTGAATGAGTCCAATAAGATTGGCGACAGTATTTCGAAAAATATCCGCCCCTTCTTCATCGCCGATCTTTGTCGGAAGATCAAAAGGGTTCAGATGCACATCTGAGGAAAGTGACACCTTGAGAAAAGCTCCACTCACTGCCTCACAGAGATGTTTGTATTCGTTCTCAGGATCGATGATAATGACGCTCGACCCAAACATCATCGATCGAAGTATTTCGAGTTTTACGGTATAACTCTTACCTGCACCTGACTTGGCAAACACGACCATATTCGCATTTTCCATTTTGAAACGATCGAAAAGTATCAGACTATTATTGTGTCTGTTGATACCATAGAGAATACCTTCATTGGAAGAAAAATCAGAAGAAACAAAAGGAAACGTTGTAGAAAGTGGTTCTGTATTCAAATTACTCGCCACATCGAGCGTATCCATAGCAAGTGGTCTCGTCGCAGCAAACCCCTGATCCATCCGCATCACCGCAGGTTTGATATAGACCAATTGGGATTCGAGAATAGCTTCTATGGACTGACATTTATCACTGAGCTCTTTCTCATTGGCACCATATACCGTCATATACAGTCCAAAACGAAAGAATTTTTCTGTCCCTTGTTGCAGGTTCGTTCGTAAACTTTCGATATCCTGAAGAGCAGTCTCGAGTACAGGATCACTGATTTTCCCTTCTTCGGATTCGATATGCATCTGTGATTGCACTTGGGTCGATGATTTTCGGAGGTTTTTCAATATTTCTGCCGTGTCAATTGGATGAATGAAAAGTGCCGTATCCATTGCAAAATCAATGTTGATAATCGGAGAAAACCAATTGGTAGAGAGAAATCGTGGATATGCCACCACAAAATAGGTTCGTGACAGCACTTCTCCGATCTGCATCGTATTGGGGTTGAGACGAATAGCTGGAGGGGAAATAAAATCACGAATCGTAGTCAATCCTTGTTGATACAACGTTTCTTCTTTTGGCTTTGAATGATCGAGAAACGACAAAAAAGACTTCTTGGATTTGTCGTCTGGAGATGATTGTTTCGGATCAATAAGTGTAATTCCTTGAGGCATGATTTTTTATTTACTTTTTTCTTTTAATTCTTCGTTTACTGTTAATTGCTATCTGTTAACTGTCTTTGTTATACCGATGCAATATCTACACCGCCCATGTTTTTTAGTATGGTAGCAGTAAAAAGTGATGGATTGTAGCTATTGTAGAGCAGTTCTACCACTTCTTCGGTATTGAGAGGAGAAACACGGACACCAGTCCCTCCGAGTACAGAAGAAACGTGTTCTACGCGTTGCAAGAGTTGTGATCGATATGTTTCAAAGAGATGCCCAGTATCCTTGACTGCTTCTTTGGGCTGGAAAATACCAAAAAGTTTTGTTCCGAGGCCTCCTTGTTCATCTTCGACAGGAGAGAAGGGAATAACAACATAAAAATATTTCGACATGATATTTGATACGTCGGTCAAATTCTTGACAAAAGATTTGTATTCGGAAATTTGAAAACGGAGGAGTTCATTTACTTGCTGCTTCTCTGCATCCTCGAGGAGATCAATATAAGATCGAATATCGAAGCGACGAGAGGAAACGACGATTTGGACAGGGAAATCGAGTGAGTTGAGGAAAGACTGATATTGCGAAATAACCGCGTTCTGTTCATCGGTTGATTTCAGATCAAAATTGATCGAAGAAACAAGCAGGATGGAACGGAGCGCACCATTTTTGAGTACAATCACGCCATCACGAATTCTTTCCACATCGACATATTGTTGTGTACTTGATCCTCCTCCTGTTGTATTTTTTGGTTTCAAAAATTCCATTTTTCTTTTTTACCTATGATCACTTATCCTGTATCAAGTTTATTTATTTCCCCTCTTGTCCGTCAAGTATTCGTGCCAATGCAATGAGTTTTTCTCTATCCATACGTTTTTCAGCGATTACAGGAATTTCGACTTTTTGTTTTACAGGCTCTCTATCCGATAGTTTGGGAGGTGTTTTCTTCCACACAGCGATTTTGGGACGGAAAAGAAAGAGAAAGGCATAGAAAATAAACGTTGTGAAAGAAAAGCCATTCGGTCGATAGAAAGCAAAAACAAGAAAAAGAAGAGCGATCGGTATACCCGCAACAATAAACAACGTGGTGTCGACATAACTAAACAACGTAAGGAGTACTGCTCCCATGCCGATCATCCAGCCAAGCTGTTTCCATGTGAGTGGACCGACGATCTTGTCTTCGATACCGATAAATTGTGGGACGCTCGACATCATACTGTTATTTCTCTAAAGAACACCTCCTCTACTCTACCATATCCTTCCCAATAACATCAATTTCCTCAAGCATTTCTCTGTGATGGACGGATCACAAATGGATTCGAATCATCATTTCTCGAATGTGTCACTTGAGGCGTTGTACTTGATACGGGTTCTGAAACATTCTTCACAGGATTCATCGTAGGTTGTGCTTGTTCTTCTTCATCTTTCTTGGTTTTCTGTAACATTTCCATTTCTGCTGGCAATATATGTCGTGCAGAAAAACTCATTGTACCATCTGTTGTTTTTACCTCCTGCGGATTCACAGTTGGTATTTGAGAGTGATGATTCTGGACGATGCGCATACTCGGTATGGTCGATTCAGTCTGTTTCATACCATCTGATCCTTGAGATTGCTTCATCGAAAAAGTCTGCGTCGTAGAAGGTATGTGTATCGGATTTTGCTTCAGAGAAGTATTCGTAGGAGAGACTGTGACAGACGGAGCAATAGGTGCTTTCTGACTCACATTTCCTGTATTATGAAACTCGGGAAAGAGTACTTCTTGATGTTCTGTATCGATAGAAAGCGGGGTACTCTCTTCAATAGACTTGAGAATGAGATTGACACGTTCTCGCTCTTCTGGAGAAAGCTTGGCACCATTTTCGGAACGAAAAAGAAAATTTCCTCGATCGACACTATTATGATGACCCACGCCAAGCTCGTCACGATAGTACTTGATCCAATACAAGAGTGATGGTCGGACAGGTTCTCCTTGTGATTTAATTTTGATACGTTCTCTCGAAACGAGCTGGTTACCGAGGCGTTCATATTTCGACAGAGCTTCGAGAAGTGGCATATTGATGGTCATTTTCTTTGGTTCAGTTTTCTCCTCCGACTCCTCTACTCTCGCTTTAGGCTGTATGGTCAGGATTTCTTTCTGAATAAAAGCGATAATATCTTTGGCTTGATTCGGATCTCCGCCATTCGTCGTCATGAGCATACTTCCAATTTTTGCCTCACATTCTTCGATTTTCAATTCGCCAAAAAATATCTTCCGGATAAAAAGACTCATGTTTCCGATAGCGATATCATTGAGATGGAAATTTTCTTGAAGACGCTGAATAGCCGTAGCTATTTCGCTAGAGATCAAAATATCTCGAGATTGTTTTGATAACAGACGAAAATGCTTCCATAAAACATCTTCTTTTTGTCTATCCATAACATCTACTGAACCATCTTCAGAGACGAGCATTGGATAACACACTATTTTTTTATTTTCTTCTTCCACGATATTTCTATATTAATTTATGGGAGATCAGCTTGAATTTTCTGATATCGTTCAGGATTTGATATTCTTGTAAGCGTCATATAATTCTGAGCGTGAACTTCATTCGCATTTCCAGCTCTGAAAACATCTTGTTTTGCAACATCAGAGCTACTCATATTGCTCAACATATTATTCACAGCTGCTTGTCGGACAACACCTGCATTTCCTGCTGGATTTGCACGCATCGTATTTGCGACTTCGACTTCAATAAGCACACTCGATTTTCCTTCTTTCTTCAATTTCTTATCAAGCTCTTTTTTAATATCTGGACCAAGTGCAGCCATATTATTATATTGGGTAACATCCATACTATCAAGAGCGTTTCCATTTGCTTTCTTAATAAGCTCTTTCACTTTTTCTGCCTGTGCCTGAGGATCCTTGTTTGCAGACTTGATAGCCTCAACCGCATTATTTAATTCGCTTGCACTGCTAAATTGTTCTTTCTTTGCAAGAATGTTGGCTGCAGCTTCTCTCTCTGCAGCGCTATATTTATCTCTGGTACGAGGATCTATGTGTTCTTTCAATACTGTTGCACTCATTCGCCCTTCTTCCATTTTTTTCTCATTTTCTGCTACCTGCTTATTGTGTTGATTTTCTATGACTCGGTTATAACCTTCTCTTCCTCCGCCTACACGACCAGCGATTCTTTCTTCTGTTTGTTGACTAGAATCTTTCCAATATTTTGGTGTGACATATTTCAATACTCCGTTATTCTCAGCCCTTTCCTTGATACCCTTTCCTACGCCCCGTGTCAGAGTATTATTATAAGTTTTCTTCCCTGCCCATTTGGTAAATGCTTGTCCTTTGTCGACAACCATACCTGCTCCAACGATAGAAAACGATTTTGCGAGTCCCATTGTGAACCAAAGCATAATAATAGGAATAGAGAAAAGTGCCATAGAAGCAAAGAAGCTCTGATCGACTCCTACTACATTTCCCGCTACTGTCTTCATGTTTGCGAATACCTCACTCCCATTCCCGAGAGAAGAAAAGAGTCTCACTGAAACAAGAAGCATCAGCATAGCCGCCGGCCCAAAGAACGCATATTTCCAGAAATTGTCCCACCACATGCCCGAATATTTCTCCAATCCAGGAATGATAGACACCGCAAATCCGACTGGTGAAAAAATCACGAGGACAACAAGTGCGACAAGACGAATCACAAACATAATCGACAATACGAGCAGTGTGATAGAAAATATAAAGAGGAAAACAATAGCTATCAGAAGTCGTGAAATATTTGAGTCTTGTTTATTCGGCAGCAATGTAGTCTCGAGACTAGTAGCCGTAAGTGCAGAGCCGAATAAGCCAGTTCCACTTCCTGCACCTGGGTTACTCGCCATCATCTGATTGGCAAAGAAATACATCGGGACATTGGTCATATCGATCAAAGCTCGTGATACCGGGTAGCTGAAGTTGATAAACAGCGCTGCGAGGACAATACTGAGGAGAGCTTTCTTGAAATCTTTGCTCACCTGGAAAACAAGCGTGAATGCTGTGTAGAGGAGGACGAGAATGAAAAACAAATTGAAAAAATCACGAATAAATTTCCAAGATTCATATATTCCCGGATTTCCAAAAAGAACAGCCACATCTTTGGGATCAATAGCCCATTCAAAGATGGTTATAGCAAGAGACGTTAATAAGCCAAGAGTAACAAAAATGCCGTAAAGCAACCACTGAAACGCTGGCTTTAAACCATCAGTAACGGCACCACCGACTTTTCCTGCCGCCGTACTAATAGACTCAGAGACAGATTTTGGACAGAAAAAATCGCCACAGTCCCCGTAAAGAAAGCTCTGTTCAACTGCATCTGCAGATTGTACATCAGAAAAAGAAAAAATCACTCCTGAGAAAAGCAAGAGTGCCAAAAATGAAACGATCAGATTTTTTTTTCTGTTTTTTGCGATAAAAGCCATACAGCTCTCGAAAATACCAGGAGAGAAAGAATTATCTTTTTTCAGTATACCATAAAAAAGAAAAGAAGGAAGCGTTTGTCAACACTCCCTTCTTCCTGTTTTTCATTATTCTTCTCCTCTATCTTTTATCTCGCATCCCTTATCCTGCATCACTTATCTCTTATCTTGTATCACTCATCCTGCATCACTTATCCTGCATCATGTATCCTATTCTTAGTAGATGAATCCTTTGATAGCACGACTCGATGCAGAGAGTGTTCGACGACTCGTCTTGGCCCAGCCGACATAGTTCATCTCGCTTACCGTGATAGTATCGCCACTCACTTTTTCTACAAGAGCAACGTGACCATAGAAACGATTCTCAGTGGTTACCATGATAGATCCGACTCTCGGTGTTCGTCCTGTCTGATAACCAAGTGCTTTGGCCTTATACAGCCATGTACCCGCATTACCACTCCACGGGACATAACGTTTCTGGGCGACATACCAGGTACACCATCCGTATGGGAATCGATGACCTGTCCCTGCTTTACCATCGAGTTTACGCCCAGAAGAAATATCAGTTGCTGTACCACCAGCAGAGCTGGCATACTGTCGTCGTTCCAGTGTACCGGCAGGTGTCGGCTTTACCACTTCTTCTTTCCTCCCATCTGGGATGATAATGACATCACCAACGGTTATCTTTCCGTTGGCCGGAAGCTCGTTGAAAGCAATAATTTTACTTTTTTCTGCTTTGAAAGATGCTGCGATAGTATCGATGGTGTCACCCTGCTTCACGGCATAGGAAAGTCCAGCGACAGGAAGGATAAATATCTGATCCCCTGGCTTGATCTGATCGACGTTATCGAGGTCGTTCGCCCACAAGATAGTATTGACAGTGATACCGTTCTTGGTAGCAATCCCACTCACAGTGTCTCCTGATTCGACGGTATAGATCTTGACACCACCATCTTCTTCTGGATCACGAGCGATAGCACTCTCTGTAGAGAGAATAATTTGATTGCCACCAGCTTGACCCTGCATATCAAAAAAAGAAGTATCATCCTTCTGGTTTGGATCTATGGTGCTTGCCGTACTGGCGAGCGGTACGAGGGAAAGATTTTCTTTCTTACTGGTTTGAGCAGCAATACGATGTTTCGCAGAGAGAGATTGTTCACTGACAGTATCTCCATTGACATAGCCAAACAAGAGACTATCAGCGTCTTTCCCTTGAGTGAAATTGCTCGCCGAAACAAGGAGAGTGCTGGAGGCTACGATAGAAAAAGCCGAGTAATTACGGAAAACACGCACGACACGATAACCAGACAATTCTTTGATGAATTGGAGGAAATGTTTCTGAGAAGAATGTGTACGGGTATGCAGATTTTTCAAATGACCTGACAGTGTCATTGCCTTCTCCTCATGAGGGGTACGTGTCAACAATGAGCGTACATGATTCTTGCTCATCGCGAGACGAGCCTTGAGAGAAGGATGTGGGGATTGAGTATTTATAAAACTCTCGCCTTTCAATTGATAGAACACTCTAGATACAAATTTTCTCAAAATGAGAAAAAGAGAGCATCAAGCATTTATCCTAATTTTTACAAAATTCAGTATACCTTATTCAGAATTACCAGTCAATGGAAAAAAAGCAAAAAACCACTCATTACGGCTTAAATAAAGCTTATTTTATGTTTATAATTTGATTTTTTGCTTTATATAAAGCTTTTTATATTTTTACTCATTCTTGCGGTACTATACATTCCCTTCATTGTCGTTCCAACGTAGGCGGGAATCTAGAAAATAAAAAGTGAAACATTCATACCAAACATGATATACTTTAAGTATTATTCATCTTGCATCTCTTATTATTTTTTCCTTTTTTCTTTCTTATCTTCTCTTTCTCTTTTAATCACTCATCCTGCATCACGCATCACTTATCATTTCTTATGCCAGAAATAGAAAAGCAAAAAACAGAAATACTGGCTCTAGCAAAGGATTTTTGTGACCATCTTGAAATAGAAATGAGTCGGTCCAAGAAAACAGTAGACAGCTATATTCGTACGCTCTCATACTTTTTTGTGTGGGGAAAAATAAAAACTCCTCAAGATATTACAGCAGAAAAAGTACATGAGTACAGAATCTATCTCAACCGAAAAATGACTCGAGAGGGAGAGACTCTCAAGAAAAGTACTCAAGCCTACCACGCCGTCGTCATCCGCACGTTCCTTAAATATCTCTCACGACACGATATCAAAACACTTACGGCGGAGAAAATCGAGATAGGAAAAACTCCTGATCGTCAGATCGATTTTCTTGAATACGAAGAGGTAGAGAGACTTATTTCTGCTTCTGATGGAGTCCACGTGAAATCTCTTCGTGACAAGGCGATTCTCGAACTCCTCTTTTCTTCTGGTCTCCGTGTGTCTGAACTCGTTAGTCTCGATCGAGATCATGTCAATCTCGACAAAGAAGAATTCAGTGTCCGTGGTAAAGGGGGGAAAATCCGTATTGTTTTTATTTCTCCAGATGCCAAAGATGCTCTCAGAAAATATCTCGAAAAACGTGTCGATGTCGATCCAGCGCTCTTTGTCGCTTATCAGAAGCCTGGACTCCAAAACAGAAAAAGTGCAGAAAGAGAAAGCAACCGTCTCACTGTACGAAGCATCGAACGCCTCGTCAAATACTATGCCAAGAAAGCTGGCATCATAAAAGATGTTCATCCTCACACGCTCCGACATAGTTTCGCAACCGACCTCCTCCGGAACGGTGCTGATATCCGCTCTGTCCAATCAATGCTCGGTCATGCCTCTATCACGACCACTCAGATCTATACCCACGTGACCAATGAACACCTCAAAGAAGTTCACCAGGCGTTCCATGCGAAGAGGAAGAAGCGGGGGGAAACTGATAATTGATGCATGATGAGTGATAATTGATAAAGAAAGAATTGATAATAGATAATGGATGATAAAAGAAAAATAATAAATAAGGATATGGAAGAAAAGATTAAAAAATTTCAAGACTTATTTGCATGGCAAGAAGCTCATAAATTAGCATTGTTAGTTTATACAATAAGTAAAGAATTTCCGAAAGAGGAGTTGTTTGCACTAACAAATCAGATACGAAGGGCTGCAGTATCTATACCATCAAATATAGCTGAAGGATATGGAAGACCTAGCGGAAAAGATAGGGTTCACTTTTTTTGGATAGCAAAAGGTTCTCTCCTCGAGGTAGAAAGTCAGTTTCTTATTGCTAAAGATCTTGGGTATATAAAAAATCTTTCATCCGAAAAAATGTTTATTACACAACTTGAAAAATCAGATAAAATTCTTACTGGACTTATAAAGAAAACGAGGTAACCCTCGTTTTTTTATCTCTTATCATGCATCCCTCATCTATTATCCTCTTCTAAGGGGTGCAACACCAAGCATCATTTTTTTGACACCAGAACGTTTGAAGGCGATCGTAGCAAGCGTCCCAGAAATAGAGACGATGAGTCCTCCACCGAACTGTGGGTGTTCTACCATATCTCCTGGACGGACATCATCTTTTCCGAGCGGTGGGGTATGATCCTGATTATTCACAGAGTTTCCAGTACTTTCCATTTTTGGAGTCACTTGCTTCTTGGTTGTCGGGAAATGATAGAATGATTTTTGTGCGTGCCGTTTGGCGAGCATCCCCGATGAGATACGCTCGAGTTCGAGGATGAGATGTGGTGGTATTTCTTGCAAGAATCGGGAAGGAGGATTGACCTGTGTAGAGCCAAAAATCATCCGTTGTTCGGCATAGAGGAGATGTACTTTTTCTTTGGCACGAGTGACACCGACGTACATGAGACGTCGCTCCTCTTCCATTTCTTGTGGGGCGAGTGCACTCCGAGAATGCGGAAATATCCCCTCTTCCATACCGAGCATAAAGACAAAAGGAAATTCGAGTCCCTTGGAACTGTGCACCGTCATCAGATGAACGACATCACTTTCTTGGCTGATACCATCTGTATCAGAGGAGAGTGATACTTCTTCGAGGAAACGATGAAGTGCATCAGTGAGTCCGATGTTGTCATATTTTTTCGCTACAGAAAGGAGTTCTTGCACGTTTTCCTGACGGACATCTCCTTCGGTCGTACCATCTGCCAAGCTACTCCAGTATCCACTTTCTTTACTGATTTTATCGAGCAGTTCTGGAAAGAGCATATCTGTCCGACGATCCATCTCGGCGCGTAGTTTGAGAAATATATCGACGAAGTCTCTGATGGATTTGATTTTTGCTTCTCGTAGTCCACTCGTTTCAAAAGTCATCTCATACGCTGCATCAAAGAGATCGAGACCGTGCTCTCTTCCGAACTGTACCCATTTGTCGAGTGTCGCTTTGCCCAACCCTCTTGTTGGTTCATTGATGATTCTTTCCACTGCCAATATATCGCGAGGATTTTCGAGCAATCTCACATAGGCAATCATATCTTTGATTTCTTTGCGCTGGTAGAATTTCAGTCCGCCGACAACACGATACTCGATAGAATGACGAAGGAACATTTCTTCCACGATACGGGATTGAGCATTCGTCCGATACAGAACGGCGAAATGACTATACGGGCGACCAGCAGTATGTTCTTTGGTCACTGTTTCCGCCACAAACCGCGCTTCTGCTTCTTCATCTTCCGCAGGACAGAGCGTGATCGGTTCTCCTGCTTTGATATCGGTCCAGAGTTTCTTGTGACGTTGATTGACGTTTTTGGAGATGATACCGTCGGCCGCATCGAGAATGATCTGCGTCGAACGATAATTACGATCCAGCGTGATGACGGCTGCATCCTGATAATCTTTCTCGAAGTTGAGGATATTTCGGATATCAGCCTGACGCCAACCATAGATTGACTGATAATCATCACCGATAACAAAAATATTACCGTGTTTTTTCGCGAGGAGATGGACGAGGAGGTACTGAGGATAGTTCGTATCTTGATACTCGTCTACCATGATGTACTGGAAAATCTGCTGATACTTCTCGAGTACTTCCGGATGTTCCTGGAAGAGTTTGACGGTCAGCATGATGAGGTCGTCGAAATCCAGAGCATTCGTTCGTTTCAGCTCTTGTTCATAACGACTGTAGATTTTCGCGACGGTTTCTTCGATATAGCTCCCCGCCTGTGAGGTGAACTGCGAAGCATCCGAGAACGCATTCTTGGCACGGGAAATAGCATCAAGAACAGCTCGTGGACGGATCTGGTCAGGATTGATTTCCAGTTCCTTCATCGCTTTCTTCACGAGCGATTCCTGGTCTTGGCTGTCGAGAATATTGAAATTCTTCTCATATCCGAGCGCTTCGATCTCTCGTCGCAAAATACGACAACAGATATTGTGAAACGTACCGATATATTGAGGAAGAACGACATCACCATATTCTGCCATGTCACTTTCCTTTAAGAGTTTCTCGATGCGTTCGCGCATTTCTCCAGCAGCCTTGTTCGTAAACGTCACCGCGAGAATCGCATTCGGTGACACCTTTTTCTCATTCATGAGGTAAGCGATACGATGGGTGAGTGTTTTTGTCTTCCCAGATCCCGCTCCTGCCAAGATAAGCACCGCTCCTTCGGTCGTGAGTACTGCTCGTAATTGCTCAGGATTCAGCCCTTTTTCCCAAAATTTCATATAAAAGAGGATAATGGATACATGATAATTGATAAAAGATAAACAAGAGTCGAAGATAAAAAGGGATTGTTTTATTTTTCCCTATCACCTATCTCTTATCTTGCATCACTTATCTTTCTACATCTGAGTCATTCTAACATAATTTTCTCGAACACTCTATCTTCAAGAAGTATATGGTATTATATGAGTATGAAAAAAATACTGAGGAAGATAATTCAGACTATCGAGGATGCTCCGCTCACTCTTACTTCTTTTGTAGTGGCTTTTTTTGCGCTCATTGTTACCCGCCTCCTTATCGAGACTTCTTTTGGACTTTTTCAAGAACACTCCTTTTTCTTTTTCTTTTTTGAATTCACTCATACCTTCTTTTTTTTTCTCTGCTCATTCCTTCTGCTTGTATCTCTCGTTCGCTACGCTGGAAATATCAGCTTCGAAAAAGCTGCCAATGTCCTCTTGTTCGGTTTTCTCATCATTCTCACGCCACCGATTATTGATAACATCATTTTTCACGGCAGTCATTTCTGGAGTTTCTACGAATTCGATGGATTCATCGGACTTATCAAACGATTCTTCACTCTCTTCGGAGATACACCCGATATGGGTATCACCTACGGTGTCCGTGTCGAGGTCGTCGTCGTCACTCTCGCTCTCGCTCTCTATACTTTCCTCAAATCACAGAGCAAGAAAAAAGCGTTCATCGTTGCGCTCCTCACCTATACCGCGCTCTTCATTCTCGGCACCTTCCCAGCTTGGCTCACACTCGGTATCCTCAGTTTCGAAAAAGGATTTTTTGCCATCAATCAGAACGATGTAGCCGGACTCTTCCTCACACCACAGTATATCTTTGCTCGTGACCTGACAGATTTTCGGAGCGTACTGAATGTGAAAATGAGTATGGTCTATAGCGTGATGAGTGCGTTTCTCGTAGGTCTCCTTCTCTACAGAGAATATACACAATACTTTTTTGCACTCTTGAGAAACGTCCGTCTCCCACAGGTTTTCTATCACGGTGGATTGCTCGTTCTCGGTATGATCCTTGCCTTCTTCCTCACCGAAACACCTTTCTCTATTGATTTCTTCCACATCACCGGAACAATCACACTCATTATCGCTATCGAGAGTGCATGGATCGCTTCTGTCATTGCCAATGATTGTTTCGACATGAATATAGATACTGTTACCAATAGTGATCGACCTCTGATACAAAAAACCATCCCTACAGAACTCTATAAAACAATGGGTATCTTGTTTTTCATCACTTCACTTCTCTTCGCTGGTATTGTCAGTTTCTCCGCTCTTCTCTTGCTCCTCGGATACCAATCCATCGCCTGGCTCTATTCAGCTCCACCGCTTCGGCTGAAACGATTCCCTTTTATTGCGACTTTGTTTGCTGGTTTTGCTGGTATTCTCATTCTTATCACAGGATTTGTCGTTGTTGCCGGAGCAAGCGGACTCGCATCACTGCCGATGTCCATTCTCTTCTACCTCTTCTTTGCTTACACGCTCGTTCTTCCTATCAAAGATTTCAAAGACATCGCCGGTGATAAAAAAGACTTTGTCTATACAATTCCTGTCTTGCTCGGTGCTAAAAAAGCCCAGATACTTCTCGGGAGTACCACTTTTTTGTTTTATATATTCAGCACGATTATCCTCAATGCAAGGTCCCTTTTCTTCCCAGCACTCTTTTTTGGTAGTCTCGCTTTCTGGACCATACAAAAAGGAGAAGAAAAAAATACATCTTTCTTCTCCTTCCGTAAATTGCCTGGCATCCTCGTAACTCTCACTCTTTGTTACGGAATTACTCTAACACTTCTTCTTTTCTAAAGTATTTTTTCTAAATTTTCCCAATTCTCGACAGACAATGCCTGCGCACGGATATCGATTCGCAGACCAAGCTCTACGAGTTTAGATTCAATAGTTTCCTTGGGGATACCGAGACTCGACGAGAGATTGTTCGTCAGTGTTTTCCTTCGTGCAGAGAATCCTGCTCGAGCAAGTCTGAATACTTTTCGATCTTCTTCAGCATCATACGCTCTTCTTGGAATAATCTGAATTACCGCACTATCTACTTTCGGCACTGGTTCAAAAGATTCTTTGGGCACAAACAATTTCTTTTCTACGGTCGCGTAATACTGTGCCATGAGTGAGAGGAGGCTCATATCTCCTGGCTTAGCAGAGAGACGATCAGCTACTTCATTCTGCACCATGAGTGTCATCGATACTGGTGGATAGGTTAGAGAGAGGAGCGTGCGAATAATAGGAGCTGTGATGTAGTAGGGAATGTTCGCAATAATTTTATACGGATGTTCTGAGAATTGAGTTTCTTCCAAAACTTCTTTCAGGTTCATATCGAGAATATTTCCCTCAAGTAAAGAGAGTTCTTTGGAATTTTTGTACTCTTCTTGGAGATGTGTAATGAGCTCGTGATCGAGTTCGATAGCAATTATTTTCTCCACCATACCTACTAACCGAGAAGTCAGCACTCCTGTACCGGGGCCGATTTCAAAAACCCAATCAGTGGACTTTGCATCAGCAATGGTAAAAATATTTGCAATAACAGATTCATCTTTAAGAAAGTTTTGTCCCAGTGATTTTTTCGCTTTTATTTGCATAAATATTTGCAGTATCAGATATATGAAACTTGAAGGAGTATCATATCAGATATTTCCTAAAAAACACAACTTTTTTATTTGTATCGAAGCGCTTCGAGAGGATCGATTTTACTCGCTCGTCTCGCTGGCACGAGCGCTGTGAGAAATCCGACAAAAGCACCGAAGACAATAATAAGAGCGATAAACCATGTCGGAGTGAAAAAAAGGTTAACAGAAGAACCACCGAGCCTCACTGCGAGAAAATTAATAGCGATGTTGAGTCCTGCTCCTCCGACAATACCAAGTACCACTCCCCCCAGGCCCCCGAGGAATCCCATGATAATAGATTCCCACAAAAAAAGAGTGGAGATGGTCATATCAGAAGCTCCGATAGATTTCATAATACCAATCTCTTCGGTACGTTCCATAAGCGTGATCGTCATTGTATTGAACATTCCGATAGCTGATACTACGAGAGCAACGATACCAAAACTCATCAATACAATTTGTACAATAGAGAAAATTTTATTTGCCTGATCAATCGTATCAGAAAGAGATGAAACAAGAAGTCCTTCACCAACAATTTTCTCTCGTACTGATTCCATTACATTACTTGAGGCACATTTGACTTTGAGTTGTGAATAATGTTCGACAGCATTCTCTGGAAAAGAGACAGAATGAACATATATGATATTTTCCTCACTCGGTATCACTCCGATGACTGTGTAAGAATGTTCTGATTCTATTTTTTCCAATTTATCCTGCACATCGTCTTTAGTAGCTCGAGAAACGAAAAAGGTTAACTCTATCGGTGTATCAATGATACTCGCACCATCTTTTTCAAAAACCGTCGCTAATGCAGAAGAAATAAGGATGCCTCGAGGGGTCGCGTCGTTGATCATTGATCCTTTCTCGAGACGAGTACCACTGAGTTTCATAAACATGGGCGTGGTACCGATGACTGTTAGATCAAGCGACACTCCATTGATGAGTCCCTGTGCGGTCAATCGAGAAGAAGGACTCACCTCTACCACTCCTTCGAAAGCCGTGATTCTTTCTATGCGTTCTTGATCGATTGGTACGAATGTTGCATTGGCCTCAGTCACATCGAGTGTCACAAGAGAATCATCAGTTGTGATACGATCGAGAAGTGCTTTCTGAAGTCCATACCCGAGAGAAACAAGAAAGAGTACTGCTCCGATACCGACACTCATACCAAGAATCGTCAAAGCTGTTCGCATCTTGCGAGCCTTGAACATACGGGTTGAGAGAGTGAAAGCATCAGAGAACTTCATACATCACATCGTTTATTAATACTTGATAAGTAAAAGCATTTCCACTTCTTGAGCAATTCTTTCTGCAGTAAATCGATGAAGTCCCATACCTTCTTTGGCTACTGGGAGATCGAGAAGATGGAGTAATCCAGTATGATCGATTTTATTTTCTGTACGTTGTTTCAGAATTGTGTAGAATCGAGACTGTTGTTCTTCGTTCAACACAAGCGAAAAATGTGACGTGAGATATTCACCGAGAGATTCTGTCGCATGCAAAGGAAGCTCTTTCATCTTTCTCGCTTGATCTACGAGTCCGGCAACACGTTCCGAGAACGAATAGGCACGACGTACATTCCAGTTTGCTCCTCCTTCTAGAAACGGGGCATCGAGCATTTGTGCTAATTCTTCCTGTTTGATGCTATTAAAAAGATATTCTTTAAGAAATCCTTCAGTGATTTTGACCTGCTCTTCGGTAATTTCTGAAAGAATATGAAACATCATCTGCTTTACCTTGTAAGGAACAAGCAATGCCGACACCTGGTCTTGAGGCATATTCTGAAAACTACGGAGCAGCATTTCAAGCTCTGGAGAACGTTTGGCAGCCTCAAGTTTTTCCGCCTCAAGTTTGGCATTTGCATCGACAGCGTGTGTAATGTTTCGTTTTTCTTTGTGTACTTCTTCTCGGAGGATCTTCCCATCCTTCATGAAGATATTCCGGTCTCCATATTGGAGGTGATTCGGCTCATGTGTCACGAGGACGATAGTCTTCTTATCTACTTCATTTAACTCTTTGAGAATTGCCAGCACGTTTTCTGCGGAGGCGCTATCGAGGTTTCCGACTGGTTCATCGGCAAAAATGATATCTGGTTTGTTGATAAGTGAACGTGCAATAGAGGCACGTTGTTTTTGTCCACCAGACAATTCGCTCGGGAATTTGAATGCTTGTTCGAGAATGCCAAAACGCTTCAGAAGTTGCATTCCTTCTTCGTGTCGTGTTTTCTTGTCTTCATTGCGGAACAATTTTGGAAGACAGATATTATCAATGATGGTGAGGGATGGGATAAGGAAGAAAGCCTGAAAAATCATTCCCATACCCAATTGGTGATAAAGCAATTTGTCTTTCTTCGTCATCTGAGAGAATGCTTTTCCATTGAACAATATCTCACCAGATGTCGGAGCCTGGAGTGCTGCGAGTGAATACAGCAGGGTCGACTTGCCACAACCAGATGGACCAAAAACAATCACGTATTCTTCTGGATAAATATCCAAACTCACCCCCTGAAGTGAACGCATTTCGTTCTGCTTTCCTTGGTTGTATGTCACATTCAAATTTTCGACGTGCAGTAATGATTCGTTCATTTTTTACTCAGGAAGTATAACTCTTGTCTAGTATATCGTATCGTCATTCATCCCACAACCTACAATCAATCAAAAGGATGTCTTTTCTTATCAATCAATTGACGATCTCTTCCATTTTGACATTGATGACGCCCGCTCCGAGAGAAGCTATTTTCGCAAAAGCAACCTTATCGAGATCGATGATACGACCTGGCACAAAAGGTCCGCGATCATTGATTTTTACGATAACGCTTTTTCCATTATCGACATTCGTTACTTTTACGAATGATCCTTTGGGAAGCCAGGGATTGGCAGCTGCCATCGTCCCTGTCCAGGCGTACCACGATGCTCCCCCTGTATGACTTTTCCCAAGTTTGACCATAGTTCCTTGTGTTGTGATTTCTGGAACTGGTTCTTTGATAATCTCTGTATCAAGCAGTTTCCTATTTACCTCTTTATCATCATATTTACTGATTCTGTACGTGAGTTTTTTCATACCATCTTCTCCTTTCTGCGTAACAATATTTTTCCGCCACGAAAGAGTTTCGTCTTCATTGACTTTCTTTTCAAAAGGGATCGCTTTTTCGACAACTCTTTCTTCGATTACTACCCGCGTAACAACAACACTGATACCACTGCCTATCAGTGTCTCTCGACTCGGTTTCACAATATCATCAGCGTCTATCACAAAGATACTCTCATCAAGAGCCTGGCCCACTGTAAGCGCTTGTGTGTGCAGTATATTTTCACTCCCATCCACCATCACTTTTATCGTATGTGCTCGTGCAACAAAAATATATGATCCGGAAAAAATTTTTGTATTTTCATCTGGGAAGACACTATCCCCTTCTTGAAGTGAGAGTTTTTCTGTTTCAAGAAATTCTTTCACCGTTTCTTCTGAAACATCTGAAAAGGAATAATGAAACCCCTCATCAATAAGGACAACTTTTTTTAATTTATAGGTATCCCATCCCTCTAATACTGGCTCTTTCAAAAAATCATTGTACCAAAAAATCAAAAATGTACCTATGATAAAAAAAGAGAGAAAGATCCACTTTTTCCTCTTATTTTCTCTTTTTTTTGTTCTTGTATTCCGATACATACGTACTTTTCTCTACTCTTTGAATCGATATTGTAGGGCTTCTGTGAGATGTGATACTTCGATAGTCGGAGATGATGAGAGATCGGCAATTGTTCGTGCTACTTTGAGTATTCGCATATACGCTCGTGCCGAGAGTTTCAGTGTCGAAACTGCACTTCTGAGTATTTCTTTGGTTTCATTGTTCAATACACAAAACTTCTTCACCTGATGACTCGTCATTTCTGCATTTGTTCGACAACCAGCCCCTTTATATCGTTCTTTCTGCAGTGCGCGAGCACTTTCGACACGTGTTCGAATAGCGCTACTTTTTTCAGCATCTCTATCCTTTCCTTCCAATTTTTCGAATTTGACTCGTGGCACATCGACATGAAGATCAATACGATCGAGAATAGGTCCTGAAATTTTCTGTCGATACCGAACCACTTGAAAAGGAGAACAAGAGCAAATACGTTCCGGATCACCGTTGTGTCCACACGGACAAGGGTTCATCGCGGCTACCAGCATAAACCGTGCCGGAAAATGAAGCGATCCCTTGGCTCGAGAAACAGTAATTTCCCCTTCTTCGAGTGGTTGACGAAGATTCTCCAAGACTGATCGTGAAAATTCTGCGAATTCATCGAGAAACAACACTCCTCGATGTGCCAAACTGATTTCCCCGGGACGAGGAAATGACCCTCCGCCCACAAGAGATACTGCGCTCGCCGAATGATGCGGCGCACGAAATGGTCGTATCATAATAAGCGCATTATTTTTTGGCAAACGTCCAGCGATGGAAAATATTTTGGTAATTTCGAGACTTTCTTCGAGATCCAATCGTGGAAGAATTGTTGGAAGCGTTTTAGCGAGTAATGTCTTTCCTGATCCTGGTGGTCCGATAAAAAGTGTATTGTGTCCGCCAGCCGCTGCAATTTCCAGCGCTCGTTTCGCATGTTCTTGACCGAGGACGTACGACATATCAAGATCATTGTATTCTTCAGCAGAAAATATTACCTCTTTCCGTTCGTACGGTACGAGACGATTTTCTCCCGTGAGATGCTTGGCAATATCAAAAAGATTGTGTACGGGGATTACATCAATACCAAGAACAAGCGATGCTTCATACGCATTTTCTTTTGGTACATAGAGTTCTTCAAAACCATTTTCTTTCGCATACAAGGCAATTGGCAAGACTCCTTGTACTTTTCGTGCACTTCCATCGAGTGCCAATTCTCCAATAAACAATTTTTTTCGATAATCAAAGGCTATCTGTTCTGTTGCCAAGAGAAATCCAAGTGCCATCGGAAGATCATAGATCGGTGTATTTTTGGGAAGATCAGCAGGAGCAAGATTCACCGTGACTCGACCACACTGATGTGGTGGTTTGAATCCGCTATTTTTTAGTCCAGCACTCACACGATCGCGTGATTCTTTGATCGAGGTATCAGGAAGTCCAACCAATGTAAATGTATGAAGTCCAGCAGAAAGCACATCAACTTCCACTTCTACAGAAACACTTTCAAGCCCGAGTGTTGTCGCAGAATATACTTTTGCTGACATAACTATATACAAAAATTAAAAATCTCAAATATTTTCTGCATGTTCTCTCCGCCACTTCCATACTACTCCGATGACTCCGAGAGTAAGAGCAATATCAGCTATATTGAATACAGGAAGAGAAAAAATAGCGATATAATCCATTATACAGCCAAAAGTAAAGCGCTCCAAAATATTCCCCAGACCACCAGAAAGTATCAAGAAGAAGGGCCAGCCACCGAAGAAAGAAGAAAAGAGTTTATTACGAAACAGTATTATGATAATCATTATGCCTACAGCACTTCCGAGAGACAACCAGGAAGGAATCGAGATACCGAATGGTCCATTATAATTACACACAATTTCTCTATATGGAGAGAAAAAGAGCCAGAGATGAAGCCAAATTTGTACCCAAATAAAAAAAACCACAAAAAGTACTGGAATGAATACTTTTTGCAGTTTTATCAAGTCGAACATACGTCTGTTATGCCACTGTACGTGCGGAAGGATACGCCATCAAACGATCAGTATTGATTTGTTCTCCTGTTTTCTCACAAACGCCATACGTTCCTTGTGTCATCTTTTCCAGAGCATCATTCACATCTTTCAATTGAGCTTCGAGATTGACTTCCAATCCAAGATTATCGATATATCCTTCTACCTCAGTTGTATTGTCTTCTAAATCAGTACCGAGTTGTTCAATTTGTGTTTCATAGTTACCAGCGATATCTGTCGATTTTGCAAATACAGAAAGCTCTGCTTCCAAACGGGCTTTTTCTTCCATCAGTTTGCTTTTGAGAGTGGCCAGTGTTGTTTCATCAAGTGCCATAGAATTGTACCAAAAAAATTATTCTTAACTTCAGTGTACCAAAAAAATGGTACTTTGTCTACAAAAAGATATGCTCCAAATGTCGTATAAAAGCTTTTTTGGACGTTTCATCATAGAGGATAGCGAGTGCATCAAAATGATAGGGCATTGATTGACACTTTTTTTCACGCAAATAGTACGCTACAATACGTTCCAATTTATGAAGCTTTGCTCGTGTGATACTCGATTCAGGGACGAGAGCACCTCCTTCTCTTCCTAGACGTGTTTTTACCTCAACAAAAACAAGTTCTTTCCCTTTCTTTGCCACAATATCGATTTCTCCTAATCGTCGGCCAGAAGTATTACAATAATTTGTTTCAAGAATCGTGTATCCTTTATCCTTCAAGTATCGACAACCAAGTGATTCACCAAGCGATCCAGATTCTGATTGTACAAAAAATGTTCCCATACGTATGAGATTATTCTACCACGTTCAAAAATAATCAAGAAAGGAATCGATATTAATAGAAACCTTTCTTTTTATGACAAGAATCTTTCTGGGAGAGTTGGAGTTTTTTTGAGCACGGTGCCGTCGTTTCGACGGATCAAAAAAAGTCCATAAGAGAAGTTCAAACGCTTCGGTGAACGAATGACTCCCAGGAAGGTTGCTTGTTATAAAAAGAATCAACATCTATCTTCTCTATCTACGTCAGATGTAGATTATAATTACCCCGCATGCCGCGGGGTTTATTGTTTGTAGCTATGCTAAACGCATAGACAAACAATAAAAAAACGGCCTTTGAAGCCATTATAGTGTTTATTGATTGTACCCGGACGGATGAAATGTTGGTGTCCGGGCGTACGACGCCCAAATAGTAAAATCTTGGCTGTACGCCCGAACGTTGCATGTGCCAACAGGTATGTCGGTTATGTAGCTTCCGGGTGAGAAAGCATAATAATCCATTGATCATTCCTGTAGTTTGTGCTCATGCTATTTTCGCATTTGTCCTAACTGGCAAATACTTCTCCCTTCACCGTTCTCTGGCACGTAGCCTTTTGTTTTTTTTGAAAGAACGATTTTTTGTTTCTTTTTGTTTTTTTCCTGGGTTTTTATTTTTCAGGAAGAACAAATTTTGTTTTTATTTTGGTCCTCGTGTTAGGGCGAGGCGGTTTCGATACATTGTCGAAACACTTGAACAGTGATGGAGGTTTCATCCACAACAGATTATTGAGAAAGAAAAATCCACCACCGTTTGAGAACATCTGGTAAAGGAAAGATTGTCAAAGATCATCACTTACAAATTCATTATAGCAGAAAAATGGTCTTGGGTCAACGGAGAGAGACGTCTTTTCCTTTGTCGTCGGCATTCTTTCCCTTCTTTTCTTTTTCTTTTTTCTTTTTTCTTTTCTTCAAGAAAAAAAGAAGTCGCCGACTTTATTTTTCTTTTCTTTCAAGCCTTTATTTCACATTCTTATCAAGGATAGCTGTCAATGTATTTTTACTGGTTCCGATATACCAATGATTTTTCGTGATCGCATAATCCAGAGAGATATTTTTTTCAGTATCCACATTTGCATAGCGTATCGCAATCGGAGCAGTATTCATCGAAACACGAGAAGTATACACATTAGATTTAAAAGATGTAGATTGAGAAACAGTGATATTTGGTCCAAGGAGCAACATTCGTAAAGCGTACGGAAGTGTATTTTCACTCTTGGAAAGTAACGAGACAACAGCTGTCTGATTTTTCAAAAGCAAATCTAGACCAATACGTACTTTTCCTGCATCGTTATACATATAGAGTGAAAAAGATTCATCAATATTTGAAAGCAGTTCAGGATTCATTTCCAGCTTAAGAAGAAGTGCAAAACGACTAAATGCTAATTTATTATTATTTTGATCAGTGATAAGAAACTCGACTGGTTGTTCGATCGAAGCCTCGCTGATACGTGTCGATACAGAACGAAGCGTATTTCTGATGTCTTCGACAGATACTGTTTCGATATTAAGAGGAAGATAATTAGCGGTATTCAAAGCATAGGGAGACACCAGAGGAACAGTTTCTTCAACTACCGCTGGTACCACTTTCTCTTCGGATGTTTGCGTTGCTGACACAGAAGAAGTCGCTCTTACAACAATAAAATAATAAGCAATTCCACCACACGCAAGCAAAACAAGTAGAACGATTATTGCGATCCAGAGCACTTTTTTTCCTTTTGGAGCATCGAGTTCAATGTTCGTATCCGAAGTATTTGACACTCTCCCTATTTGTGTTTCTTGTGCTTGTTTGGGAGGTATTCCTGATTGTGGTTTTGGCGCTACCGCAAAAGGATTGACAAACTGTTCAGTATTAGCGGTTACTGGAATTGTTTCAGTTATTTTTGCGATATCTTGCTGAAAAGGATTCTTTGGTCGAGACTGTTGAGAAGGTAATGGAGCAGAAGTAGAAGCAGGAGTAATGGGCACCGGAACTGAATTATGTTCCTGAGCAATAGGAGAAGAAATATTGATGTGATTCTTCAGTGCATCAAGATCACTTTGCATTGTCCGAACTGCAGGCGTTTGATTTTTTGCATCAAGGAATGACATAGAAAAAATTTATTGCAGATAAAAGAAAGAGGAAGAGCATTCTTCCTCTTCATTATACCATCAAATATTTTTTTTGCACAAACTCTTTGCAAAAAATTTATTTTTCTTCAGCAGATTGATGAAGCGTTGCCTTGTGCGAAAGATTGATACGTCCTTGATTATCGATTTCTTTCACAAGAACAGGAATGATATCGCCAACATGCACAACATCTTCGACGTTTTCTACACGCTTATCAGAAAGTTCTGAAATATGAATGAGTCCTTCTTGGTTGGGTAATACTTCAGCAAAAGCTCCAAAATTCATAATACGTGTGATACGTGCCTGAAACAATTCTCCTGCTTTTACTTCACGAGTGATATTATTCACCCATTCTACCGCCTTGGCAGCACTTATTTCATCGGCTGAGGTAATAAATACTGATCCATCGTCTTCAATATCAATAGAAACACCTGTTTCATCGATAATCTGATTAATCATCTTGCCACCAGGTCCGATAACATCACGAATTTTTTCTGGATTGATATGAAGTGTGATAATACGTGGAGCGTACGGAGACATTACTTCTCGAGGGGCAGGAATCACTGCGAGCATTTTTTCGAGTATTTCGAGACGAGCAATTTTGGCTTGAGCGACAGCGACACGGAGTACGGCAGGTGTTAGTCCATCGATTTTCACATCCATCTGCATAGCAGTAATACCATCTTTCGTTCCTGCTACTTTGAAATCCATGTCTCCATAATGATCTTCGAGTCCCTGAATATCAGTAAGAATCTTGTAAGCACCGTCTTTTCCTGTGATGACACCCATAGCGATACCTGATACTGGCTTACGAATCGGTACACCCGCATCCATAAGTGACAGTGTCGAACCACAGGTCGAAGCCATGGAAGAAGATCCATTAGAAGCGAGTACTTCTGAAACCAAAATAATTGTATATGGGAATTCTTCACGAGAAGGAAGCACTGGAACAAGCGCTTTTTCTGCTAATGCTCCATGACCGATTTCACGACGTCCAGGTCCACGCATCGGACGTACTTCTCCGACTGAATAGGGAGGGAAATTATAGAAATGAATATAACGCTTCTTCTCATCTGTTCTCATGGTATCAACAACCATTTCATCACCAGGAGCACCAAGTGTTGTGACTGTAAGCGCTTGTGTTTCACCACGAGTAAAAAGTCCAGTACCATGTGTTCGAGGAAGAACACCTACTTTACACCATATAGGACGGATTTCTGTCAGCTTACGACCATCTGGACGCTTTTCTTCTTTGAGAACATTTTCGTGAACGATTTCATCAGCGACCTCATCAGAAATGAGACTGAGAAGTTCATCCATTGAACTCTGTTCTGGATAGGTTTCTTTGGCCCAGAGAGCCACCTTGGCAGAAATAGCAGACATTTTTTCTTCCATTGCTTGTTTTGGCAACAGATAGAGAGCTTCTCCCCATCCTTCTTTCAAAAAAGCTTCTTTCACAGCTGTTTCAAATTCCTCTGATCCACGGATGAGTGCTGGCTCTGATTTTATCTTGCCAGCTTCGATACGTACAGCATCGATAAACTCTGTAATTTTTTGAATAGCTATAAATCCAAATTCAAATGCTTCAATCATTTTGTCTTCGAGGATTTCATTGCCACCTGCTTCGATCATATTGATCTTTTCGTGTGTTCCTGAAAGAAGAAGATCGAGAGCGCTCGACTTCACTTCTTCCACAGTTGGATTGAGGATAAATGACCCATCAGAAGTAAGTCCAACACGTACAGCAGCAATCGGACCATTCCACGGAATGTTAGAAAGACTGAGTGCAACAGAGGCGGCAATCATCGCAACTGTATCATAGTTGTTCTCGCCATCATACGAAAGTGTTGTGAGGACTACTTGTACCTCGTTTCGCATACGACTGTCAAATAAAGGACGAATCGTGCGATCCACTGCTCGTCCAGAGAGAACGGAATCATCCGATGGACGGCCTTCACGCTTGATAAAACGAGATCCTTTGATCTTTCCTGCAGCGTAATAACGTTCTTCAAAATCTACCATGAGAGGGAAATATCCCGTAATTCTCGAGGCACCCTTGCTCATTGTGGCTGTTGCCATCATCACTGTATCGCCGTAGCTCACTGTGACAGCACCACCCGCCTGCTGTGCCCACAATCCAGTGACGATTGTCAGTTCGCGTCCTCCGATCTGGAGAGACCATTTTTTTTCTTCTTGCATATGATATACCCCTTTGAAGACAAGAGTAGAGAGAGGATTCAAAGCACAAAAGTCAGAAAGTAAAATATTTTCACTCTCTGATCTTTGAGATTTGAACTCTTTCAGCCATTTCTTGGCTATAAATAAGGTTATTAATGAATACATTTGCCCTTGTACTCTACCGAAAAAATCACCTTTTGTCAATAAATTTTGAAAGATATTCTTGATTTTAAATATATTTTTTCACAAGAATTTTTCTGGGAGAGTTAGAATTTTTTTGAGCATGGTGCCGTCGCATCGACGGATCAAAAAAAGTCTATAAGGGAAGTTCACCGCTGGGTGAACAAACGACTCCCAGGAAGATTGCTTGTGATAAAATATATATATACAAAAAAACTCCAAGAAAAAAAGTTCCACATACAGTGGAACTTTTTCACTTTTGATAAAAGATTATATCAAAAATCGTTTTTTATTCTCAGAAAGATTGATGAAGTCATCTACTTGTTCAATAAGCTTTTGACTCGCAGATTCTGCAAAAGCAATCACTTCTACACGACAACCGCTAATACTCTGGATATATTCTACAAGCGAGACATAATCTCCATCGCCAGAAACAATGACAACAACATCGAGTTTTGCCGCCATTTTAATGGCATCAACAGCAATTCCAACATCCCAATCCCCTTTTTTCGATCCATCAGGGAAAATCTGGAGGTCTTTGGTCTTCACTTCAAATCCGCTTTTTTCGAGTGCTTCGAAGAATTTTTCTTCTGTCGCTTCAACGGTTTTGATGCCATAAGCAATGGCTCGAATAAGCTTACGCTCACTCGTCGCTGCGAGAAGCACATTCTTGAAATTTACTTTCTTGTTATAGAGAACGCGAGCGCTATAATACAGGTTTTGTATATCAACAAGCACGCCAACCCTCTGTTCTGCAAACTTTGCCATAATAATATTACTAATGAGTCTCTCTAAAAACAAAAGAGCTTACTTAAGCTCCAGAGTTTTGATGACTTCTTTATAAGATTTTTCATTGGTCTTTTCGAGATAGCTCATCAGTTTCTTTCGTTTGGAAACCATCTTGAGCAATCCACGACGGGAATGGAAATCTTTCTTGTTTTTCTTCAAATGCGTCGTCAATTTCTTGATTTGCTCAGTAAAAAGAGCGATTTGATATTCTGGCGATCCAGTATCTTTATCGTGTCGCTTTACTGCTCCCGTTACCTTTTCCTTCTGCTTGTGCGTCAGTGCCATGGCTTTGTTCAGCTCTATACTCGTGAAAGATACTTTCTCTCACCAACATATGCTATATAAAATATATTACTTTCACACAATACCATACACTTCTCTGTTTAGCAAATTATTTGACTTTTGAAAGAGGAAATGTTTTACCAAATCGTCCCTAATCCGAGGACATTTACAAAAAGGAATAAAAGATGACAAACGAAGACGCAGGGGTAGGCGTGCCAAGCGTGTTGCACCTCGAACGGAAACATGGCCCTAAAAAGAATTGGAGAAAAATGGCCATTTCCGCTCGCAAGAAAAAAATCGAGCTTAAACTCGGTAATGATCTGCCCTCTGATGGCAGGATCTTCGCCTGGTTTACTCCTCAGGCAGTGATTCTCCAGCCGAGTTTCAAGATCACTGTTCGGGGCAATACGGTACGTCCGTATGAAGAAGTAACCATCCCACGAATGAGCGGTCAGCATGACCTCACCATCTGCGGCGTCAAGTACGGCGCTCGCGCCAACTAAGGCGCATCATATTTCGAGAAACCCCTCGAAAAAAACGGCCCGAGCAATGTCTCCGGTCGTTTTTCATTTTACTTCCTCCCAAGAAAAAAATAATAATCCGCCACGGTACGACCAATGAGAAATATTTTTGTAATTTGTATATCATGGAGACCGCTTTTTTTCAAAAGTTTCTTCAACTCTCTCTGATTATACGCTCGTAAATGTTCTGGATGTCTCCCAATAGTTTTCTTCCCCCAATCACCCGATGCTGTCGGCACGTGTCCTATTATCATACCCCGATCCTTTACCACACGCATCGTTTCCTTCATCAACATTTCTGGGTCAAGAACATGTTCCAGAATAAAAGTCAGAATCGCATAATCAAATATCTCTTCCTTATATGGCGTGTGTTCAGCCCATCCAATAAACACTTTCAATCCTTTTTCGGACGCCTTCTCTCCTAAGCTTGGGCAAATCTCACTTCCATACACCTGACATTGTTTCTGTTTGATAAGGAGACGCCCGATTCCACCAGAATTACAACCAACATCATAAACAAGTGAATTTTTCTTCACACTTGATAAAATATTTTTTACTCTGATATACTCCGGGGAACTTTTTTCATAATATCCGAGTGCATCCGCATCTTCATATTGATGATAGAGTTTGATGTATTGCTCTCTATCCAGAGTAAGGTCGATAGGTTTTTTTATCATCTCATTTTGGAGAAGCATCTTACGATCGTGTATTTTTATCTCTGATACACCAAAATTTCGAACTCTTTTTCGTTCAACAACGCTCATATGCCACCTACCGTTCTGAAAATAATATTCACATTCTATATTTTGACAAGACCTATTTTCTATCTTTTCTTTTATGAAAACTTTACTTCCTCCATAAGTAGTTTTTTTGAATTTTTTATGAACTGGATATTTCCGTATTTGTGAAAAAGTGAGATACCGTTCCATACGCTCATCGTTTAATATACAATTTCAGTACCAATAGACTCACCAAGCAAAGCTTTGGTTATATTTCCTTCTATAAGACCACTAAAGATTCTCACCTGAGAATCAGAACAAATATTTTGTATACAATATATTTTTTCAATCATGCCTCCTGAATGATCGATTCCCTTCAAACGATTTGAAACAAATGTTTCCATTTGTGAATCACTCGTAGAAAATACTGGAAGAGGATGTATTTTTTTCTGAATATCTTCAGAAGAACCATAGATTCCATCAACATCAGACATAAAAAGAAGTTTCTCTGCATGGAGATCTCGTGAAAGCAAACAAGCCAACGCATCCCCTGAAAAAATTCTACTCCCTTTCTCACTATCAAGTATTAAATCCCCATGCAATACCGGAACGATATCTAATGATAATGCTGTACGAATAGCATCAAGAAATACTTTAGGAGTATTTTTTTGAAACGAAACAGTAATAGCGCTCGTTTGTATTGGCCATGCCGGAATACCAGCATCTTGCAAAGATTTTGTTACTCTGTTATTCAGTTCATTCATGGCAAGATGAATTTTTGCAGCAGCTATTTTGTCTTGTTTCGTAGAAATAATGCCAGTTTTCAATGTATCGACAAGACCATATCTATCAAGCAATGGGTGTGTCATACCTCCACCGCCATGCACAATAATCAAAGATGATTTTTCCTTGTGCATACCAAGAGAGATTTCGATCGCCATTCTTCTGAGGAAATTTCGCCTGAGACGTGCTTGACTTTGATCTTTATATGTTATACAACTACCACCAATTTTCAATATTGTCAGATGTGAATTCTTCATTCCTTATAAAGAAATTGGATGTTTCTTAATTTTTTGGTTCTACCCAAGCTCCCTTTTCTTTAATAAGTGCCACCAGAGCATCTACTGCTTCAGTTTCTGGGACATCACGACGAACAAGTTCTTTTTTGTAGTAGAGGTTGACCATCTTTGGCCGACCACCGACATAAGCGAAATCTGAATCAGCCATTTCCCCAAGTCCATTCACGACACAACCCATCACAGCAATACGCACACCAACGAGCTGTTTCGTACGTTCCTTGATCATATTGGTTATCGGCTCGAGATCGAAAAGTGTACGCCCGCATGACGGACAAGAAATAATTTCTGTTTTCGTAATACGTCTGCTCGTCGCCTGAAGAATACTATAACAAACATCCAACTCCGTTTCTTGTTTTTCTGTAAGCGAAACTCGAATAGTATCTCCGACACCTTCCATAAGTGCCGTACCGATACCAAGTATCGATTTGGCGCGACCTTCCTCGCCGTTCCCCGCATGTGTCACGCCCAGATGGATCGGGTAATCCATACTTTCTTTCTCCAGTGTCGACACCAGCAAACGATTGGCTTCGATCATGACCAATGGGTCAGAAGATTTCATGGCCACAACAATATCATCGAAACCGTACTTATGAAAAATACGTAAATACTCCATTGATGATTCCACCATACCTACAGGAGTATCACCATAACGAGACATAATTCGATCAGAAAGAGAGCCATGATTTGAGCCTATACGAAGGGCCTTTTTTGACTTTTTAGTGGCTTCGATAAAAGGAATAAGACTCTTTTCGATACGCTCCAATTCTTTCTGATAACTTTCATCGGTAAATTCAAAATTTCTAAAAATTTTTCCATCAAGAAAGTTCCCTGGATTGAGACGTACCTTATCAGCCCACTTGAGTGCTTCGAATGCTGCTGCTGGCAAGAAATGAACATCAGCAATGAGCGGAATATTTATACCGTCCTTAAGCAACATCTCACGAATTGGTCCGAGCGCCTGTGCGTGTTTGGGTGTCGGAGTGGTCAATCGAATGAGTTCTGCGCCCGCTTTCACACATGCCTTGATCTGAGCAACTGTAGCAGAAATATCGAGTGTATCCGTATTCGTCATGGTCTGTACTCGGACAGGATTTTCTCCACCGATACCGATTCCCCCAACATTGACAACGCGTGTCTTCCTTCGTGGCTTGAGAGCTTTAAAAGAATTCATACAAATATTGTTAAAAAATATTTCTAAAGAATCGTAAATGCTGCAACGCCGTCCCCTGCTTGTGGCTTCATCACACGCACACCCTGAGTCACTCGTCCGAGGAGCGGTACACTCTTAAATGGAATACGAATAATTGTTCCTTTTTCAGAAGTCAGAATGAGATCATCTTCAATATTTTCCATACTCACAATTTTAGCTCCGACGAGCTTGCCTGTTTTCGGCGTAACTTTCATCGTTTTGATTCCTGATCCACCACGTTTTTGAACTTTATACGATTTTAATTCACTTCGTTTACCATATCCGTGTTGAGAAAGAATAAGGAGTTCAAGTCCTTTTTCCCCTTTTGGAAGAATATCCATACCAACGATCTTATCGATATTTTTGAGCTTCATGCCTTTGACACCAGAAGCATTACGTCCCATCGGTCGAACATCCGTTTCTTTGAACCGAATAGCTTGACCATCATTGGTTGTGAGTACAATATCATCAGAACCGGTAGTCGGACTCACCCAACCGAGAGTATCGCCTTTTTCAAGTCCGATAGCGATAAGTCCGCTTCGACGAACGTTTTCGAAATCTTCCAATTTTGTTTTCTTGATTGTTCCTTTTTCTGTCGCCATAAAAAGGTATTTGAACGCATCATTGTTATTGAAGGCGATCATGGCAGTAATCTTCTCTTCTTGAGCAATTTGCAAGAAATTGACAATTGCTTGACCTTTGGAAGTGCGAGTTGATTCGGGTATTTCATACGCTTTCGTCTGAAATACTTTGCCTGTATTTGTGAAGAACATCAAATTATCATGCATTTCTATAGACAAGACATGTGCGATGCGGTCTTCTTCTTTGGTCGTCGCTCCGATAACACCCTTTCCGCCACGCTTTTGGACACGATAGACACCAGGATTCATTCGTTTGATATATCCATCTTCTGTGAGTGTGATGATTGCCTCATCATTTGGGATGAGATCTTCTTGCTTGAATTCCGTCACGCCAGTCTTGATGACTTTTGTTCTTCTTTCGTCGCCAAATCTGTCTCTCACTTCGATAAGCTCACTCTTCACCAAACCAAGAATCTTCTTACGATGCTTGAGCAAGTCTTCGAGATAAGCAATCATCTTCATTTTTTCTCCCAATTCGTCTTCTATCTTCTTCCGTTCCAAGCCTGCGAGTGTCTGAAGTCTCATTTCCAAAATAGCCGTTGCCTGCAAATCAGAAAGCTTGAATTTCTTCATCAAATTCACATGGGCCTCTTCTTTCGTCGGAGATTTTCTGATGGTTTCGATAACAGCATCAATAAAGTCCAGCGCTTTTTTCAATCCTTCGAGGATGTGTGCTCGTTCTTTGTTTTTCTTCAGATCATATTCTGTGCGACGCACCACAACTATTTCTCGGTGCTTGATATAGTGTTCGAGAATAGACTTGAGTGTAAGAATCTGCGGATCAACACCATCTACCAGTGCGAGCATATTCACATTGAAATTCTTTTGCAGGTCGGTCATTTGATACAGCTTGTTCAATACTTTCTGAGGAAAAGCATCTTTTTTCAGATCAATAACAATTCGAACTCCGTTTCTATCTGATTCATCGCGCAAATCTTTGATACCTTGAATTTTGTCGTCTTTGACGAGATCGGCAATTTTGATAATGAGTGATGATTTGTTGGTCGCATAAGTCATCTCCGTCACAATAATCTGAAACTGACCAGTTTTATTCTCCACTATTTCCACTTTGGCTCGACTCAGTATTGGTCCTTTGCCAGTTACATAAGCTTCACGAATATCTTTGACATTGTAAATAATTCCTCCTGTTGGAAAATCAGGTCCCTTGATAAATTGCATCAGATCATCAATGGTCGCTTCTGGAAATTCAATTAAATGACAAATACCGTCCACCAATTCATTCAGATTATGTGGAGGAATGTTTGTTGCCATACCAACAGCAATGCCGACCGTACCATTCAAAAGCAGTTGTGGAAGTTTCGCAGGGAGAACAAGAGGCTCTTCATGCATACCATCGAAGTTTGGGATGAAATCCACGGTATCTTTATCAATATCAACGAGCATTTCCTCTGCAATTGCCTTGAGCTTGGCTTCTGTGTAACGATAGGCGGCAGCGCTATCACCGTCCATCGATCCAAAGTTACCTTGTCCCCATACCAGTGGATATCGGAGTGAAAAATCTTGTGCCAAACGCACCATAGTGTCATACACAGCGGTATCACCGTGTGGATGATATTTTCCGAGCACCTCTCCGACAACTGTTGCTGATTTACGAAATTTCGAAGTCGATCGAAGACCGCTCGACCACATAGAGTACAAAATACGGCGATGCACCGGCTTGAGTCCATCTCTCACATCAGGCAAGGCACGAGCAACGATCACGCTCATTGCATAATCGAGATACGATTGCTTGACCTCATCAGTGATTGAACGCTGTTCTATTTTTCCATCGTGAAAAGCTTTTTCTTCCATAAATCGATTATTTTCAGCTTGATTATATATCAAATATACCTTTCTTCGTCTACGAATCCTTATCTTATCTCAATATCACACAAAATAATTATGGATTTGTCGATGTTTCAGTTTCTGTATTTTGTGTATCTTTACGAAATTGTTCATTGAAATAATCTGATTGATCTGAAGCAGAGTCAGGGAGGATCGGGGTAGCCTTTTGCAAAAGACTGTTCAAAGAAGGTTGCTCTTCTTTGGAAGAATCTGCTTTTTCATCGTTCGAAGACTGAGGAACGCTTTTTCTTAAATTCTGGACACTTTCTTCGAGAGAAAGAAGCCAGATACTCACGACAAAAAACATCGAGACGAAAAGGGAGAGAAATACATATCGCATTCGAACTTGTTCCGGCTTTTGACGAATTTCTTCAATTTTTTTCCAAACGTTCAATGGCATATCCTCTTCATTATTCAAATAACTCTTCCTTACATCCCTTTTTCAAAAAGAACAATTTCCATTTTCTTCTCATCGAGATCTTTCTTCTTTATATTCAATTTGGCAATTTTTTCTGATGGACAATTTCCAATAGCATCGCAAAAGGATTTCTCTGTATCAAGATCAAGTGTTAGTCCAGGTATTTTATAGTGCATAGGGATAACCAGTTTCGGTTCTATTTTACGAACTAATTCAGAAGCAGTTTTAGTATCCAGTGTATCTATGCCTCCTACAGGAACAAACAAAATATCAACTCCGTTTAATTTTTCCAACGTCTCTCCGGCAATATCAGAACCAAGAGCACCAAGATACCCGATGTGAATATCTTCACTCTCAAAAATAAAGACTGTGTTTTGACCTCTCTCGCTCCCTGCATTTCCATCACGATACGAAAGAAATCCGAGTGCAGATACACCTTTTACAGCGTATTCCCCTGGAGCATCCAAAACCACTACTTCTTCTTTCAGTGTATCAACCGTTTCCTCTTTTTTCCCATGAGACAAGAAAACAATGTCGACTTGACCCTGAGGAGAACGGAGTCCTGCTCCTTTTTGTAACGGATCAGTCCAGATTATAACATCTTCTGTCGCACGACCTGCAGGCTTTGTACTAATTTTAAAACAAAAATCGCCGTAATACTGTATATTCATAATTTGAGATAAATAAACTTTCAAAAAAACCGAATACTCTCGGATGTTGCCCAGTATATCACAGTTCTTTTTGCTCTGTCCATGAGAAACCCTCTTTTCGAAGAAAGTTGTGCTTACTCCTTGCCAAAAGAGACTTTTTCCTATAGGATAAAAAGTATAGAAAGTAATCGGTGTCTTGTTAAAGATTAACACAACTGAATACAAGGATGCTTCAATCTTTGACTTCTCGAGTCGTTTTTCTCAAACACCCAGACACATTGGTGTTTTTTGCTTTTTAATAGCCATTTGCTCAATTTAATTTTTTATCGCGAGAGAGCAACTCGCACTCATTTTTAGTATATTATGACAAAAAGTACACAATCTGCAGAAGTCATCGAGAATCCATCTGCTATGGACACTCTCTTTGCAAAACATGTTATAGAGATCCCTGAAATAGGGTCAGTTATTCAAGGAACGGTCATTTTTGTGGCATCCAGCTATGCCTTGATCGATCTCGGTTCTGTCGGAACTGGTATTGTTCTCGGAAAAGAAATGCGCGATGGCCTTGGACCAGAAGGAAAACTCAAAGTTGGCACAACAATCACTGCCACGCTCATGGATTATGAGAATGAGGATGGTTACATAGAACTCTCCATTCGTGAAGCTTCTTACGAAAAATCTTGGGATGATATCGAACACAAACTCACGAATCGTGAAGTACTAACTACCAAAGTCATTGAAGCAAACAAAGGCGGACTCATGATCGAAATCAACGGTATTCCTGGATTTCTCCCTGTTTCCCAGCTCTCGAGCGAGCACTATCCTCGTGTAGAAGATGGAGACAAAAACAAGATCTTGGATCTTTTGAAGAAACTGATCGGACAAGAAGTGCACGTACGTATCTTGGATGCTGATCGTGAAAACGAAAAACTCATTGCGAGCGAAAAGGCTGCGCAGAGCGAAAAAGAACGAGAACTCATCAATCTTCTCCGTGTTGGCGAAGTGGTCAGCGGTGAAGTGAGTGGTGTTGTTGATTTCGGTGCTTTCGTCAAATTCACACCTGCTACCAAAGAAGGAGAGAAGAAATCTGTAGAGAAGCTCGAAGGTCTCGTTCATATTTCTGAACTCGCTTGGCAACTTATCGATGATCCACGTGAAGTAATCAAGACTGGTGATCACGTAGAAGCCAAAATCATCGGCATTGAAGATACTCGCATCTCCCTTTCTATGAAGGCATTGAAAGAAGATCCTTGGACAGCCGTTCTTGAAAAATACAAGATTGGCGATATCGTTCCTGGAAAAGTCGATAAAATCAATCATTTTGGTGCATTCGTCTATCTGAACAAAGATATTCATGGATTAGCTCATGTCAGTGAATTTTCTGAGGTCTATCCTGGAAAGAAAATTGAGGAGGTATTCAAAGAAAATGAAACATACTCTTGGAAAATCCTTTCTATCGAACCAAAAAGTCATCGTATGGGACTTCTTCCCGTCAATGAGAATGCTCCAAAAGAGAAATCAATGAAAAAAGAAGAGGAAGTCAAAGAAGAAGTAGAGAAGAAAAAAGCATAAGCTTTATAAAAACGCCCTGCTCATCCAGGGCGTTTTTGTACAAGAAACTCAAGAAATATGAAAAATGTTTTTATTATCTCTGGTCCGGCAGGGTCAGGGAAAGATGCGATTATCAATGGATTGGAAAAACTTATCCCATTGTCACGCGTCATTACGACAACCACTCGTCGTCCTCGTCATAATGAAACCGATGGGAATCCCTATCATTTTCTTTCACGAGAACAATTCCTTCAAAATATAGCGGAAAAAAAATTTATTGAATATTCTGTCAATGAGAACGACGAGCTCTATGGCGTCACCTTTGAAGAACTTGATCGCGTAGATCGATCAGGGGCAATCGGTATATGGAAAATGGACTGGAAAGGAGTGATTTCTGCAAAGAAACTTTTTCCAAACATCATTGCAATTTTCATACACGCACCAATGAATATTCTCGAAGCTCGTCTCCGCAAACGTGATAGTGCACAAACAAACAAAAACTATTTCGAGGATCGTATGAACTATACCAAAGAATGGCTTAAGCATACAGATATTTATGATTACACCATCGAAAATGAACAGGGAGAGCTCGATCAATCTATCGAACAAGTCGCTTCCATCATCGAGGATTGTACCAAAAAAATCGTCTAAAGATGCTCTCTCTCCTTTCGTGCGTCGTTTTTTGAGACGTGTCCAAAACACAGCGTCCACATTTGATCTTTGGGAAGAAGGCGAAAGCTTTATTATCGGAGTTTCCGGAGGACCAGATAGCCTCTGTCTCCTAGATGCGATGACACTTCTTCAAAAAAAAATGCACTTCTCTTTTCATATTGCTCATGTAAACTACCATTTACGAGGAAAAGATTCGAATAACGATGAACTTCTCGTACGAGAAACGGCAGAAAAATATTCTCTTCCTCTCACCTGTTTTTCTTGTGACACACATTCTTTTCGCCATTCAGAAGAAACGATGCGCGACCTGAGATATGCCTTCTTCGAAAAAACACGCATTGATCAAAAAGCTGGGAAGATTCTTATTGCTCATAACCAAAATGATCAAGCAGAAACGCTTCTTATGAGACTTTTACGAGGTTCTGGATTATCAGGACTTTCCTCTATGAAGGCGAAAAATGGTCATATTATTCGGCCACTCATCGAAATGAGTCGTGATGATATTATGCGATACTTACAAGAACGTAACATTTCTTTCCGAGAAGATACCAGCAACAAAGATGTTTTATATTTCCGTAATCAAATTCGTCATATTCTTATTCCTTTTCTGGAACAACGCTTTCAACCAAAAATACGGCCGATTCTTGCAGAGACAGCACTTCTTCTTGGTGAAGATTATGCTCTCCTCGAACATATTTCCACTTCTTTTGTCGTAAAAGAAACCCCTACCTCAAAAGAATTTTCTTGTCGTGATTTCCTTTCTCTCCCTCCTGCTCTTATGACACGCGAATTACGTTCTCTCGTTCGTCCATTGCTCGAGGGGAAAAATCCTTCTAAAAAGCTCTTAGGGGAACTCCTTAAAGTACTCAAAAGTACCAAAAACAAGACTCAGACCGTAACATTTCAAGGGTTGAAATTTATACGAAAAGGTGATACAGTAAGACTACTCAATTTTTGAGAATACGATCATTATATCATCATTATTTAATTGTTATTGAAAATATCTTTATGGAAAAAATGTTTAAGAATCTTTTTACTGTTATTCTCCTTTTTTTGCTTGTTTCTGGAATTATCATTCTTTCTCAATCGCCAGAAAAAAAGCCTGCTGAAATATCACTCAGTGAACTCGTGACAGAAATCAATCAGGATCAGGTAAAATCTGTTTCTATACAAAACAACACTCTCTCGATTGAACTTCAGGATGGATCCAAACAGAAAGCGAGTAAAGAAGGAGAATCTTCCCTCTCAGAAACACTGATGAATTATGGCATCAATACGGAAAAGCTAAAAAATATCACTATTACCGTCAAAGAAGATTCTGGTTGGTCATTGTGGCTCTCTGCGCTTCTCCCCTTTCTTATTCCTTTTCTGCTTATTGGAGCCTTCATCTGGTTTATGATGCGTCAAGCTCAGCGTGGTAATGCTCAGGCTCTTTCTTTCGGTACGAGTCGTGCTCGCATGACTGACCCAAAAGACAAAAAGAAACGAACCACCTTCGCCGATGTTGCTGGGGCAGAAGAAACGAAGAATGAGCTTGAAGAAGTAGTAGAATTCTTGAAATTCCCAAAAAAGTTTCTTAGCATGGGAGCAAAAATACCGAAAGGAGTCCTTTTGCTTGGTCCTCCAGGAACAGGAAAGACACTCATGGCAAAGGCAGTAGCTGGTGAGGCTGGTGTTCCTTTTTTCAATATCAGCGGTTCTGAATTCGTTGAAATGTTCGTTGGTGTTGGTGCGAGCCGTGTGAGAGATCTTTTCAAACAAGCTAAGAAAAATGCACCTTCTATTGTGTTTATTGACGAAATAGATGCTGTTGGTCGTCACCGTGGAGCTGGTCTCGGAGGTGGTCATGATGAACGTGAGCAAACTCTCAATCAAATCTTGGTAGAAATGGATGGTTTTGAAACAAACACGAGCGTCATTGTTATCGCTGCTACCAACCGTCCTGATGTACTTGATCCAGCCTTGCTTCGTCCTGGACGTTTTGATCGTCGTGTTACTATGGATCTTCCTGATATCAACGAACGCGAACAAATTCTTGTTATTCATACAAAGAATAAGCCTATTGAAAAAAACGTTTCTTTGCGTGTTATAGCTGAGCGTACTTCTGGTTTTTCTGGAGCTGATCTCGCCAATCTCGTCAACGAAGGTGCTATCCTTGCCACTCGTCGGAACAAGAAAACTATTGATATGTCAGAACTGACAGAATCTATCGAAAAAGTTATTCTTGGACCAGAGCGTCGCAGCCGTGTCATCAATAAAGAAGAAAAAGAAATTGTCGCCTACCACGAAAGCGGTCACGCATTGGTAGGGGCGAGTCTCAAATACGCAGATCCCGTGCAGAAAGTCTCCATCATTTCTCGTGGTCATGCGGGTGGGTATACGTTGGCAGTCCCTTCTGAAGACAAAAGCCTTCATTCTCATGATTATTTTCTCGATGAGCTCGCGATGCTTCTCGGTGGATATGCCAGTGAGAAACTTATTTTCAACAACACTACTACTGGTCCGTCGAGTGATCTCGAACGAGCAACACATATGGCACGAAATATGGTTACCCGTTACGGGATGAGCCGTCTCGGTGCTCGCACTTTCGGTAAGAAAGATGAACTTGTTTTTCTCGGTCGCGAAATGCACGAAGAAAGAGATTATTCAGAGAAAACAGCCCAAGACATCGATAATGAAGTCTCCACTCTTATAAACACCGCTCTCGAACGAGCAACTCAGATCTTAAATGACCGACGGGTCACTTTAGACATACTCGCAAAAACATTGCTTGAGAAAGAAATTCTTGAGAAAGAAGCCTTCGATGCTATTGTAGGTGAGAATCCTGCTAAAAAAATAGTGTCTGCTTAAGTTAAGTCAGTATATCCCCTCTTACAAGCAATGATGCTATGGGGATATACTTTTTTATCCTATGAAAAAAATACCGTTTCCAGTACTTCTAAAAGAGGCATGGCAAGCGACATTCTCTCAAAAAACACCTTGGGTATTTGGTTTCTTCATAGCCACTGCCAGTGTATTGGTGCAAATGTTTAACAGAGATTTGATTTCTCTACAGATACAATCATTCGAAGATTTGTTTCGATTCATTACCGAGAAAACACCTGAGGAGATCACTCTTGCTTGTCTTTTTTTACTTGCTCTTTTTTTGGTACATAGTTTTGGTACAGGAAACCTGATCAAATCACTTTCCTTTCTCATCAAAAAACCTAGTGCCTTGCATTCTCTTTTTTCATTTCATTTCCTTTGGAAGAACTTCTCTCTTACTCTCATTATCGAATGTGTATTCTTTTTTCTTATTCTTTTCCTTCTTGGTATTTTTTCTCTTCCTTTTTTCGTTGCTTCCCAGATCAATCCTGCTGTAATTCCCCTTCTACAAAGCCTGGCTTTTTTTCTTTTTCTCCCTCTTCTTCTGATACTTTCTCTTCTGAAAAGATTTTCTCTTTTCTATGCCTTATTCTCTTCTCTTCGTCTACGTGTTGTTTTTGAGACAGCTTCTCTCCTACTCTCTCGTTTCTTCTCTGCATCTCTTCTTTTCTTCTTCTTCACACTTATTCTCACTCTGCTCTTTACTTTTTTGGTAAATATCGCTATCCTAACAAGTACAGTGCTCGTAGAACAAAACATTCTTCCTTTCACAGAATTTTCTGTACGTTTTTTTCTTTCTCTTCTCTTCTTCTCTTGGTTTTCTGTGTTTGAGAATGCTCTCTGGATTGCTTTTTTCAAATCCCTCGCAAGCCCGCGTGTGACAAAGAAGATTACGAAAGGCGAAGAGTCGTTGATCGAAGAAAATGTTCTCGTAGAAACTCCTTTTGTATAATGGTTCAATCTTATAGCAAAAGGGCTTGTAGCTCAGTTGGTTAGAGCGCTACATTGACATTGTAGAGGTCTCCAGTTCGAATCTGGACAAGCCCACAAGATTAAGGACAGTTTCCGCCCAAGGCGGACCAGCCTTGGGCTGGGGTTAGAGCGCTACATTGACATTGTAGAGATCACTGGTTCGAATCCAGTATTGTCCACCCTTCATTATAAAGCTACACCTGCCTGTCGGCAGACAGGTTGATATTGTAGAGGTCTCCTGTTCGAATCAGGATACGCCCACCAAATAAAAAATCCACTCTGTGACAAAGAGTGGATTTTTATTATGACAATTTCCTAAGGATCTGGAGGAAGTGCTGCTGGTGGCGGTGTTGTGTTGTTTTTTATAATAACCCTTAGATTTTTATCAACATTCCCGATATATTTTACCGCTGGTCCTACTTCTCTTGTTGCCTGTTGTATACTTCCATAAATTTGTTTATCAACATTGCGTATTTCTTTCGTTATTTTTGATTGTATCTCCCCCACTCCTTTTTGAATCAGATTACTTACCAATTTATTTGCCATAGACATCACTACACCGCTGAGTAATTCTCCTGGATTTTGTGCCGCGGCAAGGATATCATTTCCTAAATTCTGAATATTTGTCGTTGCAGCCTGTATGGTCGCAGCAGGAGATAAGACTCTTCCGCCTTGTTCCTTTGGAAGAAATCCTGTTGCAAGCGCTTTGGTAGCCGCTACCGTTTGTTCTGCTTCGATTTGTTCACGATACATCTGTTGTGCTTCGAGTGAATATCCATATGGATTATTCATTGGGTTACGGAAGAAAGCATTAAAAGCCCTCGAATTCCCTCGCGAAAAAGCGTCCATACCTCCGTGTTCATCCAGACTGTATGTTGGTATAGAGCGCTCAGTAGTTACCCTCTTTGCAGAAGAAACAAGATACCCAGTATAATCACCTCTCAAGCCACCAGAATTCGACCCTGCAGCTATGTAATTCGCTGAAGATGCTTTCCCTCGAGTCGTCATCGAGAAAAAATCATTCATATACAAATTCGCTTTTTCTCTTGGACTCTGGTAGAGAAATTCATTAAAATCAGTGATAAAGAGTGGCTGTCCTCCGACTCCTCCTCCGATCAACTGGCCCACTTTACTGTTGAGCATTTGTACCGCTGCCATCTTCAGTGTACCCATGAGAGCACCTTCTATTTGTCTTTTTATTGTTGTTATCATCTGATCAACCATCATTGCACCAAATGCAGCCCCCCATACATCAGCACGTGCCTGTTGAGGGAAAAAAGAAAATGTCATGGAAAAAAACATGATGGAAGAGATGATAATTTTTCTTGAAGTTTTTTTTGACATTATTTTTTCTTTTACCTGTGTTGTATTTTTCATAGACTCAAAGGAATTTCCTCGATGCCGTAATCTGCTAATTTAGTCTGAATTTCTACTACCAATTCTGCAACACTTCCAAAAAATCCTTGCGCTTTTGAAAGAACCGCTATTTGTCCGAGAGGATCAGTGTCATTCGGCTTCAATTCTTGTTTGAGTTGCACGGCATATTGAGCCATTTGAAGAGCCTTGATATGGACATCAAGCATTTTTTCTGGAACCTCAATGTCTTTGAGTTCTGTCAACATTTTTTCCCCACGTTTTGAGAGGTCTTCTAAAGACTGAGTATTCCCCGAGGCAAGTCCTGTAACAGATTCTAAAGAAAGATTGTTGAGTATTGCACTAAAATCACTCTGCGTTTGGAAATCTTTCGGTGAATTATTGGCAACGAGATACGAAACAACCGTAAGATATTCGAGAGCATCTTTCTTTTCTCGTTCCAATCTCTTTTTATCACTGAGGTTTTTTGGTAACTTTTTAATTTTAATATCTTCTTTTTTTATTTCAGGGAGAATAATTTCTTCTGCATTCCCACTGAGAATACTATTTACTGAAACGTTGATATCTTCAAGAGAAATTGCTTCTCCGCTTTCATTGGTATCTTGTATCATGCCCGCAATTTCATTCGATACTTTTTCTGTCAGATTCATCTCATCTGCCTGTGTTGAAGCAACTTCTGTATTTTGTACTCCTGATTCTTCTTGAAAGAGTTTATCGCCCGGTGCTGGTTTGAGTGGATCATAACTGCTTTCCACTTCTACGCCATCGCTATACCCATCATTATCCGTATCTTTATTCATTGGATCAGTTCCATACAATTTCTCCTCCTCATTACTGAGTCCATCTTGATCGGTATCGGCAAAAATATCTTTTGTTGTCGCATCATTTTCAGCAAAAACAAAAACAGCTGAACCAAAAACAATCAATCCAAAAAAAAGAAAGAGGGCCTGTTTCATGCTGTTTTCCTCAAAATAAAAGAGGGACTTTTTGAACATACAACGTGTTTGTTTTTTACTTTTTTTATTATATCACAACTTCGCAATGTCGTGAATTTTTTTACATAAATTGTTATAAAAAATCTGAAGAAGGTTTTATATAGTATATAAAAAAGAAAGGTTTGAAAATATTTTTTCCAATCTATTCTTTTTTAATTTTAAAATTTTATATCCATACTCTCTTTTAAAAAAATAATACACTCTATAATTTTTAAGTATTTTTTATTATTGCTTCATGTTCATTAAAAATGAATCAATATTATGTCATAAATAGTTGTTTTGTCAATAATATACATCCTCTCTCCATTAACCATTCCAGTATGGTCATTCCAAAAGGTTTGGCATTTGTTGAATAGTGAGAATATGGCTTTAAATTAGGGAATGTGGAAATATGTTCCACGTGGAACATATGGAAATAGTGTTTGGATTGATATATAAATGTTCCACGTGGAACATTTCTCTTTTGATCTGTGTAGATTTTGATGTGGATTAATTGAATGTGATAGGAATACATCAATGTTCCACGTGGAACATTTTGTGTCGATTCGTTGGAATGAGATTTAGAATGTTCCACGTGGAACATCCTCTCTCCATTAACCATTCCAGTATGGTCATTCCAAAAGGTTTGGCATTTGTTGAATAGTGAGAATATGGCTTTAAATTAGGGAATGTGGAAATATGTTCCACGTGGAACATATGGAAATAGTGTTTGGATTGATATATAAATGTTCCACGTGGAACATTTCTCTTTTGATCTGTGTAGATTTTGATTGAAAATGGTTGGAATGCATAATATTGACAAAAGTAATAATTTATTACATAATAATATTATTGGAAAGAAAGTATGTAAGAAAAAACATTGACGAATAGGGAAAAAACAGTATGATAGAGAGATGGCTGTATTATTCAGAGGTTTATATCTCGATACAGCATGAAATGGGCCGTTAGCACAGTTGGTAGCGCGCTTCCATGGCATGGAAGAGGTCGCCGGTTCGAATCCGGCACGGTCCACCCCGTTAAAGAAAAATTTCAGCCGTTCCGTAAAGTGCTGATAATTTTCTTTTCAGAACGTTTTCATAAGAACAAACAGATTCCGTTTTTCTCTAACGGGGTCCACACCTACAAAAACACTTACCAAATGCCTCTATAGCTCAACGGATAGAGCTATCCCGTCCTAAGGGAGAGATGGGGGTTCAATTCCCTCTAGGGGCACAAATTTTATTGTTTATATACTTGTTATCAACGAAAAATATGGCATCAATGCGCATTATTAAGGTAAACGAACTCCTCCGCAAACTTCTCGCAGAAATTATGGAGCGAGAAATTACTCTAAAAAAGGGGGTTCTGATGACAATTGCTAAGATTGACACATCACCAGATCTCAGGTACACTCGTATGTTCGTGAGTGTTTTTCCTGAAACAGAGAGTCATTATGTCTCTGAAACACTCAAGAAAGAGCTTTCTAATATTCAAAAACATCTCTATACAAAGCTTCATATGAAGCCAATGCCGAAAATTTCGTTTGAAATAGACACGACGGCTCAAAATGCAGATGTTGTTGAGAAGCTTTTGAAGGAAATATTTTAGCTATTATAAAGCTTTATTCAGAGTTATCCACATGTTATGCAAAACTTCTTCTCTGAATTTCATACCCTTAAATACATCATTGAACAGTCTGAAAGGATTCTTCTTTTTGCTCATAGCAGGCCTGATCCAGATACTGTTGGAGCAAATCTCGCGCTTGCTGAATATATCGAAAATTGTGGAAAACATGTGGATATCGCTTGTTTTGATGCTTTTCCTGATTCATTGAGACCGCTTCTTGACGGTGTATTCTTCCATCCCGATCAACTCGATCTCACAAACTATGATGCTGTTATTGCCTCTGACAGTGTCGATCGTGGATTCGATAAAATAAAACACTTGTTTTCAGAACAACAGGTAATTGTGCTTATCGATCATCATCCTGACATTTCTCTTTCTGGCGACGTCATCATTATTGATCCAGAATATTCCTCATCATCCGAGATTCTTTATCTTTTTTTATCTACTGAAGAGATCAATATAACCAAAACAATAGCAAAAATGCTTCTTACCGGAATACTCTTCGATACAGGAGGATTACAGCATTCTAACGTTTCGCCACATGTAGTAGAAATAGTTTCAGAGCTTGTAAAAAAGGGGGCTCCGCTTGAAAAAATAACTCAAACTATTTTTACAAAAAAAACCATTGGGGCACTTAAACTTTGGGGAAGAGCCTTCGAAAAAGCGCGATTTAGCAGAGAGAGCGGTATGCTTGTCACCGCGATCACTCGAGAAGATATCAAAGAATGTCAGGCATCTGTCGAAGATATTTATCAAGTATCGTCTATTCTCAGCGCTGTACCCGATACCAAGTTTGCTCTTGTTCTCTCAGAAAGAGATGATGATACTATCCGTGCCAGTATTCGTTCTGGGGAAGGGGCTGGGGTCGATGTGTCAGCTATAGCACATCAGTTTGGTGGCGGAGGACACAAACTTGCCAGTGGATTCGAAATACAAGGAAAACTCCTCACAACAGATACTGGATGGATAATACAATAAAAAATGTATGAAAAAGAAAATCAATACAAAAAAAGAGAAGGAGTTGCAATCTGTCAACGATTACTGGAAAGAACATTGTATCTGTGTACTTCGCACAGGAGCGACACAGGCGGTCCCTGGAAACGGAAATGCTGATGCAGATATTCTCCTGATAGGGGAGGCTCCAGGGAAAAAAGAGGATATAGAAGGTGTTCCGTTTATTGGTTCAGCAGGAAAGTTCTTGAGTGAAATGCTTGCCTCTATCAACCTTAACCGTGAAGATATATTCATCACCAATGTCGTCAAATACCGTCCACCAGAAAATCGTGATCCATCACCAGAAGAAAAGGAAGCCTGCAGACAATGGCTCGTTGATCAGGTAAAGGTTATCAATCCAGTGCTCATCGTCACGCTCGGACGGCACGCGATGGAAAACTTTATTCTAGACAAAAAAATTTCTGAAGTGCATGGGAAAACATTCTGTATTACACTTCCAGATCTCGGGACACGGACGTTCTATTGCCTCTATCATCCAGCGGCTGCACTCTACAATGGAGGACTACGAGAAGCACTTAAAAAAGATTTCAAGAAAATCCCACGCCTCCTCAAAAAATTTCAAAAAAAAGATATATAACAAAAAATCCCGAGTGATCGGGATTTTACTTTACATGTTCAGATTTTTGATAAGCTCTTAGACATATCTCTACAAATTTTCAAACTGCGTTGAGAACTTGATGGAGAGGAGAAATGTTTGATTCAAACACTTCTCCAAGATTGCGTTTTTGTAAAAAATTGTTACCTTCCCCAGGAACATGAGATGGTTTGAGCATCTTTCCGGTAGATACTCCCTGGATTGTGAGTAATAAAGGTTGCTTCACATGAAATAAAAGCGAGTGTCTCTTTTTCGACGATGCGTGCTTTTTCATCCAAAACTTCCTGAAAAGCAATTTCTTTGTCTTCCTTGAAGGGATATTTTTCAGAGGTGATATTTTGAAACTCCATAAAGAGCGGGTCGAGAGCCGTTTTGAGCTTTTCTTCGTTCCACAAAGGAATAAGAATGAAAAGCAGAAAGGCACTGGAAAACACCCCGAGAAAAAGAACAGATGACTTACTCATAGGAACCTTTCTGAGCAAATGCTCGATGAATGTGTAAAAGAACCACCTCGAATTTCCGAAGAGAGTACTATAGCATCAGAAAAAAGATAAAGCAAGAACAAAAAAAGTCTTCTCATCAAAAAGAGAAGACTAGTGGGTGTGCCGCGGGCGAGACTCGAACTCGCACGACCTTGCGATCCGAGGATTTTAAGTCCTCTGCGTATACCATTCCGCCACCGCGGCTAACGAAAACTATGAGGTCCGAAACGGAGTTGAACCGTTGTGAAAGGTTTTGCAGACCTTCGCCTAACCGCTCGGCCATCGGACCTATTCTTTTCTCTGTTAAAACAGTATTCTCAGTGTATCGAAATTTCGCTAGAACGTCAACAAAAAAAGCACTCTTCAACAAGCTCAGAGTGCTTTTTTGTTTGCTTAGTCAACGATTTCAGCAACGAGATTTCGACGACCGAATGCGAATGCTTCACCTTTTGTTTCCATATAGATATCGAAGTGATTGCCCTTTATAGCACCACCACGATCTTCACAACGGAGCACTCCCACGCCTTCGATAGCAATTTTCGTACCAAAAGGATACGATGGAGGACAAGCAAGTGTTCGTTTTTCTTCCACTTTGAGTCCTGAAGCAGTAATACCATCAGATTTTCCACATTCATCGGCTGCTGCAGTATAAGCTGAAGCATTGATGATGAATTTTTCCTTCGAAAGAGATTTCCAGAGATGTTCCTGCTTTTCCTTCCAACGATTGAGAATTTTTTCTTCTTTTGAAGGAACGACATTCTCAGAAACTATTACCTGTTCTTTTTCTTCTATTTCAAAAGTCCACTTCAAAAGAAAGGGGTCCGTTTTGAAACTATAGAGACTTGACAAAGGAAGACTATTTTCTTGAGCATCTACCGATGCTGTATTTGTGTTAAAAAGAGCTACTGTAAGTACTACTACGAAAAGAAGATCCTTTCGAAATGTCATAGATTGTCTTTAGGAGTAAACTCTGTCCCTCGTAAGGGAGAAAGGTTGGCTTCTTAAGTCAACTGGAGATAATAGCATATTATACAAGTTTTGTCAATACTGATAAACAGATTATTAGCTTATATAAAGCATTTATGTACATAAAAGATCCTATTTTCGAGTCTTTTTTGTTCAAATATCATACCGCGACAAAGAAAAATCCCTATCCGGAAATGGACAGGGATTTTACTTTGTTGGAGCGGGTAAGGGGAGTCCTTTTTGCTCCGACAAAAAGCCGGGGCGCTACACACAGAATACTCGCTCGCTCGCATTCGACTCGCGCCCTTCTCCTCCCACTTACCCAGAAAAACTAAAAGACCCAGTAAATCTGGATCTTTTAGTTCTTTTGAGCGGGTAAGGGGAGTCGAACCCCTATCTAATCCTTGGCAAGGACTCATAATAGCCGCTATACGATACCCGCTTACTCCGCCAGCTGGCGGATTCGGCGGACAAGCCCGCTATAGCCATCTGACATTTTTACTACACTCTCTATTTTTTTTATATTCTTCTATTCCTCTGTGGGACTGGTTGGAATCGGACCAACGACCAAGCGGTTATGCTTCTCACTATTGCTTTCACAACTTTTTTCAAATTTGTGAGCTGGACTATCCCTTCACCCAAAGGTAGGGTGTCTGCCGTCTAGTCTCTACACCTTCCTCAACAAACGAGGCTTGGCTCGGGATTGTCATGTAGCTTATCGCCATTTAGATTTCCCCGAATTTGACAGAGTATCACCCAAAGATTACTCTCTGGGCAGCCCTGCTAGATTCATTCGTTTTGTGTTATGATAATGTTATGAAAAAACTCATAACATGTGTGGTGTGTAAAAAAGAGTTGTCTGGCAGACAAACAGTTTTTTGTTCCGCCATTTGTAAAAACCAACTTCATCAATCATATCAATCCCAACAAGCCAGAGGCTTAGAGAGAAAGATGTCACTTTTGAAACAGTTTGGTGGAAAATGTTCAGTTTGTGGCTATAACAAAAATCTTGCCGCATTGACTTTTCACCATATTGACCCAAAAGAAAAAAGATTTCAGCTGGATATGAGATCTCTTTCAAACAGAAAGCAATCTCATATTGACGAGGAAGCAAGCAAATGTTTGCTTATTTGCAATAACTGTCACGCCGAATTACACAATCCACAACACAATTTAGAATGAACTCTTTGAGCCGCGCGCTCTACCACTGAGCTACAGTCCCACTACGCTTTACCTATTGACTACTCTTTTCTCTTCACAGACTTTTGTGCCGAGGGACAGGTATTTCACTACTCGTCCTTCGGGCTGCGTTCTCTAGGACTTCCGTCCTTGAGTCCTGCTTCGCAGGTCACCTCAAACGGGCAAACAAATGTTTTCCCGACCCCTTTCCTGTTCAATCGTAACATTTTGAAAGGTTCTTGAGAACAACCTTATTCTTACTCTTTACAGACTTTTGTGCCGAGGGGCAGGATTGAACTGCCGACACAAGGATTTTCAGTCCTCTGCTCTACCACTGAGCTACCTCGGCATCATCGCAAACAAACTCATGTGTATATCCAGTGTATAACTCTTCTTTTTCTTTTTTATAAGCCGTTTGTGCGCGCTCAAGGATTCGAACCTTGGACCCCCTCGGTGTAAACGAGGTGCTCTAACCAACTGAGCTAAGCGCGCCCAATACTACTTACTATTCATTCATTCTGTGCCCAGGAGAAGACTCGAACTTCCAATCCCTTGCGAGAACTAGCACCTCAAGCTAGCGCGTATACCATTCCGCCACCTGGGCTTAAACCCACATTGGGTTATATACCTACACCATTCCGACTACTCAATTTGGGGAAAGACTCCAATTCTTATCGAATCAAAGTCTGGGGAGGCTATTTTACTTCTTCAGTCACTACAGGAGCAACCACTTCTTTCTTAGCTACTTTAAGAGAACTTTTCTTCACAACAACTTCTTTCAATTTCTTACTCAATACTTTAACAGACTTATCACGAACAAAATAGAGCTTGGCACGACGTGCACGCGTACGCTTCACAAATTCAATTTTCTCAATTTGTGGCGAAGACAAAGGAAAAACTATCTCGACACCGACATTGAAAGACACTTTTCGTACAGTAATAGTCTTGGAAGCGCTCTGTCCTCCCTTGATAGCAATAATTGTTCCCTGAAATGATTGCAAACGTTCTTTTCCGCCTTCTTTGATCTTACGAAAAATCTTGACAACATCCCCAGACTGAATCTCAGGTATATCAAGAGGTTTTCTCTGCTTTAAATTAAAAGATATCAATTTCTGTTCCATAATAGTGCGCTACCCAAGAGGCTTTTTGTTCTGAAAAAGCACGAGCAAATAAAAAAATTAAAAAGAAAAACCTTGACCTTTGTTATTGTACTAACAGGCTTTCTAAGGCCTCATCATCATACCCTGCATCTCGCGTTTCGTCAATATCTCTCAAGACTGTTCGAAAATCAGGAGCTAGTGGCGCAAAAAAGGCATATTTCTTGGCAAAGAGAGTGAATTCCAAACAAGAAGCGTGGAGCAACTGTCGCTTCACAAGAAGATTCTTTTCTTGTCGTACGTATTTCGATGCATACAGTGTATCACCAACAATGGGATTACCTATGGAAGCGAGATGAACGCGTATCTGATGCGTACGACCAGTACGAGGCATCACCTCGAGGAGATCATATGCTCCGTAGCGAGCAATGACACGATACAATGTTTGTGCCTGACGCGCGCCTTCTGGCACATCGTTCGTCTCTACAACAAAACGTTTCAACTCACCCGAACGACGAATAAGGGGTTTATTGATTTCACCTGAAAGAAACTCTGTATGTCCGTACACGAGAGCGAGATATGTTTTTTTAATTTTTCGGTCATGAAAAAGCTCTTTGAGACTATCAAAGGATGCTTCTGTCCGGGCTACCACTAATACTCCTGAAGTATCACGATCAAGGCGATGAACGATACCAGGACGAAGAGCATCTCCACCAATATCACGAGTTTCTGGATATTGTGCAATAAGAGAGTGAACGAGTGTTTTTCGTTCATCTCTGCCCGCCGGGTGAACCTGAAGACCAAAGGGTTTATTGATAGCGATCAAATATTCATCTTCATACAGAATCGTGAGAGGAGAATCATGAAAGGGCTCTACTACCAAAACAGGGGAAATAAAGGCTTCTTGTGGCAAAGTAATCACATCATGGAGCTTCATCTTGCATGTTGCTTTCGCGACTACTCCATTCAACGATATCTTTCCTTCATTTGCCAAAGAAGCAATCATATTCCTTGAACACTTCTTTTCTGGAAAGCTTTCTTGTAATAAATCAAAAACAGCCACATCAAGTCGTTTATCGACGAGGTGACGAGGAATTTCTAGAAAGATATTTCCTGCTGATGGAGGTATGTACATAATAAACCAGACTGACTACACAAATAACAGACTCTGAAGTATACTATATGGTATTGAGCTGAAGAGCAAGCCTGCCCGCAACGCTTCGCGTAGCGATGCAGGCGGGGCTCGTCTAATAAATATAAGCTACTGTATGAAAATTGCATTTTTCGAAACGAGCGCAAGTGATCAAGCGTTTCTCAGTCCGCTTCTGCAGGGTCACGATGTTTCGTTTTTTTCCGAACCTTTGACAAAGGAAAATGTCACTGTTGCTTCGGAATATGAAGTTGTTTCTGTGTTTATCTACTCGACACTCACTGCTGATATTATTGATCAATTACACAATGTCCGTTGTATCGCAACACGTTCCACAGGATTCGACCATATCGATCTTCCGACGTGTGAAACAAAAGACATCACCGTACTCCATGTTCCTCACTATGGCGAGAACACTGTAGCAGAACACGCCTTTGCTCTCATTCTCGCTCTTTCTCGTAATGTCCATAAATCCTATGCACGAGGACTCAAAGAAGACTTTTCTATCGAGGGTCTTATCGGGTTTGACCTGAAAGACAAAACTCTTGGTGTCATCGGAACAGGACGTATCGGACTACATGTTATTCGTATTGCCAAAGGTTTTGGCATGCATGTGCTCGCCTTTGATGTCTTTCATAATACACTCCTTTCTGAAATACTCCATTTCAGTTATGCATCACTCGATGAGGTACTTGCTCAGTCTGATATCATCACCCTACATACTCCCTACAATAAACACACTCACCATCTCATCAATAACGAAACGATCAAAAAAATCAAGAAGGGAGCGCTTCTCATCAACACCGCTCGCGGTGGTCTTATCGAAAACGAAGCCCTTATCAAAGCGCTCGATGAAAAAATTCTCTCAGGAGCTGGTCTTGACGTCCTCGAGGGAGAAGAATACATCAAAGAAGAAGGGCAGTGTCTCCACGAAGATTGCGCGCCTTCTCGTGCACATCAGATTGATCAAAACAAGAACCTCTTGAGCCGTGATAACGTCGTATTCACTCCTCATATCGGATTTTACAGTGAAGAAGCTCTCAAGCGCATTCTTGAAACAACCGCAGAAAATATCGTACAATACGGTCTTGGAAAGAAAGAAAATCAAGTTCATTCTTTGTCTCAAAAATAGATTTTAAAAGAAAGAAGGAGAGCGCTTCTCTTTTCCATTGCACAGAAAGCTTTTTTCTGTGTTTTTTTCTTTTTCTTCATTCATCTCTTTTCCTCTTTTTTCCTGAAAAAAAATCTTTGCCTCTTTCTTCTCAATTGTGTATGAAAATATATCTCTACCACTATATATAGTTGAAAACAAAAAATAAAAGAAAAATAGTCTCCATTTGTCGGCTTAAAATGGGGCAAGTTGACACATCGAAATCAACCCTCTATTATGGGGAGACCGTCAGTTTATTTTAATCAACACTAACAGTAAAAATATGGAACAAGAATCATGTTGTGGAGGCAGTTGTCATGAAGAAGAAATGGGGATGGAAAATGGATTTTTTCCTGTGATCGGGAAGAAGGTTCCTAATCTTGAATTCGACTATTTTCAGAAAGAAAGTTTTCATACATCACATTTTTCTGATTATCGTGGAAAATGGACTATCGTGTTTTTTTATCCTGCTGACTTCACATTTATTTGTCCAACAGAACTGGAAGAAATGCAGAATAATTATGCCAAATTCCAGGAACTCGGAGCAGAAATTCTTTCGGTATCCACTGATACCAAATTCACTCACAAGGCATGGCATGATCACTCTCCTGCTATCAAAAATATCGAGTATCCTATGGTCGCTGACCCTACTGGTGATATCGCTCGTACATTCGGTGTTTACATCGAAGAAGGAGATGATAAAGGACTCAGTCTTCGAGGGAGTTTTATTATTGATCCAGACGGCGTTCTTCAGGCATATGAAGTCCATGCGAACAATGTCGGACGAAGTGCAAGTGAGCTTCTCCGTAAATTGGAAGCAGCGCTCTTCGTAAGAGAACACGGCGGAGAAGTCTGTCCTGCAAACTGGAAGCCAGGAGCCAAAACACTCAAGCCAGGTATTGAATTGGTTGGGAAAATCTAAATCACAATACAAAATACTATGTCTCATATCTACGCCGCTCAAAACTTTACACACCTCCTCGGCCTTCCAGGCCTGAGCGATACCCTTCTTACCAATCACTTCACTCTCTATGAAGGATACGTGAACAATACGAATATCCTCTTGAAAAAAATGAATGCGATACGAGAGGAAAGACTAGGCGGAAATGATGAGAGAAAAGAAGAGTCGGCAGAATTACACAGACGATACTCTTGGGAGTACAACGGTATGAAATTACACGAATTGTATTTCGAAAATCTTACGAAAGAAAAAACAGTATTAGATCTCGAAAGTGATTTCGGAAAAAAACTCATTGAAAGATTTGGTTCTTACGAAACTTTTTTACATAATTTTACAAAGAATGTTGGAATGTTTCGTGGTATCGGCTGGGTCGCTCTTATCGAAAGAGATGGTGGACTTGGAATTATTTGGATCAATGAACACAATGAAGGACTCCTGGCAAATTCCAAAATACTCTTGATCATGGATGTCTTCGAACATGCCTATATGACGGATTATGGTATCAAAAGAGCTGAGTATATCGAGACATTTTTCCGCTCTGTTGATTGGAAAAAAGTAGCAGAACGATTTGGAAATTAATCAAAACAAATATATGACTCTGACTCAAGTAAAACGACGAGATGGTGCAATAGTCGCATTCGACAGATCACGCATAGAACAAGCAATAGAAAGTGCTTGCGATGCTACAGGGGAGACAGAAAAAGATTTCATTCCTGCAATCACCGATGAAATCATTGTTGATATCGTTGCGACATGCGGGGAAGATAGCGAAACACATATTCCTTCAGTAGAAACCATCCAGAACTTTGTCGAAAAACATTTGATGAGAGAGAGTCGATATGAAATCGCAAAAGCGTATATTTTATATCGAGAGAAACAGAATGAGAAGCGAGAAGAACACAAAGAACAGCTCATCGAACAATTTGAGAAACATTCGATGAAGGTTATCAAGACAAATGGAAAAAAAGAACTCTTCGATATTAAAAAAATCAAAAAGGTTTTTGATAGAGCAGCACTCGGCTACGAGAAAGAATGTTCTTTTACCGACCTTATTGAAGCTTTCAAAAAAAATATCGTCGATGAAATCAAGACTTCTGATATCAGTAATCTCCTTGTCAAAACATGTGTCGATCTCGTGACAATAGAAAACATTGCTTGGCAGAATATTGCTGCACGCATTCTTCTCGGAGATCTCTACAAAAAAGCGAGGCGGAATCGTAACCTCGAGCAGAAAGATATCTACAGTCCAAAGGCTTTCAAAGATTTGTTCGACGACTACATCAAACGAGGACTGTACTTCAAAGATTTTTATGATTACTACTCAGCCGAAGATATTCTCTCTGCCGGAAAACTTCTGTCCTGTGAAACTGATCTGGATTACGAATACACTACCATTGTTTCATTCACGAAACGTTATCTCTTGAATCCCAACAAAGAAGTGCGAGAATTGCCTCAGGAAATGTATATGGCAGTAGCGCTCTTCTTGGCTATTCCGGAAAAGAAAGAAGATCGTCTCGCTTTTGCTTTCAAGATTTATGAACACTGTTCGAAACAACGTATTTCTTTGCCGACACCGACACTTCTCAATGCTCGCACCAACTATCATCAACTCTCGAGTTGTTTCAAAATAAATATCAATGATGATCTTCGTGATATCTACCATGCTATCGAAAATATGGCTCAGATATCCAAGTTTGGTGGGGGAATAGGTGTCTATCTCGGAAACATTCGCTCTCGTGGCAGTGCGATCCGCGGTATCATCGGTATGTCTGGTGGTGTCAATCCTTGGATCAAGGTTATTAATGACACAGCAATTGCTGTCAATCAACTCGGTGCTCGCCTCGGTGCCATCTCTGTCACGCTCGACATCTGGCATCGTGATATCTACGATTTCCTTGATTTACAGACAGAAACAGGAGATATCCGTTCCAAAGCATTTGATATTTTTCCTTCTGTTTCTATCCCAGATCTCTTTATGAAGAGACTCGAGGCAGATCTCGATATTACACTGTTTGATCCACATGAAGTAGAAACTTTGTATGGAAAAAGACTTCAAGATACATTCAATGAAGAATTTGAAACATTCTATGAAACTCTCGAGAAAGACGAGAGACTCACGATGAAAAAAGTTGTAAAAGCGAAGGATGTCTTCAAAAAGTTCTTGAAATCAACCGTTGAAACCGGTATGCCATATGTCTTCTTCCGAGACACCGTCAATCGTCTCAACCCAAACAAGCATGTCGGAAATATCTATTCTACTCAACTCTGCACAGAAATTTGTCAGAATACATCAACCACAAAATTTGTCGAGGAAACCCTCGAAGATGGGAAAATAATCATTCGATACGAGCCAGGAGATCTCGTGGTGTGTAACCTCGCTTCGATCAACATCGCTACTGTATACAAAGAATCTGTGATTGCTGACGTTTTCCCTGTTGTGATGCGTGTCCTCGACAACGTCATTACGCTCAATTACTATCCCGTCCAAGAGGCCAAGCGGACTGCGATGAGATACCGAAGCGTTGGTCTCGGTTATCTCGGATTAGCAGAGTATCTCGCTGTACGAGAATTGGCCTACGATAGTGAGGAGGCTCGTACAGAAGTCGATCGACTTTTCGAACGTTATACCTATTACACTTACCGCTCTTCTGTTGATCTCGCTAAAGAACGTGGATATTATGAACTCTATCCAGGAAGCGAGTATTCCAAAGGCATCCTCCTTGGTCACAACACCAAATGGTTCGAGACGCATACATCCTTTGCGAATGATTGGAAGAAGCTCTTCTTGGACATGAAGACTTCAGGTGTACGATTTGCCTACCATACGGCTCCAGCACCCAATACTTCGACAGCAGGTGTCGTCGGCACCACTGCAGCACTTCTTCCTATCTACAAAAAATTCTTTATTGAGACTAATCTCTCTTCACCGACTATTCGTGTTGCCCCCAAACTCTCCAACAAAAACTTCTGGTACTACAAGGAATACATCAATATGAATATGAACGATGTCATCGATATGATGTCGGTCATTTATCCTTGGATTGATCAGTCTATCTCGTTTGAATGGATGATTGATCCGTCCAAGGTCAGCCCTGCTCAACTCTTCAGCTATTACGTCAAAAGCTGGAAGCAGGGGATCAAGACAGTCTACTACGTACGTAGCCTCTCTGCTGAAATAAAGGATAATTGTGTCAGTTGTAGTGGTTAGAATCAGTTAACAAAGAGCAGATAACAGATAACAAAAAAGATTGATCAATTATCTATGACTGAAGAAATGAAAAGAAACCTCCTTTTCAATCCAAAAGGGAACGATGATGTCGAGAAAAGAACTATCATCAAAGGAGCAACAACGGGATTGTTCAATCTCAACGCAACCAAATACCCTTGGGCCAAATCCCTCTATCAAGTGATGATCGGAAACTTCTGGGTACCCGAAAAAGTATCTGGACTCAAAGACGATGCACGAACATTTCATACCGATCTTGGAGAAGAAGAACAGCGGGCATACAAAGGTATTCTCTCGTTTCTCATCTTTCTCGACTCTCTCCAAACCGTCAATCTCCCTCATTTCTCCGACTATATCACTTCTCCAGAAGTCAATCTCATCCTTTCTATCCAGGCCTACCAGGAAGCTATTCATTCTCAGTCATATGCAACCATCCTCGAATCCGTCGTCGAGAGCAAGGAACGCGACGAGATCTATTATTTCTGGCGTACAGACAAGATCCTTCTCGATCGCAACAAATACATTGGGAAAATCTACGAGGATTTTATCAATAAGCCCTCGGACAAAAACTTCTTCCGCGGTGTTGTTGCCAATTTTCTTCTTGAATCTGTCTATTTCTACAATGGATTTGCATTTTTTGACACACTCGTCGACAGAATGAAAATGCTCGCCACAGGACGGATGATTGCTTATATACGCCGTGATGAACTCACTCATATCACCATTTTCGCGAATATTATTCGCGAAATTAAGAAGGAGTTTCCAGAACTTTACGATGAAAAGTTGATCATCAAAATGATGTCGACGGCAGTCGATCAAGAAATAGAATGGGGGAAACACATTCTCGGCAATCGTATTCCTGGTATAAACAGTGAAACAACCAGGGACTATACTCACTGGCTCGCGAACAATCGCCTCGCGATGCTCGGTATCGGTCCACTCTATCCGAATGCCGTTTCCAATCCTTACAAACATCTCGATCGATTGCAAGATCCAAATGGTGATAAGGGCAATTTCTTTGAGACCACCGTAGTGAATTATACGCAGTCAAGTAGTATGAACGGAAGTTGGGATTTTTAATTCTCTTTATACACCAAAAACTCCTCATTATTTTTTGAGGAGTTTTTTGTTTGAGAAAAGAAAAAGTATGATATAATTATGAGAGCTTTCTTTTCAAAAAATAAATTTTCGTATGTATAAAAATAAAAACTTTTTTATCGTATTTTTCTTTCTTCTTTTTTCTGTCAGCACCGTTCTCTTTGTTGACCAAGCGACATCTGCAGGATTGCAATATACACTGCTTGAAAAAATCCCTGGATTTGCAAGTACTGACGGGAGTGATCTTCCAAAATATATCATTGCTATCTACAATGTTGGTCTTGCTGTTGTCACACTTTCTGCTGTGCTCATGATTTCGATAGGCGGGTTTATGTATCTCACGAGTGCCGGAAATACTTCCTCGATGGGAACGGCCAAAGGCATCATATTTGATGCTCTTATTGGTCTCGTCATTGCTCTTTCTTCTTGGGTCCTTTTGAATGTCATTAACCCTGATTTAGTCAATGTCTCAATCAATGGTCTTTCTGCAACGCCTGTCTCACCAGGAGTTGCCAGAGAAATGACGGCACCTTCTGCTATAACAGGAGGTTTGACTGATGCAGAAGCGAGAGCCCAATTATCCAGTGCGGGAATAAACGTAAATAGTCCGGAACCAACAACAAGTCTTGGTAATATTCCAGCATCCACAATTACTCATATTATCCAGCTGAAAAACACTTCAGGATGCTCTGATTTCAGAGTTACTGGAGGCACTGAGCCCGGCCACGTTTCACATGGTGCAGGACTACCGATAGTTGACGTAACCAATTCACCATGTTTGAAAAGTTTTCTTACGAACAAAGGAAACCTTGCTGGTGTGCATATTACAAAAATCTGCGCGATAGCATCAGAACAGGCAGTGGCATTTAATTGTGGCTATAAAGAACCTGCACCCCATTTTCACATTGTATTCACCCCCTAAATATTGCTATGAAAAAAGTTTTTTACTTTTCTCTCGGTCTTCTTTTTTTGGTTCTCATTTTTCTGGGAGCCTATAATTTTGTCTTCAAAAATAACGTCAATGATCCGACTGTTGCTATCGACGGAAAAACTTTGACAAATAAAGAACCATTTACGGAAGAAAAGCCTCTTTCCATAAGCATTTCTCCTTTTCTCAATGAAGACGTCTCTGATGTCAGTATTTCTTTGGATGGATTTCTCTTCTACTATTCACTTGACGATCAAGCGCTGAAAAAAGCAACTCTGGAAGGGAAGGATAAAACAGTCCTTCTGAGCAATCTCCCTGGGACACCGACACGTATTCTCTGGTCACCCAAGAAAGACCGCGTTCTCCTTTTTCTCAAACAATCCACTGGAGAAAGTTTCTGGTATTCTGTCGATATCGCTACCAAAACACTCATCCCTCTCAAGGCAGAGATATCACGCATTGCTTGGAATAATCTCGGCGACACCCTCTTGTACCAATACACTGATTTCACTACTGGAAAAAGAACTCTCAATACCGCTCGTCCTGACGGCACCGCCTGGAAGAAAATAGTGGATGTTAGTCGCGACACATACATCGCCCCTATTCCTCAGAGTGCGAGTATCTCGTTTTGGAGCAGACCAAACGCTTTTGAAGCCACTTCTTTCGAAAGTGTTGGTATTACTGGGGAGAGCCGAAAAACACTCCTTTCAGAGAAGTTTGGAGCGGATTACCTCTGGTCTCCGAACGGTGAGAAAGTCCTCGTGAGCACGAGTAGTGAAAAAGGAGGGAAGGGGATGTTCCTAGGCAGTATGAATGCCAATGGTGGAGAATTTCAGAGTCTCGCTACTCCAACTCTGATTTCCAAAGTGGTTTGGTCCAAAGACAATAAGACTATCTATTTTGCCTTACCTGGATCGATTCCAGAAAATGCCGTCCTTCCAAACGATTATTTCGAAAAATCTCTTCATACGAAAGATACTTTTTGGAAACTTGATATGAGCAATGGAAAGAAAACACGTCTCACAGAACTCAAAGAAGTCGTGCAGAATTTCGATAGCACCAACCTCCTTCTTTCTCCAGATGAAAGTACGCTTTTCTTTACCGATCGAGTCACCAAACGCCTCTACCGCATAGAGCTTTAAATACAAGGGATATTTTCTGTTGCATAAGAAACTTTTTCACAAGAATCTTTCTGGGAGGCTTGAAATTTTTTTCAGCATGGTTCCGACGCTTCGTCGGATGAAAAAAAGTTCACGCAAAGAGTTTGCCCGCTGGGGCAAATGAATGGCTACCCAGAGAGGTTGCTTGTGAGAAAGTATTTCAAAACAAAAAATATTTTTATTCTATAAAAGGATCTTCTCTTTCTTTATTAGACTCATACCGAGACCAAAAATAATCCAGAAGATGAATGCAAGATCGGTCTTGAAAAACGGAGTGTCTACAAAACCGAGAACCAGAAAAAAAGAAAGGAGTGCTACAAAAAGAGCACTTCTTTTTTGTATATCATCAGCGTGATGCACATTTTTTCCAAAAGAAAGCATCTTTTTGATCCAGACAAAAACAAGAAAAAGAAAGCTAAAAAGACCGATAATTCCTGTTTGAAGCCAAAGCGCCATATACAAGTTATGTGGTTGTGGTACCGCCCATTCAAGATACAATGGAAAGTGCGATTGGTAAGAAAGGTACACTTCCTGAAAACGTCCGATACCGATACCAAAGACAGGATTCTCCGCAATAGCTGTTGCTGAAACCTTCCATATCATTATTCGTGAAGCAAGTGAGGATCTCTCGTGAAAAGAAGTCAGTGCTTGCCACTTTTCACTGCCTGACTCAAAAAAGAGAAATGTGAAGAGAAAAAAGAGAAGGAAAAACACTATTTGTTTTTCCTGTGTCGCAGGAGTATTTTGTGTTCTCTTTAAAAAGAAAAAGAGGCCCTCTGCAAGAAGTATACTCATCCACACTGCATATGAATGGGTATGAAAGAGTACGAAGAGTAAAGAGAAAAAAACACCAATCATCATTCTCTTACTCCATTTTTTGTTAACAAAAATCGGGTGAAAGAAAAAATAGTGCACCAAAAGTATTCCGGGAGCCAGAAAGAAAGCGAGATAGTTTGGGGATGCATACCAGGCAGAAAGACGGTTGTCAAAAGTCATTTCTCCTTGGAAAAAATATTCGAGAGCAAGCAAAGAAACGGAAGCGATGACACCAAGCCAGAGAAAAAGCATTGTATCAATATGTTTCTTTTCTGGCTTTGTTTCTGTCCATAGCCACACGAAGAGAGTCGGGACAAGAAACCATGTTTTGATCATTCCGAGTCCTGTCCACGAAAATGGATTTGCAACAAACGAGAGAATGGCCCCTCCACAAAAAAGCACTATACCAACAAAGAGCGCTTTGCTTTCTGTGGCGTTTCTGAGAGGATAAAATACTTTTTTGATACATCCATACAAATATATCATCAAAGCCACTCCTACAGGCATTTCAACGCTGTACAGAGGTATTCCAAAGAGAATTGTTTTGAAATGTGCTATAGGAAGCAAGAGAATGCTTAGAGCGAGACACGTCTGAATAAAAAACTTTTCTTTGAACATATATGAAGTCTCTTCTCTTATTATTAAACTTTAAATGATTTCTTTATGTGCTTTCTTGGGTTTTCTCTTTACTATACACTCCAAGTGCCAAGAAAAAGAGAAGGAGGGGAAGAATATGTACCGAAAAAAGAGGCGTTTCGAAAATGGCATGTGATGAAAAAAGAAGAAGAGAGGAAAATACTGCCAAAAACAATGTTTCTCCTTTTTTATACCACCTCCTCCAAGCAGAAACAATACCAAGAAAGAGGAGTCCTTCGAAGAAAAAAAGTCCAGGAAGTCCCAATTCTCCCGCTACATCGAGATAGGTATTATGAGCATAGATTGGTTCTCGGTATGTAGCTGTCGGCTTGACAGTGAGCGGGTAATTCCCGAGACCACTCCCAAGAAGAGGATGTTCTCCTACAAAATCAGCAGTCATCTCCCACAAACGAAGCCTTTCTTTGTTTGATGCATCTGTTTGGGAGAAACTCGAGAAAAGACGTGTGCCAATAGGACTCAATAATACTATTGTACCGAAAAGTAATACAATACTACTTGCAAAGAAAAATGATTTTCTCTTTTTTATATACCGAAAAAGAAAGGGGAAAGAAAATGCACTCAGTCCGACAATGAGTCCGATATATCCGCCTCGCGAAAAAGTGAGTAGATCAGCGATCAGAACGATGATTGCTCCTAGCACAAAAAGGTGTCGTATTTTCCCTACTGATTTCTCCGCAACAAACAGAATAAGAAAGAGTGACATTCCGAGAAAAAAAGAAAACATGTGTGGGTCGGGAAAAAAACCAGTGGCTCGCAAGACCGTTCTTCCAGAGATATTCACAAGAAGACTCGGGTATTCCGCTACTACGGCGCCAAAATTCGGTCCAAGAAAAAAAGGGAGTACCGACTTCACTAAAAAAGCAAATACTTTTTCGACACCAAAGACAAATTGCATACAAAACAAAATGAGAGAAAGGCTCGCGGAAAGCAATACTCCGAAAGCAATGTATCTGGCAGCTTTTTCTCGAAACACTTTTTCTTGCAATAAATCAGCAAATACTAAAAAAAGTGGGAAGAAGGAGAGAAGAAAAAGGATCTTGCGTATTGCCCATTCACTTTTTTCTGCCCAAAATATCGATGCAATAGCCCAGAAGAGGAAAGCAAGAAAAAAGAATAGGGTACTCGGGCTCGGCAAAGAAATATGTTTTTTCACTAAACCTTGTACACACCAAAAAAGAAAAAGGATGGTGGCGAATATTCGTATTATCGGCAAATCTATCCCATCTGTTGGATGGAGAGCAAATTGGAACGGAAGGAAGAAAAGGAAGAAAAATGTGAGTTTTTTGAGCATATCTATGATGTTTTGTGCCGAAAAAGAGAGTGCAAACAAAAAAGAACGATGTTTTCCCACAAAGGTCGGTGTTTTTTGTAATATTTTTTTTGTGAGATATAAAATTGATTTTTCTGTTTTTCTTTCGAATGAGTGCTTTTTCCACCAAAATGGAGAAGGGGGAGGTTGGTTTGTCGCGCAACCAAAAATCCTCCTTCACGCACTTTCTTACAAAGATCTACGTCTTCGAAATAAAGAAAGAATTGTTCATCAAAGCCTTTTCTATAAAAGAAAAGATCTTTTCGAATAAAGAGTCCGCAACCACTCACCCAATCAGGGAAAGAAAGTCCAGATTTTTGCCACCGATTCTGATGCTTGGGTGTAATATTGTTCCAGAAAAGACGGTGTAATGTCGGTTCATATCCACATCCCCACGGTTCTTCTTGATTTTTTTCATCTACAAGCATCATACCAAGAACACCTATATTTTCTTGTTCTATAAAAAGAGTTCGTATCTCGTGGAGAGATTTTTTGATCCAGAGAACATCGGGATTGATAAATCCAAGAATATCTCCTTGTGCTTCTTGTGCGCCTCTGTTATTCCCCGCACCGAAACCATTGTTACACTCATTTTCTTTCAGAATGAACGGAAATCGTTTTTGAAGTTTCTTCAGAGACAACTCTTCTTTTTTGTCATTATTAACAACAATAATTTCAAAAAGGTTTGATTCTTTTTCAAAAGAAAAGATGCTTTCCAGAGCGGATTTTAGATAGTAAACGCTCTGATAATTGACGAAGATAAGAGAAATAAGCGGTCGGGTATTCATTGAAAAAATCGTTATAGGCACGATATACTTGTTCTGAAGCAGGAGTTTTCCACACTTTTCTATCAAACAAATTTTTCGCTCTTCGTATTCTAACATAAAGAGCTATGTGCGGTCGAAGGAAAAAAGGGGTGTGTTTCTGAAAAAAAATCAGTCCGGAAAGGACAAGGAAGTACACTTTTTGAGGATTTTCATTACTTTTCTCCCTATGATAGACTTTTGCTCCTGAAACGACAAGGAGGTCAAAACCAGCTTCTCTTGCACGAAAAGAGTAGTCTACATCCTCATAGTAGAGAAAAAAACACTCGTCGAGAAATCCTATTTTTTCAATAAGCTCTTTTTTTATAAGGAGAGCGCAACCAGTAAGAAAGTTGCTTGTATATGTGTCTTTGTTTTGTTCTGTTAAAGAAGGTTTCGTATGTATGGCCCTCATTCGGGAAAAAAGCACTCTTCCTTGAGCAAACCATATTTTCTTCTTTTCTTCTTCATAAACAACTGGGCTCAGTAAACCAGCATGGGAATGTTTTTCTCCAGCAGAAACAAGAAGAGAAAGTGCTTCTGAATCGATTTCTGCATCATAATTAAACAAGAGACAATATTCTGCTCCACAGGAAAGCGCCTCCTTTATACCGACATTCATTCCTTTGGAAAAACCGAGATTTTCCTTATTTTCAATAAAAATACATTGTGGAAATTGTTGTTTTACTTGTCTAAAGGAGTGATCGGTAGAGTGATTATCCACCACAATAATTTCTTTGTTTGAATATGAAAGCTGATGAAGTGACCGCAAACATGAAGGAAGACAGTCTGCTCCATTGTAATTCAAAACAATAATTGCCACTTTTGGCTCTATAGACATATTTTTCAACAATATACACGATTTTTTGTCAAAAAAGTATTGATGTGAACACTTTTTCTTTATCTACAAGGTTATTGTTTCTCCTTTTTCGATAGACGAAAAGTCATTTTTCTCTCCTTTTTGAAAAAGATTCATCACTTCTTTAGCTGTGATGGCTCGAGTAAGCCAAAGCATAATAAGATACGTAGCTACTCCTGAAAAACCAGCCAGGAAAAATGAATATGGGGAAAGAAAAAGAAGAATGAAAGACATACTCATTCCTGACAGAAGAATTTTTCCGATATTCTCAAAGGAAGGGCGATACTGAACATGTTTGTATACAAGAAAACTTGTCACCAGAACAACAAGCATTTCTGTGGCTAGCGAAGAGAAAGCTGCTCCGTGATAGGAAAAGCGAGGAATAAGAAAGAAATTCAGACAGATATTGAAAAGAGCGACAAAAAAGAGTGTTTGCATAAGTTTTTTTTGAGCATTCCCAACGATAAGCAACATATTGAAAAAGTTTCCGAAAAAGATACAGGCAAGAGAAAAAATCAATATTCGAAGTACTGGTGCCGACTCCATAAAACCCTCTCCAGAAACAATGCGAATGATATCATCTGAAAGAAACCACGTACCCACAACAATAGGAACAACGATAATGAAAAAAACTTTGAAAGTTTTATTCGCTATTTCCTCAAAATGCTTTCTCTTGGTGTAAATAAATCGCGAAAGAAGGGGAAGAATAAGGCCAACAAGCATCGCAGGAAAGAAAATAAGATTTTCCATCACCTTGTAAGCAACATTGTAAATACCTACATCGGCATTACTCTGAAGTAAAGAAAGAAGTATGGTGTCTATTTTGAAATACGTGAAGGTAATGATGGCAGTTGCTCCCATCGGCAACGACTCGCGTAGAAAATTCTTCCAAAACACGACATCAATCTTCGGAGAAAATCGAATAAACCTCCGGCTCAGGAGAAAAACAATAATAGCATTAAAAGAAAGTGATGCGAGAAGTGTCGATGTGACAGCTAAAAAGCCGAGATCTGCCTGAACAACAAAGAAAACGAGGCTTACCTGAAAAACTTTGCCAAGAAACTCGATAAGAGCAACTTTATCCATAGCGAGACGCTTCTGGAAGATGCCATTCATGAAAAGTGACGTAGTAGAAAAGAGAATTGCTCCTGCTGCAATCAAAATCCCTGTTTTCAAATCATTTTCATACTGCAAGAAAACAATTAAAAGAGGCGCGAGAAGGAAAACAGTCAAAGAAGTGGTTAATCGCAGAGAAAGCACCTTACTTAAAATGTTTTTTTCATCAGCCCCTTCTCTTGAAATCTCACGCGCAGTCACGGAGCTCAGGCCTAGGTCTGCAATGGCGGAAAAAAACGCAAAAAAGGCCAACACTGTGGAATATTTACCAAATCCATCTTGTCCAAGGTATCCCGTAATCAAACGAATTGAATACAGAGAAAGAGCCACTGTGGAAAATACCTTCAAGAAAGAATTGAGAACGACATTATAGGCGATTTTTCGCGCAAGAGCCATTGTATTCTTTTTAATTGTAGAAAAAAACAAAAAATCTACTTTCCTTCTTTTTTTGGATGAATCACTACTTTACGTGCTTCTCCTGTTCCAACACTCTCTGTTATTACTTCATCGTTGTCTGCGAAAAAAGAGTGCACTATTTTACGTTCATACGGAAGCATTGGACGCAAAGTAACCGATATATTGGTATTTAGAGCTTCTTCCTCCGCTTTCTTTGCTTCTTTCTCGAGCAATGCTTTTTTTTCAAGAAAATAATCATTCACATCCACAATAATCTGAATTTTTTCTGTTATTTTCTTACGGAGAAGAATGCGTAAAATATGTTGAATAGCGGTCAGATTTGTACCATATTGACCAATAAGAAAGTTTTGATCTTTCTCAACAGTTAAACGACAAAAAAAACTCTTTGAATCGGTTTCTTGTTCCGAAACCTCAATTTTTGCTTCAAAATCAAGCTTTTTGAGCAATTCTTCCAGGAGTTCTTCAATAATTTGTTGATAGGTTTTTTCCATACACTATTTTTCTTCTTTTACTTTCAATAAAACCTTTTGTTGAAATAACATAAAAAGAGTCGAGAAGAGCCAGTAAAGGGAGAGGGCCGCAGGAAAGGTTACTCCGATAAAGAAAGTCATTCCAGGACCCAGATAGAGCATCTGCTTATTCATTATACTCGCAAAATCTGGTTCTGACGAAGAAGACTCTTCTTTGGGCGGTAAGAGAGGGGACTGCAATAACATTTTTGTCTGGAAATATTGAGCTAAAGCAGAAAGAATAGCGAGTATATAGCTTGGTTTAGTGAGATCGAGTATATGGAGAGAGAGATGATTGATTTCTCCTGGATTTTGTATAAAACGATAGAGATCGGTCGGATTCACAACAAAACCGCTCTGTGAAATATTGATAATCACTCGATAAATAGCAATAAGAAAGACGAGCTGAATAATAAGAGGTAAACAACCAGAAAAAGGGTTGGCATTATTTTCCTTATAAAAAGCCATAAGTGCCTTTGTTTGTTGTTCTTTGTTGTTTTTGTATTTTTGTTGAATGGCCTTGATTTTCGGTTGCAATTCCTGCATCTTTCGTTGAGATTCGATTTGCTTCTTAGAAAGCGGTATAAGAAACGATTTCAGCGCGAGGGTCGTCAAAATAATAGCGATGCCAAAGTCATGGCCTGGAATGACATTATAAAAGAAAATAAGGGTATTGTAGAGCGGTTGATAGATAGAAATGTCAAAAATATGCATCATACTCTTTTTTTATTTAATACTATTTATTCAGTATCTGAAAAAGATCTTCTATTCTCTTTTTTATCTCTATAAATGGCCTTTCTTTGGACTGTTTTTGAGTGAGAAAAAACACAACATCTCCTTCTTTAGGCCATTTTTCCTTATAAGAATACACTGCTTCAGACAATCTTCTCCTTAATCTATTTCGGTCCACGGCAAGTGGGAGGTATTTCTTACTCAAAGAAAATCCGATATGAAAAGATGGAGTATCTTTTTTATAACGACAGCCTATTCCTTCAAAAAAAAGAGTCTTACCGAAGCGAAAGACTCTTTCAAAATCCTCTTTTTTTCGCAAACAAAAACCTTTTTTCAACATACTTTATGCTACAGTCAGTTTCTTGCGACCGTCTCTACGACGGTTAGCGACAACTTTTCTTCCTCCGACGGTATTCATTCTTTCGAGAAAACCGTGCCGACGAGCACGCTTGAGTGTTTTTGGTTGATATGTTCTCTTTGGCATATAATAAACATTACATCTTAGTCAATTGGATATTTTTCTATTGTACCAGAAAAAGAAAGGAAGTCAATCTCCAAGCCACTTTTTCTCTTTTTTTTCTCTCTTTCTCTTTATTCGTCTTTTTATATAAAAAATATCCTCTCTAGAGAGATTTTTCAGAGTTATACACCACTTATCCACTCTTTCTTTTTTCCCCCTCTTTGCCTCTTGTTCTAAGCGTGATATACTTTAATTCATTCTTTTTATCCCTAGTTAGGTGGTTTTGATTTATGACAAACGAGGATCTCTGGAAAGCTGTTTTAGGGCAAATGGAACTTTCTATTTCAAAAGCAAATTTCATTACCTGGTTCAAAAACACGAATATTGTCAGTAATCAAGACGGTATTATTACTATTGGCGTTCCAAATGGTTTTGCAAAGGAATGGCTTGAGAATAAATACAATCTCTTTATTTTACGTGCACTTAAAGAACTAAGTGGTGATATACAGAGTATTCGTTGTATTATTGCTCCTGAAAAAATAATTTCTTCTGTTAATTATTCAACTCCTCAAAAAAATATTGATGCTGTTCGAGCTCCGGAAAATACTGGCTTTGTACGAAAAAAGATTATAGAAAAACCTTTTTTTACAGAGACGGGTAGTTCTACACCTACTTTTCATGAAACAAATCTCAATAATCGCTATACCTTTGAAAATTTTATTGTTGCGGAAAACAACGAGCTTGCTCGAGCGGCTTGTTTTGCTGTTTCACAAAACCTTGGTATGGCCTACAATCCTCTTTTTATTTATGGTGGTGTTGGGCTCGGAAAAACACATCTTCTCCAATCAATCGGCAATGAACTCGTGAAAAATTCTCCAGAAAAGAGGATTAAATACATCAATTCTGAACGATTTACAACAGAACTTGTTGATTCAATTAAAAATCAAAAGGTTGATAAATTTAAAGAATATTATCAACAGATGGATCTTCTTATTATTGATGATGTTCAATTTCTCTCAGGAAGAGAAAAAACACAGAATGAATTCTTTCATATTTTTAATGCCCTCTATCAACTTAATAAACAAATTGTTATCTCAAGCGATCGCCCTCCAAAGGCCATTCCTACGCTCGAAGAACGGTTAAGGTCTCGTTTTGAAGGAGGAATGATCACTGATATCAGTCGTCCAAACTTCGAAACACGCGTTGCTATTCTAGAATCAAAAATTGCTGAGAAGTCTTTTCTTATGGATACTCCTTCTATTCATTTTATTGCACAAAATATCACTCAAAATATTCGCGAACTTGAAGGCGCTTTAAACAGAGTTATTGCTTTTTGTGAGTTTCACAAACTTTCTCCAACACTTGAAAATACAGAAAAGATCCTTTCTCAACTTATAGAAAATAATAAAAAAACTATCCAAATAGAGGATATCTTCCGTGTTATTACTCTTTTTTATAATATTACTCAAGAAGATCTTGTAAAAAAAGGACGTAAAAAAGAAATAGCTCATCCTCGGCAAGTCATGATGTATATGTTACGAACAGAACTTCAAACTCCTTTTTCAAGTATTGGAGATATTTTTGGAGGAAGAGATCATACAACAGCCCTTCATGCATTTGAAAAGATACAAAAAAACAAAGACCTTCACCCACGACTGAAAGAAGAGTTACAAACACTTAAAGAGCGTCTCTATTACCCGGTATAATGTATAAGTGTGTATAAGTACCTAAAAATGGTGTAAAGTTGTTGTATAACATTTCAGTTGTTGTGGATAAAAAGAAGTTGTTTTTCTTTTTTCTCTCTTTCTTTAAAAAATAATATACTTTCCATCTTCATTCTCTTTTTCCACTCTCCTTAAAAAGATTGTAAAGAAAGCATAAAACAAAGTTATCCAGATATCCACACCACTAATAGTAATAATGAAGTCTTTAAAATTTAAAAAATAATAACCATTAATACACTCTCTTTATGAAACTCATTTGTACACAAGAAAACCTCAATAGAATAATTTCTTATTTAGAGAAAGTAGCTGGAAAACAGTCAACACTTCCAATTTTAAGTAATTTTCTTCTTGAAACAGAAAATGGCAGATTGAAAATATCTGCAACAAATCTCGAAATCGGTATTATAGGATATATTGGAGCAAAAATAGAAAAAGAAGGGAAAATAGCAATACCAGCAAAATTACTGAGTAACTTTATTCATAATCTTCCTCTTGGAGATGTGCTTGAATTAGAAAGCGATACTGAAGGGTTGAAAATAATCAGTACAGCTTATCAGACGAAAATAAAAGGGTTAGATGGAAAAGATTTTCCTATTATTCCTGAATATAAGGAAGAATATTTTTTCTCGTTTCCAGCTCAAGAATTAAAAAGAGCTCTTTCTCGACTTCTCTTTTGTATTAGTGTAAATAATGCACGTTTAGAGCTCACTGGTGTGCATATTTTCTTTTATAAAGACCATATAGAATTAGCTTCTACAGATAGTTTTCGTCTCGCAGAAGAAACTATTCCTCTTGTGGTCCAAGGAAGTGAATATGATGCATTTCTTACAAACAATCAATCGCTTATCATTCCAGGAAATACCCTTCATGAAATTATTCATATTATTACCCCAGAAAGTAAAGATGTAAAAATTGCTCTCAAAGAAAATCAAATATTTTTTGAAATAGATGGCGTTCAAATTATATCAAGGATTATTAATGGTAAATATCCAGATTATAAGCAGATTATTCCAAAAAATTTCCAATTTCAAGCTGTTTTTGAAAAAGAATCACTACAAAGAGCATTGAAAATAGCAAGTAGTTTTTCTTCCTATAATTCAAGTGAAATTACTCTTCATCTTCAATCAAAAGAGAAACAATGTGTTGTTTCATCAGAATCTCAAGAAATAGGTACAAATAAAGCTATTCTTCCTATAGAGATAATAAAAGATAATATTGAACCACTCACCATTATCTTTAATCCACGATATCTTTTAGAGGGAATAAGTGCTCTTGGAAGTGAAAAAATTCTTTTCTCTGCAAATGATAAATCAACACCAGTAGAATTAAGAATCTCAGATACAAAAAATACCCTTCTTACAGAAAATTATCTCTATATTGTAATGCCTATTCGTAAATAGAAGACCCTTCTTACAAAGCATATTATGAGAAATCTTAAAGATCTTCTTCCAAGAAAACGCTCTTCTTCTGTTGTTGTGGAAATAGATGAAAAAACAATTTTTCATATTGCAAAACGTATTTTAATTGAAGAATATGGCGTTCGTGGTGGAGAAAATATTATACCGAGTTTTTATAAAGAAAAAAAACTCTTTCTTTCTCCACGAAGTTCTTTGTGGGCAAATGAGGTTTATCTTATGAAAGAACATATTACTCGGAGAATCAATGAAATGTCGGGTAATGAAGTAGTAAAAGAGATAAAAATTACACAACAAATATAAGTGCTGTCACGGCGCTTGAAACTCCATTACTCACCCCAAATAAAAGTAAATCTTTATTTTTTGGGCTCACGAGGAATTATAAAAACCCTCTACAGTAGAGGGTTTTTATGTGAAAAAAGAAAAGAGGTTGTTTTTAGAAGCTGACACTCATATTTTTACTATCAGTATCAGTGTTGCCATTTTTATCCTTTACTTCAACACTAATAGTAATAGTAGAAGCATTTTTATCAAGAGGAATGGTGTATCCTACTGTATAAGGATCAGAAGCAGTAGATCCTACAGAAGATCCATTTATAGAGTAGGTGACAGATTCTACTCCATAAGGAGCATCAATAGAGGCTGTAAGAGAGAGCGATGCTGATGTTGTGGTATCTGGGGTGGAAAGTTTGACATCTACCCTATATTTTTTGAAATCACTTTCTTTACATTCATCTGTTGGTGGAGCGCCAAGAATAGATCCTTTTTGGTCTTTATACCAATCTTTCACACTTTTCTCCCAATTTTTAAATTGAGAATCATTTTCAGGTTTTTCAGGAATTGGTCCACGAGGATCTTCTCTGTCAACATAAAAGAGAATATCATGGGTACTTGTAAAATCTTTTTTATCTTGTTCGCTTTCTGGACAATATTTATTTGAAAGACAATACGTCTTTTTTTCTCCCGGAATAGAACAAACCTTCAAATCCTTTTCTTTTTCAATTTTTCCTGAAAGCATTGGTTTGTTTGTTTTTCCTTCTCCGTCACCAATTTCATCATCAGGAGTATATTTAGGAAAACTTTCTAGAGCATAATTTACCAAAGCTTTATCAAGAAAGTATCGCCAAATAGGAGCTGCGACATTCACACCGTCAGACCCCTCAAGCATTGAGCTATTATCATTATTTCCTGCCCATACACCAACAGCAAGTGAGGGGGTATACCCAATCGTCCATCCATCGCGAAATTCGTTTGTAGTACCTGTTTTAGCAGCAACCGAACGAATATCAAATTGAAGGGGTGATTTTGCGCCAAAAACCCATTCCCGATTATTATTATTAGAAAGAACGGAATCGAGCATGGCCACATATTTTTCTTCGATAACACGCTCTCCTGTATCAGGAGTATATTCTTCAATTTTTTGTCCTTTAGCATCTTCAATTCGCAAAATAGCGACCTTGTTGTGTCGGATACCTCCTGTTGCAAGAGTACTATAGGCATTTACATGGTCTAGGAGACGAACCTCTCCTCCTCCTAATACAAGAGATAGGCCGAGTTTCGAGGGATCATTGAGCCCTGTAATGCCGAGGTTTTTTGCGGTGGCAATAGCATTCTTCACGCCGACGAGATAGAGTGTTTTGACAGCAGGAACGTTGAGCGATCCCCCGAGAGCTTTCATTATTGGAAGCGGACCATGAAATTTCCCATCATAATTGTTTGGTTCATAACTTTTTCCTTCAGCTGTTTCAAACTGTGTCTTTGTATCATAAAGAATAGTCTCAGGAAGATAGCCTTTTTCAAATGCCGCGAGATAAACATAGGGCTTAAAAGAAGAGCCAGGTTGTCGATTTGCAATAGCGACATTGAAATTTGGTTCAAAAGTACAGTTCTTTCCTGTGATACACCCTGCCGGCTCTGATGTACCAAAATAATCTTTCGAGCCTACCATAGCGAGAATCTGACCAGTAAGCGGATCCATGGCCACAAGAGCAGCATTTGCAGCTTTCCATTTTTTATTTTTTTCTGCAGATTCACGGATAGCCTCCTCAGCAATTTGTTGTTTTTCCCAATCGAGAGTTGTAATAACCTTATATCCACCCTGTTCGACTGCCTTATCTCCGTATTTTTGCTGGAGAATATCTTTTATATACATCACAAAATGAGGAGCAGCGAGAATATTTCTCTGATTTTTAATCTTGCTCAACGTATTTGTTTCTATTGCCTCAGTAGCTTGTTCTTGGGTGATATAGCCAAGTCGCGCCATTGTCTTGAGAGCAAAAATTTTTCGTCCTATAAGTGCATCCGTATGAGAGCCGTAAGGCGAATAATATGCCGTAGCCTGAGGAAGTGACGCCACGAGAGCGGCTTCGTCGAGAGTCAGTTCTCGAGCAGGTTTTCCGAAAAATGTCTGAGATGCTGATTCAACACCATAAGCGTTGGACCCATAAGGTATTTCATTGAGATAGAGAGCGAGAATTTCGTCTTTAGAAAACTTTGTTTCGAGTTCGATAGAAAGAATAACCTCTTTAATTTTTCTTAAGAGCGTCTTTTCATTTGTCAGAAGGGAGTTTTTAACGAACTGTTGTGTAATAGTTGATCCTCCCTGAGCTTTTCCGAGATTGATGATATCTTTAAAAAGAGAACGAAAAATAGAAGTAATTTTTATACCATGATGATTATAAAAGTCTTGATCCTCGAGGCTAATAGTAGCGTATTTGATGACATCAGGCATGTCAGCAAAGTCAATAACGGTTCGTTTTTCTTCTCCATGGACATCATAGAGGAGATGCTCACCACTTCGATCATAGATTTTGGTTGATTCAATAACGACACGGTTATTGATAATGCCAGTACTTGGGAGATCTTTAGCGATATAAACAAACCCACCAAGAGCAATCAGTACACCGAGTATAGAGAAAAAAAGCACACCTTTCCACAAAAAAGACCAGAACCTTGTTTTTGGCTTTTCTATGCCCGATATTTGTCTTCTTTTTCGAAAAAAAGTCATAGAGTAGATATGGGAGATATCTCTATTGTATAGCATAAAACAGATGAAAAGACAAGGAGTGGATTTGATTTGAAAATTTGATTTTTTTGCTACAGAAGGTATATTTTGATAGTATTGCAAATAGAGAATCAATTATTTTTTTAGAGAGATGTTTGAAAATCCAGCTGAAGTAAAACCTAAACCAAAAGAAGAGGCACTCGATACGCAATGGTATTCTCAGTTTGAAAAAATTGGCAGTTTTCAGGCTTACGAATATTTTGATGGTGATAAACAAACAAGAGAAAGAGAAAAACAAACATTTCTCGCTGGAGAAAAAGAAAATCCAGAGCTTGACTACCCTTTGCTGAACCTTGAAAATATAGCAAGTCGCGAGGGAGATCTTCTTCGTCTGAAAGAGTTGATCCTTAATGAGGAGGAGAATGAGGTGGTAAAACAAGTATATTGGTGGAAGCTGAATGAGAAGATTGCTGAAAATCGTTTGCTCAAGGCAGCCGCCACTGGCGATCAGAGGAAATTCAAACGATACTCAGAATTCATCTACGGAAAACCATCACCTGAAATCTTTGCTTACTCTTTAGGAAGAGTAAGACAAATTATGAAAAAAGCAGACGAAAGTGAAAATGAGGAAATTCGAGTACTTGGTAGTGAGTTTGCCTCACTATTTTCCATAAAAGATGCTTTTTCTGTGACTATTCCTTCAAGGGAAGTTCAAGCTGTAGCAAGAGAATCAACATTGGAAAGTGTCGGTGACTTAGTGAATATCAATGTTGACTCGGATCAAGAATTTTCTGCGGAAGAGATTAAGGTGCTTTTTGAAGGTGCGCTCCAAGAGTTATCTTCTGAAGGTTGGATAGTAGTGATTAATCCAAATAAGAGTGGTATAAGTGTCAACCAAGAAAAAAAGTCTGTAGAAATCCCTGAAAATAAAAAACTTTCTCTCCGTGCCCTCAAGGGTCTGATAGCACACGAAATTGGAACACACGCCGCTAGAAGAATTCGCGGGGAGAGAACGAAACTCAAGATGCTTGGTTTGGGATTTGATCGTTATGAAGCAGGAGAAGAAGGTATAACAGGACTGAGAGAACAAGTCCTCGAAGGAGAGGTAAAGGACTTTTCTGGATTTGATGGGCATTTTGCTATCAGTCTTGCTACTGGGGTTGACGGCCATCCTCGTGATTTTCGACAAACTTTTGAAATTTTAAAAAAATATTACCATCTTCAGAATATGCTGAAAGGTATGCCAAGAGAAGAATCTGAAAAAAAAGCCGAGACTTCTGCCTGGGGAAGATGTGTGAGGACATTCCGCGGGACGAATTCTCAGACTCCGGGAATTTGTTTTACGAAAGACATTATTTATCGTGAAGGAAATATAGCAATATGGGAATCTGTTGCTAAAAATACTCCAGAAATGAGCAGGTGGGATGTGGGAAAATATGATCCTTCCAACCCACGTCATATTTGGATTCTTGATCAGTTGAATATTACTGACGAACAACTTCAGTCGCTTGAAAAATAGAGAATCGTCTTCTCTGTAAATATACATCCATAGAATTTCCTATTGAATTCATGGAGATGAACAATGTCTTACAAAGAAGATCTCTTTTCAAGGGAATCAATAAAATTTTTACAAAATTTTCTCCGATTTTCTCCGGTGATTGAGCCTTTGAACCCTATTTGATCGTTTATTTCAAAAATATAAGGAGTGCCATCTCGATCGATTCCAAAATCTATTGAATAAAAAGGAGAAGAAAATGCAGCATCAATCAGAGGGTGGACTTTACTTACAATAGACCGAAGCGCAACAGGAGCATCCTCATACGAAAATTCAAAACATTGGCCACCCTGACTTATATTCGCGCGAAGCTCTCCTTTTTTTGGTTCACGTGCCTGGAGCAGTATAGGCGTACTGTTTATTATTATAATACGGAGGTCGTGGCGTCCAGAAATGATATTTGGCACACCATTACTCGTATCAACAAATTTCTGAAGAATAAACTTTTTGTCTGGCACAAGAAGAGCAGAAGTGATGTTCTCTGCTTCGGTAATAATAACTCCCTTTCCGCCAAACCCGTCTACTGGTTTGAATACTGCCATTTCTTGCGGATGGAATAATAGCCGAGCAGTTTCAAGGTCCTGTTTTGAAGAGATGGGAAAGGTTTTTGGCATGTATTCTTTGAGGAGCTCATAGGTGAGATCTTTATTGTTGGCAAGTTTTTTGAAGGCGAGAGAATTGAGTGTTTTATGATCAATGTCAGGTGTTGGGAAGTCTTTTCGTATGCTTCGATCAAAAATGGCATCAAAAAGAACTTTCTTTTCTTGGAACTCAAATTGTTCCCCGGTAAAAAAGAGTATATTTTCAAATTCCATTCCACCGTGATGAATGGTAGGTTTTACTCCGAGATACATATCGAGCCCTCGTGATCTTCCTTCATGAAAAAGAGACCAATAAATTTCTCTACGATCGGGAATATGAGCGTATGGGTCGGTTGCTACTTCTTTTTTTGTGAAGTAGATGAGGATTTTTTTATTTGGCATAAGTAGTTGAAGAGAGAAATAATTTCTGTTGATTGCGGATCTTCTGGTGTGAATCCAGGAGAGCGATTTACTTCAAAGAGGTACATCTTTTTATTTTTTGAAGAAATAACAATATCTACGCCAGCAACCTCAATATGTAAAATTCTTGATGCTTTTAGTGCGAGTGTCCGAAGCGGTGATGAAATTTTTCTTGGGTCAGAATAGGTTTCTGTTCCGCCGAGACTCGCGTTGTTTCGAAAGTCCTCGTCAATTTTTCGTGTACGCTCTTCGAGTGCACCGACAACATTCCCGGTGATAAATATACGAAAATCTGATTGATTAGGAATAAACTCTTGAAGAATAAGTTTCTCAATGTCACTATGATCGAGAAGGGAAAGAAGTTCTTCTCTAGTGCGTATAAGAAATACTCCTTTGCCTTGTCGAGAAAGTATTTTTTTAGCAACAAGAGGGAGTTTGAGAAATTTTTCAGCACGAAGTAATTTTTCTTTGTTGTAAGAAGGTGAAAAATATGTTTTCGGAACAGGAAGTCCATTTTCTGCGAGAACAAACATTTGGGAAAGTTTTCCATTGATAGAACCAAAAACATGATGAGTATCGACAAAGGGAATATTCCTTTTTTGGAGGTAGAGTGCGACAAGAGTGGCGATGGGTTGGTATTTCCCGGCACGTTTTATATAAACACTATCAAAGCATGAAAGAATTTTCCCATCACAAAGAATACGAGTATTATCTTTCACGATAAAAAATTCCATGGATTGAAAATTTCCAAGTTCGTAGAAAAATAAATTCTCAAACATTTTTTTGAGAAGAGGATCAAGACTTTTTAGATCAGTGATTACTTTGTGAGTCGGCTTGTCAGTAAGGATAAGCATAATACTATTTGTTCACATCGATAAGAAACTTTTTCAAATGTTTTCGTCCTATAATAACAGGATATGCCAGATGTGATCGATCGATACACGAAACTTTGGCTGGAAAAGTCAAAGCATCAACAGTGAGAGATATGAGTATTGCTGGTCGATAAGAAATACCATGAGAAGATCGAATGAGCAGAGTGTCAGCGAGATCCGGAATAGAAGAGAAGAGTTTTTCACGTTCTTCTTTGGAAAGCTCAGTGAGAACATCTCTCCCCGCCACTTTTTCTTCGAATTTTTTTAAAACATCTTCGAATCCGAGTTGTTTCGCGAGTTCGATATCGATTGATGTCGAGTCGGCTCCAGTATCTATCTTTGCCTCCACTTCGATTTCCTTCCCATCTTTTCCTACGAGTTTTATTTTTTCGATACTTCCAATGACATGCTTACCAGAAATTTCCTCGATTTCCTCTTCGATCTCGCCACCAAAGAGATTTTTTCCTACCCGCACTCCTCGCTCGGTTGTTTTTATTTTGAGTCCAGAAATACGCTTGAGACGTTCCTTGAGACCGCTCAAATTTGCGAGCTGGATAGAGAGTCCCGGACGGGCATTGAGTTCGAGAATCACTGGACCACGATCACGATCGATAGCGACATCTGCTCCGAGAAAACCAAGCCCTGAGACTCTCTGAGCATCAACAGCCATACGAAGAATATTGTTCCAGTACGGAATTTTTATTCCAGAAAGAGCAAGGCGCGTTCCTGGAACGTATTCGATAATATGTCCTTTTCCCAAGATAGCACTGGTTGTTGTTCCGGTAGCGAGGTCAATGCCGACTCCGATGGCGCCTTGTTGAAGGTTGGCTTTGCCGTCTGAAGCACGCGTTGGGAGGCGGAGCATGGCCATTACAGGTATATTGTTGAAGATAATAATACGTATATCAGGAATGCCCTTGAAAGCATACGGCTTGAAGAGTTTGAGGAGCTTCAATCGTTCCTCAAAAAAAGCGACATCAGGAATATTGGAAAGAGAAAATGATCCATCAATAATATTGCGGATATGATTTTTGAGATCTTCTGCGGTTATTGTTGAGCCGTTCGCCTTGATCCAGACGAGCGGATTATTTTTTTTTCGGGCATAAACGACGACAATACCCTCTCCTCCGAAGCCACGATTCGGCTTGAGAGCAAAGCTATCAGGAAGGGATCTAAAATCGAAAGCATCAAGCTCCTCGTAATTTTTAATTTTTGCAATCAGCGTCGAAACACCAAGATTATTTTTTTGTAAAATGCGTTTACAAAGAAGTTTGCTATCCGCAATTTCCATACTTTTTCGACGATTGTAGGGTCGAATATAATCGAGATTACGGGCGTTCATACCAAGTAATCCACGATTTTTTTTGAAGAATTCAAGCATAGAACATGACAAGAAGAAAGAAAAATTCTTTTTCAAAAATAAAAAAATAAGAGAAAAATGTTTTTGTGCTCAGAATGCATTCTTTAGAGATAGCGAGCAATTTTTCGAAAACGAAGATATTCCGTAATACGAAGACCTGTCCATTTGCCGAGGGAAAAATTGATAACAAAAGTAAAAAGCACCACCCAAGGATATGCTAAAAGAAGATTGGCGAGGGTTTCCCAAGAAATAAGAAAATAGCCAATAACGGAAATAACAAGTGTTTCTGTTGCAAGAATGAAAGCTATCTTGCTCCCTTTTTCTATCTGAGTAGCAATGAACTTTTCAGCAAGAGTAATCATGATAAGGAGAGGGAAGATAGAAACCGATGCGAGACCGGTACGATGATACATCCCACCTATGACGAGTACCATAAGAATAGCAAGAGATACGATAGAGAGGGTGATGGCAACACGAGGAAGATAAAGAAGACGAAATCTTTTCAGTATGAAACGCGTAACCATTCCAACAAGAATGACGCTGACAAAAATAGCGATACCGTATTTAACTCCATTTGGATCAAACGCAATCAACGCAAAGGTGATAATGGAGGGGGTATAGATACCGAACGCTTTGATGCCGATTACCTGACGAAAAAAAGCGACAAGAGTGGCGACAAGGGGGAGCATAAGGAGAAGAAGAACCGTCTGAAGAGGGACTCCTTGTTCGACACAAAACTGTACGAGAGAATGATAGTGCATAAAAAAATTTTCAATTTTCAATTTTCAATTTCTAAACAATGATACGATTTTAGAATTTGTGCGTTGAAAATTATTAAAAAAAATGAGGAATGAGATATTAGGAATTCTTTATAGCTTCCATTTTACGGCGACTGGCATGACAGAGAGCAACAGCGAGCGCGTCAGCAACATCGTCTGGTTTTGGTATAGCAGCAAGTTTCAGAAGTGCTTTCACCATAAGCTGTACCTGCGCCTTTTCTGCGCGTCCATAATTCGTCAAAGCTTGTTTGATTTCGAGGGGGGTGTAGTCAGAAATAGTAACACATAAATTCTCCAATGTCAATACGATACAGCCACGAGCTTGAGCGACAGGAATGACTGTTTTTTGATTTTTGAAGAAAAAAAGTTCTTCAATACCTGCTTCCTCCGGATGATATTCATTGACAATATCGGTAAGGTTACGAGAAATCTCGAGAAGTCGTTTGGAAAGAGGAAGATCTTTGGAAGTAGTGATGTGGCCATAAGCAACAGCAGTCGTTTTATTCCCTAGTACATCGATGACCCCCCAGCCGACAATGGCGGTACCTGGATCAATGCCGAGTATTCTCATAGTGCCTGTGTTTTATAAAAAAAGAGAATGTCGTCAAATTAACAAGCGTTGTTCCAGACTCGCTGTACGTCTTGATGATCCTCGAGCGTTTCGAGGAGTTTTTCGAGCGAAGAAGTATCGGTATCGCTTGGCGTTGCTGTTTGAAGCGGTATATAACCGAGCTCAGCACTTTCACAGACGATGGAGCGAGTACGAAAATATTCTTCGACAGACTGGAGTTTATCAACAGCAGTTACGACAACAAACACTCCATCTTCAACAAAGAAATCATCAGCTCCAGATTCGAGAGTCTCTAGCTCGAGAGTCTCCACAGAATATTTTTCGAGAAGAAAAGTGATGAGTCCCGTTCTACGAAAGAGAAAACTCACCGCACCAGCGGCGACAAACTTTCCATTTCCTTTTGTCAGCAGTGATTTTATTTCGCTTACCGTACGATTTCTATTGTCAGTCGCTGTCTCAATAATAAGTGCAACTTGACCAGGTCCATATCCTTCGTACAAAATTTCTTCAATTTGTGCGCCATCTTTGGACTCACCAGTCCCAACCTTGATTGCTCTATCGATATTTTCTTTTGGCATGTTGACGCTTTTTGCTTGGTCAATAGCCAGCCGAAGTTTAAAATTCATATCTGGATTTCCACTTCCGCCTTCGCGAGCAGCGATAGTGATGAGTCTTCCATATTTTGTGAAAACAATTCCTCTTTTGGCATCATTGATACCTTTCTGATGTTTGTGAGTCGCCCAGTGTGAATGTCCTGACATAGAGTAAAAATAAAAAAGAAATAAAAAACAAAAGACAATCCATTCTATCAACTTTGTGAAAAAAATCAACCTCTGAAAGAATTGTTTAGTGGAGACCGCTCGAGCGTGTATGCTCAGTTCTTTTCATGATAATATCCTTGATTTTGTAGGGATCAGGGACCATTCGAAACATGAATCGTTCTTGTTCTGCTGCGGTTTGTATAGAAACATCACCAAAATTGAGTATAGTCGGGAGTATGCCGTCGACACTTGTCGTCACATCTTGAATGTTACGAAAATTGAGCTCACTGATATGTCTATCAAAGAGACCTCGTTGTTCTATGTTGACGATACGTTCATTGGTGATGATCCAGGTATCAAAATAATAATCAATCCAGGTGAGAAATCCGAAAAGCCAAATAAACAGAAAAAAAGTGTTTTCAAGAAAGAGAAAAAGTTGTTTTTGAGATATGTTGAGAAAATCAGGAAAAAGAAAAAAAAGAAAAATAAAACCAGAAAGAAGGAGAGAAGAAAAGAAGAGAATAAAAATAAAACGAGAGAGAATATCGAACCAATGACGATGAATGATTTCGACTACTTCCTCGCCATCTCTTTGCCCAGTGAAATGAAAACGATGAAATGCATGTATCATAAGAATTTTTAGAAAGAAAGGTTTGGGATCAATTGATCAAAAGGAAGCGAGAGAAAAAGAAGAAAATTCGTTATCAAAAGAAGAGTGAAAACCGAGAGAAATAATGTGATACCAAAAACAGCATAATTTTTTTTAAGAGAATAGCGAAAAATATGAAAGACAACAAAGAGTCCCATGAGTATATAACTGAAGAAGAGTACTATGTAAATGGCACTGAGAATTTGTGACATAATTTGAAGAAAAAAAACAACTCCGAACACTTTCTATAGTATCACTAGACACTCAAAAAGAAAATATGTTTTTTATTCTTTAGAGTAATTTATCCTGTTGATTCTTCGGAATCGGTATATGAAGATGCTCGTAGCCTTCGGGGGTGACGACTCGACCACGAGGAGTGCGTGCGAGAAAACCGAGTTGCAAGAGATAGGGTTCGACGACATCCTCAATCGTTTGCATTTCTTCTCCAGTAACAGATGCGACTGCTTGAAGTCCGGCTGGACCACCTTTGAATTTTGTGATGAGTGTTTCGAGAATATGACGATCAGTCGGCTCAAGTCCGAGATGGTCTATTTCATAGATAGCAAGAGCTTCATGTGCTACCGCTCCCGTGATAGTATCGAGATCTTTGGTTTGAGCATAATCACGGACACGCTTCAGGATACGATTGGCAACACGGGGGGTCTGGCGACTCGAAACAGCTATTTTTTTGGCGCCTTCAGCATCAAGCCCGATACTTAAAATACCAGACGAACGCCTGACAATCTTTTCGATTTCCTCAGGAGTATAGAATTCGAGACGGTGCGTCGATCCAAAACGATTGCGGAGAGGAGCTGAGAGAGAGCCGAGCCGAGTGGTTGCTCCAATAAGTGTGAAGCGGGGGAGATCGAGTTGAATAGTACGCGCCGAGGGTCCTTTGCCAATAATAATATCGAGTTTATAGTCTTCCATAGCGGGATAGAGCACCTCCTCAATCATTTTGTTGAGACGATGAATTTCATCAATAAAAAGAACGTCTCCATCGTCGAGATTCGTAAGAATAGATCCGAGATCTCCTACTTTTTCAATCGCTGGACCAGAAGTTACCTTGATATTCACGTTCATCTCTTTGGCGATGATATGAGCGAGAGTTGTTTTTCCGAGTCCCGGAGGACCATACAGGAGTACGTGATCAATACGTTCCTCTCGTTTTTTTGCAGCCTGAATAAATATGTCTAGGTGACGTTTGATTTTTTCTTGACCAACATATTCTGAAAAATGCTGCGGACGAAGAGTGGCGTCGAAGTTTTGTTCATCGGCGAGTGTCGGATCAGAAAGGATATTCATAGAGTATAATAAGGCTTTATATAAGGAAAAAGTAGTCTTTTCTATAAAAACAGTATAACACATGTTGACAAAAGAATAAAGCTATGCTATTATGATTTTTCGCTTAATAAAAAAATATTGTATTTCTCGGTTCAAGAAGTTCCGTGCTTTGTACGTGACATTTTGATCGGGACTGTTTCATCTGTAGACAATTGGGGATTACTATCTTTTGTCCTCAATCGCGGAACTGTTTGTCCAGATTTGGGTAGGGTGGTCTCGGCTGCGCTATACCTCGACACTTTTCTTTTCCTCAGGCTCCTATGCCAGAGGTTTGTCTACAGTTTAAACAGGTTTTATGAAGCGAACGAAAAAAGAGACTCCAGCGAAAGAGTCTCTTTTTTATTGCCAAAAATATTAGATATCGGTGACACGTTGTACTTCTTCGAGAGTCGTTTTGCCTTCAAGAACAGAGAGAATACCATCTTGAGCAAGAGTGATCATGCCGAGACTGATCGCTTTTTCTTCTATCTCACTTGTGAGAGCTCCTCTCGCAATGAGTTCAGAAATTTCTTTTTCAATGAAGAGTGTCTCTGCAATCACTATTTGTCCTAAGAAACCGGTGCCACCACAAGATTCACATCCTTTTGTTTTAGGAAGAACAGTGTTTTTTAGAAGAGTTTCTTTTTCTTCAGATGCAGGGAGAGATGCGAGAGTTTCTCTTATAATACGTTGTTCTTCTTCTGTGCCAACCGAAGATTCTTTGCATTTTTGACAAATTCTTCGTACGAGACGTTGTGCTATAAAGAGATTGCCCGTATTGGCAATATCATCATTACTGACACCCATCGCTGACAATCGTGATACAGCGCCTGATGCTGAATTGGCATGGAGCGTAGAGAGGACGAGATGACCAGTACTCGCTGCCTGGACTGCTATCTGAGCAGTCTCATCATCACGGATTTCTCCTACCATCAAAATATTTGGGTTTTGACGCATCAGCGAACGAAGGGCTGTCGCAAAGGTATACCCCTCGCTTTCCTTGGTTTGAGTTTGGAGGATACCAGGCATCTGATATTCGATAGGGTCTTCGACGGTAATAATCTTCACTTCTGGTGTATTGAGTTTTGCGAGGATGCTGTAGAGAGTAGTTGTTTTTCCAGAGCCCGTTGGTCCTGTGCTCAAAATAACGCCATGTGATTTATTCATCGCCTTGTGGATGGTGTCGAGGTTTTGCTTTCGGATATGAAGTGTATCGAGATCGAGTTTTACCATAGACTGGTTGAGTATACGCATCACAATGGTTTCGCCGAAACCTCCGAGAATGATAGACAAACGAATGTCAATTGTTTCTTTCTTCCCACCTTCTTTCTCCAGAGTGAGCGAGAAACGACCATCGACGGTTCCTGATCGTTCTCCTGATTTGAGTCCTGCCGCGAGTTTGATTTCTGCGACGAACGTCGGATATTCACTGAGAGGGATGCGGGCTGCTGTCTGGAGAATTCCGTCGATACGAAAACGAATATCAACAAATTCACCCACAGGTTCGATATGGATATCTCCAGCGTGGAAGAAGAGTGCTCCAGCAAAAAGAGAAGGAAAAAAGAGTCGTGAATCGAGCGTAGAGAGATAGCGTGAAAAATTTTCGAGCGAAGAAATATATTGTTTTGTCTCAACAAAAATTTGTTCTGAAATATGAGTAGAACGAGAAAGTTCGCTTGGCATTAATTCTGTATAGATAGCACGAAGCGATTCTGTTTGATCAGCGACACGCCATACTTCATCGAGTGTCGTGATGCCATCGAGTGCCTTGAGTATACCGTCTTGTGTCATGGTAATCATACCATTCTCGAGAGCGACACGGAGGATTTCTTGTTCTGTTCCCATATCATTGACTGCTTGGATAATCTCCTGTGTCATCGTCAATACTTCAAAAATACCGACACGCCCATGGTATCCGGTAAGATGACATTTGGCACAACCGACTGATTTGTAGAGAGTTTTGACTTCTTTGGGGAGCGAGAGCTTTGCTTTTGGTGAAATGATGGTGATAAGTTTGAGAATAGAATCAATTGTTTCTTGGGCTGGTACATAAGCTTCTTTACAGTGCTCACAAAGCACCCTCACGAGACGTTGAGCGATAATAGCATTGACAGCGGAAGCGAGGAGAGAAGGTTTTACTCCGAGTTCCATAAAACGAGGAATAGACGCTGCTGCGCTGTTGGAATGAAGGGTGGAAAATACAAGATGTCCAGTGAGTGCCGCATTGATCGTGATATCAGCGGTCTCATCATCACGGATTTCCCCAACGAGAATAATATCAGGATCCTGACGGACAATCGCTCTGAGCGCAGTCGCAAAGGTGTATTCTTTATTTTTGGACACTTCGGTCTGTACAACACCAGGAAGAGTATATTCGATCGGATCTTCGATAGTGATTACTTTGGTATCTGGCTGGTTGATGTGGTTTAAGAGTGTGTAGAGCGTTGTTGTTTTTCCAGAACCCGTTGGTCCAGTGTTCAAAATGAGTCCGTTTGGTTTCGTGATTTGTTTCGTGATTTCCTCGTAAGCTAACCCGCGAAACCCAAGCAACGTAACATCGACAACAACATCCTCTCCAGAGAGAAGACGCATATTGATATTCTCACCGTATTTTCCTGGGATACTGTTGACACGAACGTCAATGCGTTTTTCTTCGAGTGTGATGAAAAAATGACCATCTTGAGCCTCTTTTCTGACATTGAGACGCATCTTTCCGAGCATTTTGATACGAGAGAGTATGAGATGGTATCGTTCAGACGGGATATTACCTATTTCTTGTAAAACACCATCGATACGATATCGAAGTCGGACAGCATCTTCTGCGGGTTCGAGATGGATATCGCTTGCGCCGAGTTTACGAGCACCTGCCAGAATGATTTCCATCGATCGAGAAGTATTCGCTGTCACATTTTCTTTGAGAGAAATAAGGTCTCCGAAATCTTTTTCAAATTTCTCGAGGTCCGCATCATCGAGAGAAACTCGGACAAGATTGAACGTATCGATGAATGTGCGTTTAGTATAACTGTTCCAAGCACGGTCGAGTGATGGTTGTGAAGCGATGAAAACCTGACCTTTCCATCCGTGTGAAGTACAGAGATCTTTGATGTATTGGAGTGTTTCTCTTTCATTCGGATTGAGAATAGCAAAATAAGCTTGTATATTTTTTTTATTGAAGAGTACAAAACGATATTTTTTTGCTTCTTCTTCTGGAACAAGAAGAACATCTTCGGTGCTGACAGGAAAAACATGGAGATCGATATAAGCAAGTCCGCTTTTATTCGCCAGAAGAGACGCTTGTTCTTCAATAGACACTTCCCGCATTTTCTGGAGTATTTTTTCAGACTGGATATCTTTTTCATCTGAGTGTGAGGATGAATTTCCTTGGATAACCGTTGTCATATTTTTTTATTTCAAAGTATTTGTTTTTCCATTATACCGCACAAAGAGCGTGAAAAGCAAAAAAAGCCCCTCTCAATAAAAGGAGCTTTTTTCTTTGCGAGAATTTTTTAGAAGGTTTCTTTCGCGACGGATTTTTGTTGGAGTCGACTGATTATGATTCTCTCTGCTTCGTCTACTGTGTTCGCAGGAAGCACAAAAGAAAACGTATCACCATGAAGTTCTCCTTCTTTGAAACATTCTGCAAAAAATGAGAGTGTTTCATTGCCGTTTCCTTTGACAATGCCACGAACGAGTCCATTCGTTTCGAGAGAAAGAATCATATAGAAACGTGCCGAAGAATAATTTCCTTTGATTTTCTCCAAAACAAGAGGGAGGTCTTCGATGCGAGCTCTCGTCTGGACGAGATCTTCGATGGTGATGAATGCCCAAATAAGTTTGAGTTCTTCGTCCCATTTGGATTGTGACATGACGCGTCCCCAGAGTTTGAGAAGGTGAAGTGGTTGTGTCTTATAAAGAGCTCGGATAATTTTTTGTTGATCAGCACCTTTGTCCATGAGATGAGAAGCTATTTTGAGAGCCTTCGGAGTTGTGTTACGTTTCTGGAAACTATCAGTTGCAGTGATGATGCCCGTGAGTAGGCTTTCACCAACAGTTTCTGTAAAGAGCAGTTTATTGTCTTCGCCAAGTGTTTCCGCGAGAATTTCCGCATTGGAAGAAGCGGTAATATCAACGAGATTGATTTGTCCAAAAAGTTCGTTTTCTGGGTGATTATCGATGTTGATAAGAGGAATCTCATAAAAAATATCAGGATTTTCCTCGTAGATTTTCCCTAGGTGTTCTTTGTCTGGACTTCCTATGATGATAGCGAGATCGAATTTGAACTTTGCAGGAATGAAAGAGAAATCTCGTGGATCGATTGAGCCATTCTCTGGTGTAAGAAAAACACGTACCTCAGTGTCGCTTTTTTCTGTTCGCACTCCAAGTATTTTGTTTCGAGTGGTATCAAACGTCAGAACAAAATCTCTTGCTCCTGTGATAGAAGTAATAATCGTTTCTGGCTGAACAAGGAATGATAATTCGTTTTGTTTGATATCAATATGTTCGCTTGCAATCGTCACGCTTTTCCCGCTGTTTTTAAGAAACAACGCGAGAGCAAAAGCGCTGGCTATGGCATCGCGAGTCGGGTATGCAGAAAGAAGAATGAGAGGATCGGTGGTTTTTCTCAAAAGATCATGAAATTGTTGAGAGAGAGTGAGGGACATATGAACAAATATCTAATACCTAATGTAGAATGAAGAACTTTCTTAAAAGGAAAGTACATGATCAAAATTGATGAATATACAACAAAGATGATAGTCCACCGTAGCAAAGAAAAAGGGCACTGTCAAACCAGGCTCTGGAAAGAGTGGTTATTCGTCAAACTCTCATTTTTACGCTAAAATAAAGAATATATGGAACAACACATCATCACTCATTCTGCTCTCGAAACAAGCGCTTTCGGACAGAAATTTTCAGAGGAAATAGCCGGAGGGACACTTATTTGTCTCCGGGGTGATTTGGGCGCGGGCAAGACGACGTTCACACAGGGCTTGCTTTTGGGACTCGGAGCAGAGCGACCATTCGTGAGCCCGACGTTTGTCATTATGAAGCAGTACAATCTCTCGAGGCCTGTAAACGGTATCGAGCGCGTGTATCATGTCGATGCCTATCGTGTGAAAAGCCAGGACTTCACAACTATTGGTTTCGAAGAATGGCTCGAAGATACGAAAGGCATCGTCATTCTCGAATGGCCCGAGCGTGTCGAGACGCTTCTTCCGTCCAAGAGAATAGAAATACATTTCAAAAGTATCAGTGAAAACGAACGGGAAATAAGCATTGTTTTGCTCGCATAAAAACTTCTCAAAAAGTATCGATAAAAAAGAGAAGAGAAAATGTAAAAGGCTTTCGGTGTAAATCGAAAGCCTTTGTTGGTAGGAGTCTTTGCTCCTTATGTCTGCCCCCTACACTCTTTCGTGTTCATAGAGGCATGAGCGTTAATACGATCTGAAAGACAATGATCACTATGAATGCGACTATGACTCCTGTAGCCGCTTTTTTGAAAGTTGCAGCATCTGTATACATTTTCTTCTCTCCTTGAGAAAGTATCCGTGTATGCCTCGGATAGAAGGCGTGGGCGAACAGAATGTTTCCCTGGGAGAGTCACCGCTCCGATGCACCTACCAGGAAATCATTGAATATATATATATTATACGCCTTACTCCATCTTTTGTCAAGTGTAAAAAGAATATAAATGCTTTAATAAGGCCATTTAATAAGTACTTTTTTCTTTCAAAAGAAGAGAAAAAACCGCTTCGAATATCAGCTTCTTTAGTGTATACTGAAACTATGGACAAAAAATGCAAAACTATTGTGCTTATCGATGGGAACGCACTCATCCATCGGGCGTATCACGCTCTCCCACCACTGACCTCCAAGTCAGGGGAACTTGTGAATGCCGTGTATGGATTTACACTGACGCTTTTGTCGGTGCTTGAGAAATTTCACCCCGAATATATCGCGGCGTCTTTTGATCTGGCTGGGCCGACATTTCGTCACGAGAAATCCGCCGACTACAAAGCGACACGCGTGAAAGCCCCAGACGATCTCTACGCGCAGATTCCACGTGTGAAGGAAATGACGCGAGCATTCAATATTCCGATCTATGAACTCGCAGGATTCGAAGCGGATGATTGCATCGGAACACTCGCTCGTCAGGCAGAAGCAGAAAATGTCCGAGTGATTATCGTGACAGGGGACAGTGATGAGCTCCAGCTCGTCACACCGCTTGTGAATGTATTCATGCTTCGTAAAGGGATCAAGGACATCGTGCTCTATGATGAAAAAGCAGTTATGGAAAAATATGGTTTCGGAGCAAAACAGCTTCCAGACTATAAAGGACTCGCAGGTGATTCATCAGATAATATTTCTGGAGTGGCAGGTATTGGTGCCAAGACAGCAACTGACCTCCTTCAAAAATTTGGGAGTGTAGAAAACATCTATGCACATCTCGAAGAAGTAAAAGACTCGGTACGAAAAAAATTGGAAGTCGATCGCGAGAGCGCTTTTCTTTCCAAAGAACTCGGAACAATTGACATACACGCTCCGATCACACTTGATCTGTCTGCCTGTGTGACCAAAGACTTTGATCGGAATGTTGTTTCAGAACTCTTACGAGAACTCGGATTTTTTAGTTTGATCAAGAGAATATCTGGTACAGAAGAAGTAGACGACAAAAACAACCCTTCGACTACGCTCAGGGCAGGCAAGAAAATAAAAGTTCAGAAAATATCTACGAAAGAAGAATTGGAAAAGTTTTTAGGAAAGACGAAAGAGGTTTCGGTGTACGTCAAGCAAGGAGAAGGGACACTTTTTGGTGTGGGTATCGACACGATACATATTGCTTTAGATGAGCTATCTGAAGCAGTGGTCTTTTGGAACGAAGAAACAAAAATTTTCTTGCAAACATTTCTCGAAGATGAAACGCGAAAAAAAATAGTGTACGATGGAAAACATCTCATGCATCTCCTCAAGAAAGAACACATACTTTTTCGTGGCATGACATCAGATATTATGCTCTCGGCCTATCTCCTCCGATCTGGTGGTAATGTCGATTTGTCTCACATTGTTTTGGAAGAATTTGGCGAAGAAGAAATCCTTTTTCCAGCACAGAAAATTCTTTTGTTACAGAAAATGTTCCAGACACGCATAGATGAAGTAAGTGCGACTCAGACAGAAGGAAAAACACTACGAACCGTATTGGAACAGATTGAACTCCCTCTTATCCCGATACTGTATGCGATGGAGGCGGAAGGTATTATTCTTAACACAGAAAAGTTTCAGACGCTTTCTCTCGAACTCACCAAAGAACTCGGTGTGTTGGAGAGAGATATCTACACACTCTCTGGTCGTGAATTTAATATCAATTCTCCGAAACAGCTCTCAGTCATTCTGTTCGAAGATCTCCACATACCAACGACCAATATCAAAAAAACAAAAACAGGGATATCAACTGCTTCCCCAGAACTGCAAAAATTGCAGGAGTACCCCATCATTCAAAAAATAGAAAATTATCGAGAATTGTTCAAACTGAAAACCACCTATCTCGATGCACTCCCACTCCTGGTAGACAACCATTCTCGACTGCATACAACGTTCTATCAGACAGTCGCTGCGACTGGACGACTTTCTTCTGCTGATCCGAACGTGCAGAATATCCCTGCCCGCAACGCAACGCGACACGATGCAGGCGGGCCTGCCCGAAATTGGGGAACACTCGTGCGAGGAGCTTTCGAGCCAGGGAGAGGATATGTGTTTGTGGGAGCCGACTACTCTCAAGTCGAACTCCGTGTGATGGCACATCTGAGCGGGGACGAATCTCTCACTTCATCATTTCAAAAGAACGAAGACGTCCATACGAGGACAGCGAGCGTAGTATTCAAAGTGAAGCCGGAAGAAGTGACTCCTGATATGCGTCGTCAGGCCAAAGTGTTCAATTTTGGAATTATGTACGGTATGGGAGCCTATGGTCTCGCTCAGTCTGCCAAGATCGATCAGAAAACAGCAGGAGAATTTATCAAAGCATATTTTGAAAAGTTTGCTGGAGTGGCACAGTATATTGAAACAATGAAAGAAAATGCTCGAGAGCGAGGATTTGTCGAAACGGAGCTCGGGAGACGTCGCTATACACCAGAAATCACGAGTAGTAACGTGCAAGTGGCACGAGCGGCGGAACGGATGGCGATCAATATGCCAGTGCAGGGACTCGCAGCCGACATCATGAAACTCGCGATGATCGCTGTAACGCGACGTATCGAAACGGATTTCAGAAACAGCGTGAAGATAGTGCTCCAGGTACATGACGAACTTATCTGTGAAGTGAAAGAAGATCAAGCACAAGCATTTGCAGACGCTATCAAAGAAACGATGGAGCAAGCATATCCTCTCAGCGTCCCCCTTACCGTCGAAACAGCTATCGGAAAAAATTGGGGAGAGATATAAAAACTCTTTGTCACTATCAGAAAAATGAGAACCGAAAAAACATCATGCCAGAATTACCAGAAGTGCAGACGGTTGTTTCTCAGGTAGGAGAGAAATTGACGGGAAAGAAAATAATGACCGTGTGGAGTGATTGGCAGAAACGCACCCTCCCTTCTTTTGAATTGTTTGCCAAACGAGTACAAAGAACAGTCATTCTTGGGACGCGACGTTTCGGAAAACATATCGTGATTGATCTCGACAACATGTACTCAATCGTGATTCATCTCAAAATGACCGGACACCTCCTCATCAAGAATGATGCGAATAGAATGTCGGATGCGTTTATAAAAGACCCGATGAACGGATATATCCATCACTGTATTGGTTTTTCTGACGGCACGACACTCGAGTTTTCTGATATGCGTAAATTCGGCTGGATGAAGGTGTTGGAAACGGATGAAGTAGAGAATTTGCCAAGCATTCTCTCTCTTGGTGTCGATGCAATTTCGAAACAATTCACAACAGACTTCTTTCAGAAGCTCATCGTGAAGAGAGAGAAAAAATCTATAGGAGCACTCCTTCTTGAACAAAACTTGATAGCAGGTATTGGTAATATTTATCGAAGCGAAGCGTTGTTTCTCGCAGGTGTCCTCCCGACACGCCTCCTTGGCACGCTCTCGATCGAAGAACAGCATCGTAGTGTTGTATCGGTAAAAAAAGTATTGAAGCAAGCGCTCCAGTTGCGAGGAATGAGTGATGGCGATTTCAGAGACACTGATGGCCTCGAGGGACAATTTCAGAAAACGAGACATGTCTATGGACGAACTGATGAACCCTGTAAAAAATGTGGTACAATAATAGTACGAAAAAAAATTGGACAACGAAGTATTTTTTATTGTCCGAAATGTCAACGATAATTTGTTTTAAGTATTCTCTATGGAAAAAAAGCAAAAGATGATCATTGCACTTTGTGCGCTCGTACTTGTTTTGGTCGGAGCGTATTTTGTTTCCAAAAACAAAATAAAACCACAACCGATAGAACTCAATAATAAAAACCAGTCTTTACCGGCTGTTTCGACAACCCCTCTCAATGATGGAAATGTCAGTCCTCTCTCAGGTCTTTCTTGTGACAACTGGAACAAACGATCCTTTGCAGTGATGCAACCAGCCGATGTCTCTGCACGACCTCTCGCGGGTCTTTCTCAGGCAGATATGGTCATTGAAATGTCAGCAGTCTATGGCAGTATTACTCGTTTGATGGGCGTTTATGGTTGTACAATACCAGAAGAAGTCGGATCACTTCGGAGTGCTCGACATGACTTTGTTCATCTCGCAAAGAGTTTTGATTCTATTTATGTCCATTGGGGAAGAGCAGACATCGAGCAATTCAAGGAGATTCTCGGGAGCGGTATCATCGATGATATGAATTGCAACAACGATGCAGGACAGTCTGCAGGTCAGTATTGTTTCCGCAAAACAGCAATAGGAAATATGCGTGGTGTCGACACAGGATATGCCAAGTTTGCGAGTCTTCTCGAAGGGGCGAAAAATTTTGGATACAGAATGGAAAATAAATTTCTCGGATATCCTCATCAAGCGGAAGTGTCTCTCGAAGAGCGTCCGACGGGAGGAAATCTCCGTGTTGCCTATGCGAAACCGTTCGATGCTGAATATGATTATGACAAAACGACCAATACATTTGTTCGTACATGGGGAGGAATAGTCGATACCGATAGAAATACGGCACAGAAAATAGCTCCGAAGAACGTCGTGGTGATGATTGCTGATGCTGCTCCGATCAAAGTGGGCGAACAATATGTCAATGTGCAGATCGGTGACCCATGGTTTGATCAATCAGATTCAGGAAGCATGTTTTACTATATGAATGGAAAGCAATATCGTGGCACATGGAAGAAGGACAAGGGGAATATCGAAAGTAAACTCCTCTTCATTGATGAGTCAGGACAAGAAGTCAAATTCATTCCAGGACAGATATGGGTAGATATTATTGATCCAGGACAGGCATTGAAGTGGCAACCAGGCCAATAAACAGCTAACAAGAAGCAACGAACAAAAAAGCGGGCACGTGCTCGCTTTTTACTTAGCGTGTATAATGGAGTCATCGCCTGTTTTTAGTTAATTGCTATTTGCTTTATGATTTTTTTTGTACACGGTGAAGACGACTTCTTGGTTAACAAGCGTCGAGGTATTTTACAAAAATCTTTTTTGGAACATTCCCCAGAAGGAGAACTTTTTGTTTTTGATTTTGAAGATCAGGGAACAATGGATGCTGTAAAAAAAAGCGTATCCTCGTGTGCTTCTGGGTTATTTTCTTCAAAAAAAATGATTGTTTTTCTTCATCCATTCCAACTCGAAGAAGGGGCAGAACATTTCTTTTTGGATTTTCTTCAGGCGTTCGTTGTGAAGAACGAAAAAGATACAACACTTCTTTTTGTCGAGCCAGGAAAAATAAAAAAAACGAATACTCTCGTAAAGTTTCTTTTGAAACATCGCGATACAGAGGAAGTTTTTACAAAGCCTGAGGCGAGAAATATGAATGAATATATCAAGACGCGACTCTCTTCTCTTGATGCCAAGGCACAATTTTCCCGAGAAGCACTTTCTCTCTTTATTGTATTCCTCGGCAACAACACTGCCCGAATCGAAACAGAACTCGAGAAGCTTTCGACATTCAAACCAGGGGGCATATTCGAGAAAGAAGACGTGTTGTTGTTAGTTGGGAGTATGGCTGAAAATGTCATTTTTGAGGCTCTCGATGCTCTAGCACAAGGGAATAGACAGAAGGCTCTTGTTCTTTTTCGACAAGAATTAGTGGGATCGGAAGGTGTGTATCCCCTTCTTGGTCTCTGTGCATGGCAAGTGAGACGATTCCTTTTGGTGAGAGAGTTGTACGATCGAGGGATGAGTCAGCCAGCTCTTATCGCAACACAGATAAAAGTACCACCTTTTGTTGTTCAAAAGATACTCGGTGTTGTGAAACATTTTCCGATGACACGAATCAAAAAAGGACTCATGCTTCTTTCGGATTTTGATACCGCTCTCAAACAAGGAACGCTCGATCCCTTGGTAGCTCTTGATTTGTTTGTGTGGAAATTTTGAAAAAAGAAAAAAAGACCCAAGAGAGGGTCTTTTTTAGAGAAGAGGTATTATGCCTTGACAGCAATTTTTTTTACCAATGTATTGAGACGAGATTTCTTTCGAGCAGCAGTATTTTTCTTGATAACCTTCTTTTGAGCCGCTTTATCGAGAGCCTTGATAGCTTCTTTGAGATTCTTTTGTGCGACATCGAGCGTACCAGCCGTGACTGCTTCACGAGTTTTTTTGATAGCACTTTTTACGACACCATTCACTATTTTGTTGCGAACCGTTTTTTTCTCGGTAACGCGCATATACTTTTTGGCTGATTTCTTGATCGGCATAATATTTGATCGATTGGTAACAATCGTTTATATGGGTTATTTCTCACGCACACAGTACAATGAAGATGTATCCTTTTTAACACGCTTTTGTTCTTTTGGCAAGCCGTCTCTCTTATGAAGAGAAAAGGGGAATATGCTACAATACACCAATAAGAGAGAAAAGGTTTTCCAATATGTTTTATTTACACTGTGCGTATGATTGCTCAAATCGAAGGAAAAATCGTCGGTATCAAAGGAAATGCGGTTATTGTGAGGGTGGGTGGTCTTGGCTACTTGGTTTCTGTTTCTGCTTATACGCTTGGTAAGGTGGCTGGAAAGGAAGAAGAAATACTTTTTTATATCCATACGCATGTGAGAGAAGACCAACTTGCTTTGTATGGATTTCTTCAGGAAGAAGAGTTGATTATGTTTGAACTGCTTATTTCTATTTCTGGCATTGGTCCCAAGGTCGCACTTTCTATACTTTCCATAGCAGATGTCAATACTATCTGTACAGCGATTGTCAACAAGGATCCGAGTATTCTCACGCGCGTGTCAGGTGTGGGAAAAAAGACAGCTGAGCGCGTCATTATAGAATTACAAAATAAAGTAGACGGTCTTGGCGGAAGCGATCACACAGGAACACTGATTGATCAGGATGCTATGGAGGCTCTTGTATCACTTGGATATTCTGTCGCAGAGGCACGTGAAGCTCTCAAGCTCGTTTCTTCTGACGTGAAAGATGTGAGTGACCGTATTCGTCAGGCACTCAAAAATCTTGGAAAAGATTCGTCTGATAAGAATCAGAAAAGTAATCGTGTAAAAAAATAAATCAAATGCACGAATTTCTTCAATCAAAGTATTGGTCAATATTTCAGCAGTCTACGGGAAAAGAAGTGCTTGATGGCTCTACAAAGGACCTCCTTGTTTGCGGTATTTTTCATGTCCTTCCATGGGGAGGAAAATACCTCTATATACCGAGAGGACCAATAGCAACCAATGGCCAACAATTATCAAAAGAAGGTGTTCAGAAACTTATTGAAGAAGCAATCAAGAGAAAAGCAAGATGGATACGTATCGAACCAGAGAACGAAGAATCTCTCCAAAATATCAAAAATGTTTTTGAAGGAAAAATAGTCCGAGCACCCCATGATGTACAGCCCAGGGAATTGTTGATTATGGATATCACCCCCGATGAAGAGGCTCTGTTATCAAATATGAAATCAAAGACAAGGTATAATATCCGTCTTGCAGAGAAACGTGGAGTAAAGGTGTTTCTGACTCGCGAAGAAAAATATGTGCACGCATTTTACAATCTCGTTTCAGCAACATCCGATCGCAAATCTATCAACTCTCATCCAAAGGAATATTACGAGAAATTTTTTGAAGCGTTTCCTCCAGAGATCTGTCAACTCTTTGTTGCGGAATATAATGGAGAAGTACTTGTTGCCAATATCCTCATTCTCTTTGAGGGGAGAGCGCTGTATTTGCACGGCGGATCAAGTGACGCGTATCGAGATGTGATGGCTCCGTTTCTCTTACAATGGAAACAGATATGCTTCGCCAAAGATCAAGGATGTACAGAGTATGATTTTGGAGGGATACACACAGAAGATAAGGGACAAGGGATGCGCGATAAGAGAGAAGAAAAGATGGAAAACAAAAGATCACTCATCAATTATCACTCATCAATTATCACTCATCCGTGGGAAGGAATTACAAGATTTAAAAAAGGCTTTGCTCCCAATACACTACCGACAGTGTACCCTGGAACATTTGATATTATTCTTGATTCTCGAGTATACTTCTTATACAGAACCCTCCGTACTTTCAAGAATTTTATCCATCTTTTGTTATCCAAATAAATGAAACGCTTTCTTTCAACTGTTATTCCACAAAGCATAAAGAATTTGTATCACCTGATGCAGGCGATGAGCGCCTGTTTGTATTACGGTTTTCCTGGAAGAAAGATACAAATCATTGGCGTGACAGGAACAAATGGAAAGACAACAACGACACAACTCATCGCACGTATCCTCGAACAGTCAGGAAGAAAAGTTGCTGTTGCCTCAACTATCAACTTTCAGATAGGGGAGAAAAAATGGGTGAATAGTTCCAAGTTTACTACCCTTTCCGCCTGGAAGCTCCAAAAATTTCTCAGGGAAGCCGTGGATATATCGTGTGAATATGCTGTTATCGAGACATCATCGCATGCTCTTGATCAGAACAGGGTATGGGGCGTACCCTACGCGCTTGCTGTGATGACCAATGTGACTCGCGAACATCTCGATTATCACAAAACAATGGCAGAATACCGCAAGGCAAAAAAACAACTTTTTCGTATTGCTAAACGTGCCGTGGTGAATCTTGACATGGATGAACCGGAGTATTTTTCTACCAAAGAGAAGAATCAAACCCTTTTCTATAGTACGAAAGATCGTAATGCACATCTCTTTGCTGAACGCATAGAACTTGATTTCGATAACACCGAGTTCGTTTGCGATGATGTGCATTTCCGTATTCATTTGCCAGGACTCTTTAATGTCGAAAACGCATTGGCTGCTCTCGGCGTCGCACGACTCCTCGATATCGATTTTTCGATTGCCAAAGAAGCTCTTGCACATGTTCAGGTGATTCCAGGAAGGATGGAACTTGTCAAAAATACTTTTGGGATTGATATTATTATCGACTATGCGGTTACTCCTGATTCTTTTGAAAAGTTGTATGAGTCCGTACTTCCTCTCCAAATACCTGGTACAAAAATTATTCACGTTTTTGGCGCTTGTGGTGATCGTGATCGAGGCAAGCGTCCGATAATGGGAGAGATCGCAACGAGCAATGCTGATATTATTATTCTTACCAATGAAGATCCTTTTTCTGAAGACCCGGAACAGATTCTCGATGATATCGAAAAAGGAATAATAAAGAAAAAAGAGAAAAACTATTTTCGTATTTTTGATCGCAGGGAAGCTATCAAAAAATCCCTTTCTTTGGCCGAGATCGGTGATATTGTACTCATTACGGGCAAGGGTGCCGAAGAGACAATGGCGATTGGTGAAGAACGTATTGTTTGGAATGAGCGACAGGCAATAGAAGAAGAGTTAAAAAAACGAATCTGAACATTCTGTCTTTATTGAAACGTATATCAAAAAACTCCTGACAAAAGCCAGGAGTTTTTCTTTTTCTTGTGGGTATTAGAAGAGCGAGATGAAAAAGAGAGTGAGAAAGAATCCTATGAAAGCTCCACCAAGTATTTCGCTGACACGATGACCAACGCGTTCTTTGAGACGAGGGAATTTACTTTCATCGATTTCTCCTTTGAGTTGATCAATGAGCATATTGAGATAGCGACCCTGATCACCGAGATACATACGAATACGGGCTGCATCATCGATGACAATAAATGAGAGTACGGCAGAGAGTGCAAAGGCGGCTGAATTGATACCTTCGTAGTGTGCCATCGTTACGAGAAGCGATATTACGAGACTCGTATGAGCGCTCGGCATATGACCGTGTGTAAACGCATACTCTATGTTCCAACCATGTTTGATGGTGTAGAGAATAAACTTTATGGCTTGTGTAATGATGCCGACTGTGATCGGAATAAGAAATACGAGATAGGTAGTAGCTTCCATAAATAAAGTATAAATAATTTATTATAAAGGAGAGGAGATATTCCTTTTTTAGTATAGTACAGAAGTATTCTTTTTACGAGAGAGTATTGCGAAGCATTTCTTTATTGTACTTTTTCTACCGTTTCGATATCGTCGACGAGGAGAGTAATAGATGGATGAAATGAAGGAATTTTTCCTCTATTACTACGAGCAGTATGTTCTATTACCCGAAGTTCTGTCCCGGAGACACGAATCAGAGTGTCATTTTTTTTCTTTGATTCTTTGTAGATGGTTGATATTTTTTTGACTACATCAGCATTTTTTCCGATAAGCTGAAGACTGATGATAGATTCTTTCGCCTTTTCTGCACTCTCATTGGAACATCTTCGGAAATCCCCATATTTTTTATTGAGCTCGTCTACGGTCCCCATCGAGAGTGCGGGAAGTTCTGCATGATAATAATCATTTTCAGGGAGCCCTTCACCAACGAGCAGATAGACGGATTGCCGAGAAGTACCTGATTGTTTGAGTGTTGTCAGGGCTTGAGGAGTTTTGACAAACACGGTATCGTTTTCAAAAGTATATTTTCTTTGAGAAGCAAAAAAGACAAAAACGAGTGCTCCTATCATAAAAAGAATAATAAAGGAGAATTCGTATCGTTTCATAGAGAGTATTCTATAAATATTTATACTACATCCCTTCTATTATATCATAGATGAAGAGGAGAATATTGTCCTTTTTCTCAAATATGCTATACTTATAAGACAAAATGTAATTTATTTTGATAAAAAACTATGAATGCAACCCTTATTATTCTCATTGTTATTGTTTTGTTCGTACTGTACATTGTCGCGATATACAACGGACTTGTTCAGCTTCGCAATCGCGTGAGTGAAGCGTGGAGTGATATCGATGTGCAACTCAAACGTCGTTATGACCTCATCCCAAACCTGATCAGTACCGTAAAGGGATATGCTTCACATGAATCCAGTGTCTTTGAGAAAGTGACCGAGGCCCGAGCGAACGCAATGCAAGCCGGAACCCCTGGAGAAAAAGCAGAAGCAGAAAACATGCTTTCTGGGACACTGAAATCATTGTTTGCGGTCTCAGAAGCGTATCCAGACCTCAAGGCCAATACGAACTTCCTCGAATTGCAACGCGAGCTCTCTGATACAGAGAATAAAATTCAGGCCTCTCGTCGATTCTATAACGGCAATGTTCTCGAACTCAACAACAAGATCGATATGTTTCCGAGCAATATCATCGCGAGTATGTTTGCCTTTACCAAGCGTGAATTCTTTGAAATAGCCGAAGCAGAAAAAGAACCAGTCAAAGTGGTTTTCTAGATTCGTCTCAAAAAAGAATTTTCGAAAGCGGGCCTATTGGTCCGCTTTTCTCTTTCTTCTTTTTACGGTAGAATAGAGAGACAATAAAAGCTTTTCCTCAAGAATTAACACATACTTCTATGGCAACACTCTACAATCAATATGACAAGAATATTCGTCTGACATGGGTATATATCACAATGTTTCTTCTGTTCGTTATCGGTGTCGGGTATGTATTCGCAGGGGCGATGCAGTCGAGTATGGTGCTCTATATCGCGGTTGCTTTTTCGACCATCACGAGTTTCATATCGTACTGGTGGAGTGACAAAATTGTGCTTTCGATGAGCGGAGCCAAAGAGCTCACTTTTGCAGAAAACAAAGAAATTTATCGTCTCGTAGAAAATCTCACTATCACTGCTGGTCTGCCCTTGCCAAAAATCTATACCATCGAAGATACAGCGATGAATGCTTTTGCGACGGGTCGTGATCCGAAGCATGGAGTGATTTGTCTCACAACAGGGATTATTGCTCGATTGGAGAAAAATGAGCTCGAAGGTGTGATTGCTCACGAACTCTCGCACATCGGCAATCGCGATACACTTCTCTCGACGGTCGTAGTGATTCTCGTCGGGTTTGTAGCACTCCTCGCAGACTGGTTCCGACATTGGGCCTGGTTCGGAGGGAATCGTGATAGTGACAGCAAAAATCAGCTCCAAGTCATTCTTATGATTGCTGCCATCATCCTGTCGATTCTCGCGCCGCTTTTTGCGATGCTCATACAACTTGCTATTTCACGCAAGCGTGAGTTTTTGGCGGATGCTTCTGGAGCTCTGCTCACACGTTATCCTGAGGGACTGGCGAGTGCGCTCGAGAAGATTTCTACCGATACTGAGCCACTCGAAGCAGCCAATAGAGCGACAGCACACCTCTACATTGCCAATCCTTTTAAGGGGAAAAATCTGACCAAGCTTTTTATGACGCACCCTCCGATGGAGGAACGAGTCGCCGCACTTCGAGGGATGGAGGTTAAGTAAAATTTCTAATTACCAATTTCTAATTTCTAAACAATTTTCAATTATTTAATTTTAGAATTAAAAAATTATTTCATTGTTTGAAAATTGAAAATTAAGAATTGAAAATTTATGGGGTCTCCTTATCAAGACTTTGTACAAAAAGCCAAGGCACGCTTTGCAGAAAAAAAGCAGGCTCAGCTCTCAAATAAAGCTGAGTATCAATTCACGGCACACTCGCAGTTCAAGATGACGCAGTATGGACTGAGTGAGCAGAAGATAAAAAGTGTCATCAGGAATCCGAAACGGCGAGAAGTCGGTATCGTGCCCAAAACAGTCGCGGTAATGCAACCTGTATCGCTCAAGAAAGTAGATGGCAAAGAGACATGGAAACAAGAAATTTGGGTGATGTTTGTCATCAAGAAAACATCCGAAGCAACAAAAGCATTGGGACGACAAAACATTCGCATTATCAGTGCCTGGAGATATCCAGGAATAAGTCCGAAACGCAATCCTATTCCGCTTGAAATTTTGCGTGAAATCGAATCAGGGGAAATTTTTGAAGAAACAGATCTGTTCTAACAAGGGGACAGATTTTTTATTTTCTCAGAAAAGAGTATACTGAAATCATAATTATTATTCACATGAAATATGTCGTGGATCTTAAGTATCGTGGCGATCATTATGGTGCTGAGTTTGCGTGGACGAGTGCAGTATCTCGAGAAGACAGTGAAGCAATTGACAGAGGGCGCGGTAATAAAAGAGACCGTTTCTCAAACGTCTGAGACCACAAACGCTCCTGTTTTTTCACAATCCGTTTCAGGTAATGAAACAGTAGAGCAGACTACAGAGATTGACTCATCTTCTCCATCACGACAAGCTGTTTCTGTTGATCCTTTGACACGCTTCTTTCGATGGTTTGCAGTGGATTGGCTGATGAAGATAGGAGCTATCCTACTCTTTCTCGGTATCGGTTGGATTGTTACGGTTGTATTTTGGGATGCGATCGGAGAAGTCGGACAAGTGTCTCTCGGTCTCTTCCTTGGTATAGCTATTCTCTTTTTTGGAATGAAACGTATCGGACAATACAGCAGTCAGGGGAGTGTGCTTCTCGGACTCGGTGCTGGCGTGACCTTTTTCACTCTTTTTGCGGCTCGTACAACATACGATATGTTCTCACCTGCGAGCGTCCTTATTTTTATGTTCTTTGTCGCTGTTTTTGTAGCATACGTGAGCGTGACATACAAGAATTTTCCCGTGGCACTTATGGGATTATTTCTCGGAGGCATCGCACCACTTCTGACGGCCTCTGCTGTACCGAGTGTTTTTGGACTTTTCTCATATTTGTTTGTCCTGTGTCTCGGGACACTTTGGGTGGTCCGTCTGACGGGCTGGAGAAATCTGACAGTAACTGCCATTATCCTCTATGGATTGTATACACTCCCTTTCCTTTTTTCTTTCTCTTTTGCCGTGCCAGATCAAGGGACGAAAGTTCTCTTTGCTATTCTTTTTGCATCACTTTTCTTTGTCGCAAGCATTCTCTCTGTGTTGTATGACAAGAAGGCAGAAATGGCAGATCTGGTCGTAAGCCTCATCAATGGACTGATTCTTCTTGGATGGATTGTCAGTGTTGTATCGCCTGAGTTGCGAAGTATTGCTGCCGTGTTAGTGGCTATTGTTTCTTCGGTTGGTGCTTTCGCAGTGTATTCGTTGTCTTCTCTCCGTGAACCTGTATATACACATGCTCTCGTCGCAGGAGTGTTTATCGGTATGGCGACGGCTTTTGAGCTCCACGGTGCGCTTCTGACCATCGCTTACATTTTGGAGGCAACAGCCTTGGTGCTTGGCGCGCGATTTATTCTGCAGGAGAGTAGGGCGGTACGTCGTAGTTCTGTCGTGCTTCTGCTTCCGGCGATGCTCTCTTTTACCAGTCTCGTACGATATTCGATGGCGCATGAATTTCTAACTGCTGATTTCTTTGTTCTCCTCCTTATGACTCTTATGTTTTTTCTTTTGGCACCGATTTTTCTCGAGGACGAACAATCATCAGAAACTTCTCACGCAGGAATAGGTACAATATCTCTCGTTGTCGGTTCTCTGTATGCTCTCGTCTTGGTATGGCTTGTCCTTCATAACATTCTTTCATCGGATCAGGCAACAACTATTGCACTTCTCCTTTATACGATCATAGGAATGGTTCTTTATGTCAATGGGAAAATGTCTGCCAAGAACAATCAGAAAGTTTCTGGTACAGCACTCCTTATTTTTGTGGTCGGACATCTTCTCTTGATTGATGTGTGGGGAATGGACGTCGTGGGTCGGATCGTGACGTTCTCACTCGTGGGAGTGTTGCTTATGAGCACTGCTTTTATCGGTAAGAAAAGAATAGAATAATATGAAATATATTTTCCGCTTCCTTTTTTTGATGATTGCTCTCGTCATTGGGAGTGTTTCGGTGTCTGCAAAAAATACAGTGACACCTGAAGCAACGCTGTCTTTCTTTCAATCGGTTATACCAATAACCGTATCACCTTCTATTCCGACTGTTTTTGAAATGCCGATTACCGACCCAGCGTTTCGAGACAGAGACTTTGCTCTCTACGAAGAAACAACTCAGACATTTCAACCAGCATTCTATAGGGAAAAAAGGACACCTTTACAGTTTTCTCTCCAGAGCGACAGTGCTATTGGTGCAGGGTCTCTCTCTGCACTGACAGATGGACTCGATACTTTTGTGGAATTTCCCGTGTCTCTTTCGACAGAAGAGAATAGTGTGACAATCGATTTTCGATCAGAACAATTGTCGACGCTCTCTGGTATCGTGTTGATACGTGAGCCGTATGGAGCATTACCGAAAACAGTGGAAATTAGCAGAGTAGATGCAGATGGAACACCTCAAATCGTTTTGGCTCGTACAAACGTTTCTGATCAAACAATTCGTTTTTTGAAAACAACGAGTGATCATTTCCGTATTTCTCTCGGATACAATCAGCCACTTCGTTTGCAGGAAATCAGTTTCTTCAACGAAGAAATGCTCAATCTCGAAGAACGATCAATTCGTTTCCTCGCTCGTCCGGGAGAAAAATACGCACTCTATTTTCGTGCGGATCGTCCGTTCTTTTTGTCTTTTCGTGAGGAACCAAACCTCATCTCTGATAAAGACATACAAAAAGTAGCTCAAGGTACGGTCATAGTGAATACTCTTTATCTGCCTGCTGATATGGATGGAGACAGCGTCATAGATGAACGAGATAATTGTATCAATGATGCGAATACTGATCAGCGAGATGAAAACACGAATGGAAGAGGTGATGTGTGCGATGATTATGATCGGGACAGTGTCATCAATAGTGAGGACAATTGCCCGTCTCATCCCAATCTCAACCAGCGAGATACAGATAACGATGGGAAGGGTGATGTCTGTGATGGAGAAGAGAGTCGTGTCACAGAGCGTTATGCGTGGCTTCCTTGGCTTGTGATGGGAATAGGCGTACTTGTTGTCGGAGGGCTTTTTGTCGCTACGATACGAGGCAAGAAATAAAGAAGAAAAAGAGTTTCTGAAAGTGTATCTTCTTGTTTTCAAAGGAAATGAGAGTATACTGGAAGTAATAAATATCGTGTTAATTTATAACCATAATTTTATGGCAGACAATATGTCACAGGGCGAAACAGGCGCTTCAGAAGAACACCATGATGAGTCGAAACAATCGGGTGCAAGTACTATGCAGGCAGATATCAAGGGTCTGGTTGGTCCGCTTGAAGCAATACTTGATGAGTATATGGTGAGCAAGGCACCTTTTGCGCTTCCTCTCGGAATAAAGGAATTCATTGTTACTGTTTCTCCATACCTCGTGATCATCTCTGTTATTTTTGCCCTCCCGCTTCTTTTGGGGGCACTCGGTCTTGGTGCGATAATGACACCGCTTGGTATGATGGCTGGTGGTTGGGGATTTGGCTGGGGTTTCAATCATATTGTTTCTTTGGTCGTGACCATAGCAACCATTCTGATACAGGCGTTTGCTGTACCAGGATTGTTCAAGCGTACGAGTGCGTCATGGAGACTGCTTTTCTATGCAAGCATTGTGAGTTTGATAGGAAGTGTTCTTTCCGTATATGGTATTGTCGGAGGTATTATTGGAGCAATTATTTCTTGGTATATCCTCTTCCAATTGAAGGATATGTACAAAAACTAGGGAAGCTTGTAGCTTTTTAGCTTGTAGGAGGAATTGAGAAAAACAGGGGGTTGGCCCCTGTTTTTATTTTGTAAATATGTTTACCCCGTTAGAGAATACTTTGTTTCACTCACAGAGGTGTTTATAGGCACAAAATGTAAATTTATCGTTCGTTAAAGTTCTCTAACGGGGCTAGCACAAGCCACAATAATCATAATGTAGTTGACAGAAATGTATTTTTGGTGTATAATGTACTGTTATGAAGATAATGTATTTTCGTAGCAATATCAGTCAGGATTCCTGTTCGAATCCTTCACAACTCGAGGAGTAGTGTATGTCACGTTTTTTCATTTTTTTGTTCTTTTCACTATCATTGATCTCTGGTTGTGCCTACCGCACGATCCATGTAGTCAACCCCGATGGGTCTCAGACGACAACATCTGAGACCGTGTATGCACCTTCGCCGGTGTATGTCGATCCTTATTACTCTCCTCGGTATTATCGTGGTAACGATATACGATATCGACGAGACTACAAGGTGTGCTGGTACGAGCATCGTCGCGAGGGGTATCCGCCGGTGCTAATGTGCCGGTAAGAGGTGGGACTGAACGCGGTCGCCACTTTTCCAGAGGCTCATTTCAGAAGAGAAATTTTTCTTCTATGAAATGAGCCTCTTTTCTTTTCCCTCCGATGCATTTTTGCGTTATACTATAGAGGCATACAATATTTGAATAAAAGAAAAATATGAAACAAACAAAAATCGTCGCCACGATCGGACCCGCATCAGAATCCAAAGAGATGTTACGGAAAATGATACTTGCAGGAATGAATGTGGTGCGTCTCAATTTCTCACACGGTGCATACGAGTGGCACAAAGCAGTCATCGACAGAGTTCGCGAACTCTCTCTTGAGATGCATGTACCGATTGCTATTTTGGCTGATATTCAGGGACCGCGGATTCGCACGGAAGTAAAAGAAGAGATTGTTCTCGTAAAAGGGGATCGTATTCGTTTGAGTGATATTGCCAAGAAAGAAGTTCTCGCAGACTCAGAATATCCGACAGCGCTTCTTGATATGGCCGGTATGATCGATGGTGTGGATGTCAATCACAGCATTCTTATTGAAGATGGCACAATGGAGCTCGTGGTACGAGAAAAAGGAGCTGATTTTGTTCTTGCAGAGGCAAAAAATGACGGAGTGATCAAGAACCGAAAGGGCGTCACTCTTCCTGATTCGCATCTCGAACTTTCTATTCTTTCAGAAAAAGACAGAAATGATGTGCGGTTTGTTGTGGAACAGGAAGTGGATTATATCGGACTGTCATTTGTTGGATCAGCGAGAGATATTGCAGAAGTACGTGAGCTCATACAAAATGTCATTTCAGAAGGATCTCCTGTTCCGAAAATTGTTTCCAAGATCGAACGCAAAGAAGCAATAAGAAATCTCACTGAAATTATAAAAGGAAGTGATGCGGTGATGGTGGCGCGAGGAGATCTCGGTATCGAGATGCCAGAGAGTGAAGTTGCTATTTTGCAAAAGCAAATTATTGCGGAGAGTTTGCGAGCAGCCAAGCCAGTGATTGTTGCTACTCAAATGCTCAAGAGCATGACAGAAAATCCTCGTCCGACACGTGCCGAAGTCTCCGATGTGTCCAATGCGGTCATCGATCATGCGGATGCTGTGATGCTCTCCGAAGAATCCGCGATGGGTAAATATCCTGTGGAAGCCATTGCTATGATGGCGGAGATTATAGAGAAAACAGAAGAATCACCATTCGATGATATGTATAAGACGCTCAATGTGAATTTTCAGAGTGAGACAGCAACGATGATGAGAAGTGTATACGAGCTGGCAAAAAGCTTCCATGTTCAAGCAATCCTTTTGTTTTCGGTGAGTGGGCATGCTGCCAAACTCCTCTCTCATTTTCGTCCCGAGAACAAAATATTTGTTGCTACCAAGAGCCGCAATACCTACAATGAATTGGCTCTCGTATGGGGTGTGAATCCATATGTCTTCGAAAACGATGAAGAAACAGAAGATTTCATTACTCATTTGATGGAGGTGACAAAGAATGACGGAAAACTTATGAGTGGAGATCAGGTGGTGATATTTCACGGACGAACAAAACAGGAAGATAACATGAAACTTGTCGGAATCAAAGAAATACGATAGAATCATACTTCAGTGAATAAAAAGCAAATGTATTACGTTTATGTTCTTCAAAGTAAGAAAAATAAACGCCTTTATAAAGGCGTAACAAATGATTTAAAACGAAGATTGAAAGAACATAATAGTGGAAATGTTCCTTTTACGAAAAATTTAATGCCTTGGGAATTGATATATTATGAAGCGTTTCAGAATAAAGAAGATGCAAATAGAGAAGAAAAGTTTTTAAAAAGTGGAAAAGGGAGAGATCGAATAAAGTGGTTATTGAAAAGTGTACTTGAGGAAAAATAAGAATGGAAAGGTGGCCCCAGCCCAAGGCTGGTCCGCCTTGGGCGGAGAGTGGTTGTAGACATATGGAAAGGTGGCCGAGTGGTTGAAGGTACTCGCTTGGAAAGCGAGCATACCGAAAGGTATCGAGGGTTCGAATCCCTCCCTTTCCTCAGAGTAAATAAAAGGTGGTCCCAGCCCAAGGCTGGTCCGCCTTGGGCGGAGAGTGGTTGAAGGTACTCGCTTGGAAAGCGAGCATACCGAAAGGTATCGAGGGTTCGAATCCCTCTCCTTCCTCAGAGTAAATAAAAGGTGGCCCCAGCCCAAGGCTGGTCCGCCTTGGGCGGAGAGTGGTTGAAGGTACTCGCTTGGAAAGCGAGCATACCGAAAGGTATCGAGGGTTCGAATCCCTCTCCTTCCTCAATGAACATAGTGAATAGAGGTGAGAAGAAAGCAAACTTCCGCCAGCTGGCGGATGGCTTTCGTGAGGGATGAGAAAGACGGAGTGATGTTTCGTGAGTACACGAAACCACGAGTCAGGGTCGTGGAAATTTATGAGCGTCGGCGAATAAATTATCCCTGACCGAATCCCTCTCCTTCCTCATCAGAAAAAAGCAGACCATTTTATAGGTCTGCTTTTTTTATAATGTGAATGAAAGAGGAATTTCTTAAACTTTCTCGTCCAAACCCCTGCTTTTCTTTGACTTCTAGAGACAATGATGGTATACCGTGAGTTACGTAGTACATTTCCAAACTAAAGTTGAAAGGAAAAAACATGGGTAACAATCTGTTTCTGTACCTCTGTACTCACCTGAATTTGTTTCGTTATACAGCCACAAAATGTGGTCATCGTACAAAGCAAAATGGTTCGGTATCTGCATTTGGGCGTACCATTACCACTGAAATGCCGAAAAACGAAAATGGTTCGGTTGATTATTGCCTTGATTGCATTGGCAAAATGGCAATCCGTTGTGCGTGGTGCGGTGAACCAATTTTTATTGGCGATCCAGTCACCCTCTATTCGCCGCCGATGAAAGAATTTCAAATTCCTCAGTATGCGGTCATCTATAGCGAAGTTCCATTGCGATTCATTGGTTGTCTCGGCTGGGACTGCGCTGACACCGGAGCCGATCGATCTGGTTTCTGGTTGCCTGATGAAAATGGTAAGGGTTTTGTTTATCGAGTGCCTACCATCTACGAAAAAATATTTGAAACAAAAGGATCTCCCGTGATGATCATCGATGACCTCGGTGATAGAAGGGAGACTATGAGCTTCCGTTCTGTTCGAAGACCAGAAATGAAATAATTTTCAATGGCCTGTATGATTTGAGAGCTGACACAATACACTGTCAGCTCTTTTCTTTTTATAAATGTTTCTTCCCCCACGTATTGAGCGCACAGATGAGAGGGGCAAGACTCTTCCCTTTACGACTGAGAGTGTATTCTACTTTAGGAGGGATGGTCGGATAGACTTTTCGTGTGACGAGTTCGTGTTGTTCGAGTTCACGAAGAGACTGAATAAGCATTTTTTCGCTGATTTTCGGAACAAGCTTTTTGAGCTCTCCATAGCGCTTTTTTCCACTTCCGAGATGCCAGATAAGAATCGTCTTCCATTTCCCGACAATCATACGAAGCGTCTTTTCGAGAGGGCAAAGCGAATATTCCAAACCGTGTTTCATAGATTGAGTACTTACTTATATGTAGGTACTTGTATAATAGTATGTATTTGTTTATACTGCAAGTGTAATATATAAGAAAAATAATATGGCAGAAACACTTAAGGCATTGCAATGGCGTTATGCGACCAAGAAATATGATACAGAGAAGAAATTGTCAGCAGATCAGATACATCTCCTCAAGGAGTCCCTTCGTCTCTCCCCATCATCGTTTGGATTGCAACCATGGCATTTTATCGTCGTCGAAGATACTGAAACACGAAAGAAGCTCCGCGCCGCAGGGTATGACCAACCTGCATTTACTGATGCATCGCATCTCATTGTTTTGGCAACAGAAATAAATGTCGATAAAACACTTATAGATAAATATATCGCGGATACTGTTTCGACAAGAGGTATTCCTACAGAAAGTCTCGAGGGATTTCGTACGATGATGGAAGGCGCTGTCGCTATGAAAGGGGAAGAGGGCGCGCGTGAATGGGCTGCACGACAGGTGTATATTTCTCTTGGAGTACTCCTCACCACTGCGGCACTCGAAGGTATTGATGCCACTCCGATGGAAGGATTTGACACGGCACAGTGTGATCATATCTTGGGTCTTGGGGATCGCGGACTGACAGCACGAGTGATTGTCTCACTTGGATTCCGTTCGGGAGAAGATACCGCTGCCACTCAGACAAAAGTTCGTTATAGCGAGGAACAGGTCTTTACTACTCTCTAGATGAGATTTTCCACCAAGCAGAGCTATCAAGTGGTTTGACCACTTGATAGCTCTTTTTCATTTTCAGAGAAAAAGACTATACTGGAGAGGGGGATATAAGTAATAAAGTATGGGTATGAAACACATTGATCTCAATGCTACCGAAGCACTTTTTGAGCAAGTTTTTTTACAATCTTCTCTCAGTACACAAATTCTTGATTCAAATGGATGGTGCGAGAGAATCAATCCAAAACTGAGCGAATTATTTGGAGTACAACCAGAAGCTCTCGAAGGAAAAGTATACAATATTTTTAAAGATGAAATGCTGAAACAAGCAGGCGTTCTCCCAGAGCTTCACAAAGTTTTCGATGAAGGTATTTCGACAGAATGGGAGATTCTGTTTGATATCGGAGTGGCTGCAGAGTCACAAAACATCCAGGTAAAAGAAAAAAAGAAGCGATGGTTTCATAACTGGGCATTTCCAATTCTTGATCAGAATGGCAAGGTGTCTCATGTCATTATCCAGCATACCGATATCACACAGAAGAAAAAAGACGAAGACAATCTTGCGTTGAGTGAGAAACGAATGCGAAGTTATTTCAATACACCGCTTTATGGTGTGGCCATCACTTCTCCTGGAAAAAAATGGCTGGAGGTCAATGATGCTCTTTGTACCCTCCTCGGCTATGCTCGTGAAGAGATTTTGGCTACGACATGGGAAGCAATGACGTATCCAGATGACATTGCTCCAGATGTCGCGTTATTCAATCAAGTGATGGCAGGCGAAATCGATCAGTATACTCTGAATAAACGATTTATTCACAAGAATATGTCTGTTATTTGGGTGAAATTATCTATCTTGTGTGTAAAAAAAGAAGATAATACCATTGACTATGTTGTAGCCACTATTGAAGACATCACCGAAAGAAAGAAAACAGAAGAGGCTTTTAAAGAACGGAATGAAGAAGTGGAGAAAATGAACTCATTTATGATGAATCGTGAAATAAAGATGATTGATTTGAAAAATGAAATTGCTCAAATGAAAATACACATTGCTGAGCTGGAAAGAAAAGATGAAACTGGAGCAGAGAATTAATTTGAATAAGCGAAAGAGTATGAAAGGAAATAATTTTGGGAAAAGAGCGCTTGTGGCGCATAAATTGCTTCGTGGGAAAGTCTCTGTAGAGCCAAAAGCGAAGGTAAAAACAAAAGATGATTTGAGTATTTATTACACTCCTGGTGTCGGTACGGTATCGACCTATCTCGCTGAACATAAGGAGAAGGTATCTGAGTACACAATGAAGGGAAATATGGTTGCTATTGTCTCTGATGGTTCTGCTGTACTGGGTCTCGGCAATATTGGGCCAGAGGGCGCGATTCCTGTGATGGAGGGTAAAGCGATGCTCTTCAAAGCCTTGGGCGGTGTCGATGCTTTTCCTATTGTACTCGCTACGCAGGATACAGAAGCGATTATTGAAACGGTCAAGAATATAGCGCCTATTTTTGGCGGTATCAACCTCGAGGATATTTCCGCTCCTCGTTGCTTTGAAATAGAGAAGCGTCTTCAAGAAGAACTAAATATCCCAGTGATTCATGACGATCAACATGGAACAGCTATGGTGGTGCTTGCTGGTATAATCAATGCCTTCAAGGTTGTCAAAAAAGATATCAAAAAATCAACGATTGTTATTGCAGGAGCAGGAGCTGCAGGACAAGCTATTGCTGACCTCCTTATTCTTTTTGGAGTAGGCAATATCATTATGGTGGATAGCAGGGGTATAATAAGTAGCAAGCGTTCAGATCTCGATACTCACAAGAGCGCTCTTCTTAAAAGAACAAACAGAGATGATGTTGATGGTGATCTAGGTGTTGCTCTGAGTGGAGCAGATGCTTTTATCGGTGTATCCAAGGGGAATACGCTCACTGCGACTCATATCCAGAATATGGCACCACAATCAATCGTCTTTGCTCTTGCGAACCCTATCCCAGAAATTATGCCTGATGTTGCCAAGAAAGCAGGGGCATACGTCATTGCCACAGGACGATCCGATTTTGAGAATCAGGTGAATAATTCACTCGGTTTCCCAGGTATCTTTCGAGGAGCACTCGACCATCGTGTAAGGAGGATTACAGATGAAATGCTTATGAATGCATCAAAAAATCTCGCCAATCTTGTATCGAAACCTACAGCACATCTCATCCTTCCAAATGCTTTCGACAAACGCGTTGTACCAGCAGTGGCGAGAGCTATCAAAGAAAAGAAATAAAGGACAATGATTTTTTGTGGTATACTGAATGAAGTAAAAAGAAAAAATTTATGCAAAAAATACCATCAGAAAAAATTGAGGAAAATAGGGAAGAGAGAAAAAATGGATTGCCATCATCACGATCACGAGAATCGCTTTGGGGAGCCCTCCTTTTTTTCTGTATGTTGCTCTTTGTTGTGGCAAGTATCGCTTCTATCGGATGGGGGATGTATTCTCAATGGAAGAAAAATCGTCTTGAGCAATCAGAGCCTTCTATCTCCACATTGTCACAGCAAACCATGGAGTCAGAAAATGAAGAAGTGAAAGATGCTAGTATTGTTTCATCTGAGGGACAAAAAGGACAAGAGCCTGAGATAAAAGTAAAAGAAATAAGTTTGGCAGAGGCTCGAAAGGTAGCTATAAGCGCCTTAAATGGTGGGTCTGCCAAGGGGAGTGCGGGTGTTATAGCAACATTTCTCAAAGGAGAGGGATATACAAATGTCACACCAGGAAATACCGTAAAAGATTACACTGGAACAGCGATTTACTATGCGAATTCTCTCGAAAAAGAAGCTGAGTTCATCAAAACAACCTTACTCAAAAAATATCCACAAACAAAAATTCTTCCTGCAGATGTGACAAATAAAGAAACTTCTGTCTCTCCTATAACGATTATTCTTGGGAAATAACCGTAGAATTTTCCATATTCGAAACAAAAAAGTATGAATCTTCGTACAAAAGTCTTTTTTCTTATTGCTATTGTTTTGACTGTCTTTTTTTCTGTGACGATTTCTTTTGTGACTTATAATCTCACACAAGATTTTGTTGAATTAGAGCATCAAGAAGCAGAAAAGAATCTCAATCGAGTGAAGGATGCTCTTCGGGAAAAAATAGATAATTTAGCTTCCACGCTCGGTGATTGGGCACAATGGGATGATTCATATCAATTTATTGTTGATAGAAATGAAGAGTATGCGCAATCGAATCTTCAAGATAGCGCGTTCGATATTCTTCATATAAATTTTGTTCTTTTTTTCGACGAGGAGAAAAATGTTGTCTTCAAAAAATTTGTAGCAAATGGTGAAATGCAACCATTCCCTGAAAAAATTCTTGAACATTTTCAGAAGGATATTGCTAATGATGAAATTACTCTTTTTGATGTACACAAAGAGATTTCCTCGATTGACCCAGGAAAAATAATTTATGCCACTCGACCAATAACGACGAGTGACGGGTCATTACCCGCTAATGGTATTATCGTCTTTGGATATATTTTTGATGCCGATGATGTACAGGAACTTGCTCAATTGACGCATTTGAGCCTCTCTTATGCACCATATACCAGTGATCTGGAAGATGGCTTTTCTTTGGCACGAGATAATCTTTCGAAAGAACAACCCGTTTTTATTCCAGAAACAAAGAACACTCATACTCTTTCGGCTTATACGATAGTGATGAATGCTGATGATCATCCGACGCTTATTTTTCGTATAGATATACAAAGAGACATTTATCAGAAAGGTCAGTCGAGTATTTTTCTTTTTACGTTACTGTTTCTTGTGACAGGAATATTCTTTTGCGGAGGCATCTTCTTTCTTTTGGGATATTTTGTTTTGAACAAAGTAGAGTATCTTAAGAATGAAATACAGAGTATTCATCGAGATGGAGATGTGAAGCGGAAAATTATCCTTTCTGGAAAGGATGAACTTTCTTTGCTTGCAGAAGAAATCAATCAAACATTTCAGACAATAGATGAAAAAGAAACAGAAATGCAAATTCAGAATGATGCTCTCCAAAAAACCAAGAAAGCAATGCTCAATATTCTCGAAGATGTAGAATTGTCAGAGAAAAAATTACGAGAGCAGACTATCGAATTGTCCAAGTTCAAAAAGATTGCTGATTTCAGTTTCGACCATACCATCATTACGGATATCGACGGTGTCATTTTGTATGCGAATGCATCAGCAGAAATGATGACAGGGTACTCTTTCGAAGAAATGAAGGGCAAAACCCCGTCTCTCTGGGGTAAACAAATGTCAAAGCAGTTTTATCAAACATTTTGGAAAACACTGAAAGATGAAAAGCAGAGTTATTCAGGAGAAATAACGAATAAAAGAAAAAATGGCGAGAAGTATCTTGCGAGTATACGCGTTACTCCTATTTTTGATGAGAAGGGTAATATACAATTTTTCGTCGGAACAGAGCGAGATATTACGAAAGAGCGTGATGCACAGCTCCGTATTATTCATCACGCGACCGAGATGGAATCTGCCAATGCGCGTATCGAGACACAAAAAGAACGTGCAGAAAGTATCCTTCGTTTCCTCAAGTCTATTGGTGAAGGTGTTTTTGCAACAGATATCGAGGGAAGGATTATTTTTATGAATGAATCCGCAGAAATACTTGTCGCACGCACATTTCAGGACGTAGAGGGTAAAAAATCGCATGAAATATTTTCTTTTATACAAGAATCAGAAGGCAAGAAAGAAAGTATATTTATAGTAAAGAAAGCATTGGAACGTCGCCAGACCTTCGTTCTTTCACAGAATGTTTTTCTTATGAGAGTGGAAAAAAACATTCCTGTTGGCGGAAGCTGTTCTCTTATTCGTGATGCGAAAAATGAGATTATTGGTACCATTATGGTTTTTCGAGACATTACGAAGTTGCGCGAACTCGAACAAATGAAGAATAATTTCTTGTCTGTAGCGGCACATCAACTCCGCACACCGCTCGGAAGTATGCGTTGGAGCATGGAGCTCCTCATCAATGGAGACCTCGGTAAATTGTCCAAAGACGTCAAGGAATCCGTGAAACAACTCTATGAGAATAGTGGTCGTATGATCGTTCTTGTTAACGATCTACTCGATGTTTCACGTATCGACGGAGAGAAGGGCCGAGAACTGAAAGAATCAGTTAATCTTATTAAACTCATAGATGCCTCGATTCATTCACTTAAATCTGAAGCAGGAAAACGTCATGTCAAGATTATCTTTCATCATCCAGATACCGTTCCGTCTATTATTGTTCCTCCCAAACATCTCTATGAAGCACTTGAGAATCTCGTATCCAATGGCATCAAGTACAATAAACCAGAAGGAACGCTCACATTAGCACTCGATGTTACTCCTCAAAGCCTTGTTTTGACAGTTATTGATACAGGAATTGGTATTGTCAAAGAAGATCAGTCCAAGATTTTCTCGAAATTTTTCCGAGCTTCAAACGCTGTACGAAAGGAAACTGAGGGTAGTGGACTTGGTCTTTCTGTGGTAAAATCATACATGGAGGAGTGTCAAGCTACTATTCGATTTGAAAGCGAGGAAAATGTAGGGACGTCATTCTTTATCGAATTTCCACTTGCTTAACAGTATTTTTAAGTATTTATTCATTTTTTTATCACTTGTATGAGCGAAAAATATGTTCTTGTTGTTGAAGATGATCCGTTTTACTCCAAGATTTATAAGACGAAATTGTCCAGGGAGAATATCAATGCTCAGTTGGCCGGGAACGGTGACGAAGCTCTTCAGGCCATCGAAAAATATGGTACCCCAGAACTCATACTTCTCGATCTTCTCATGCCAGGAAAAGATGGATTTGAAACCGTCAAAGATCTGAAAGAAAAAGAAGAAACAAAAAATATACCCGTAATTATTCTTTCGAATCTGAGTCAAGAAGAAGACATTAAAAAACTTATGGATATGGGTGTAAAAGAGTATCTTATCAAGGCAAATACACCTATACAGACTGTTATTGATAAAATACGAGTGAACTTGGAATCGGTGTAATTTCTTCTCATGAAAGGTTAATCTGTTATTCTTCAAAGATAACGGAAATAAAAACCTTTTGATATAATATATCCTCGCGGACTTACGTGCTGTGAGGATTTGCTTTTTTAGTCAATAGAGAGCTATTCTATAGAAAAAGATATCCGACTATGTCAGACGCTATTACCCAAGAAATCAAAGCACGACTCAATATAGTGGACCTCGTTGGTTCCTATGTTCATCTCGATAAGTCGGGCGTGCATTACAAGGCATGTTGTCCATTCCATCAGGAACGAACACCGTCTTTTATGGTGAACGAAGAGAAAAACATGTGGCACTGTTTTGGATGTAGCAAAGGAGGAGACATCTTTGCTTTCGTGATGGAAATAGAGGGGCTCGAGTTTCGTGAAGCGCTCAAAATGCTTGCGGAACGTGCCGGAGTGACATTGCCAGAATATAAGGGAGAAGAAAAAAACAAAGAAACCAAGGATCGCATTTATGAACTTCTCGAACTCTCGACAAAATTTTTTGAGAAACAATTGGCAGGGGATGCCGGACAAGAAAAAATAGGAAAGTATCTCACGAATCGCGGGCTCTCACAAGAAAGTGTTGCAATATTTCGCCTCGGATATGCTCCTGATGGATGGCGACATTTGCTTGACTTTCTTATCAGTCGAGGATTTCGTGCTGATGAAATAGAACAAGCAGGACTGATACTCAAGAAAGAAGGTGGGAGTGGATATTATGATCGTTTTCGTGATCGAATCATGTACCCTATCTTTGATATTCTCGGACGTGTCATCGGGTATTCGGCACGGGTAGCACCGGGTGGTGATGAATCACAGGCCAAATATATCAATACACCTGAGACGACGGTCTACCATAAGAGTCGTGCGTTGTATGGATTGTATCAAGCAAAACTTGCGATGAAGCAGGCTTCTGCCACGGTGATTGTCGAGGGGAATATGGATGTGATCGCGATGCATCAGGCGGGGATACAGAATACGGTAGCCGTATCAGGGACAGCACTCACCGATGAACAATTGACCGTGATGAAACGGTATGGCAATGAAGTAAAGCTTTTTTTTGATATGGATGGAGCAGGACAGAAAGCTTCTCGGAAAAGTGCCGAACTCGCCCTTGCGAAAGAGATGCTTGTTTCAGTTATCGCTATCCCGTTTGGCAAAGATGCTGCTGAAATGGGAAAAGAAAGTCCAGAAAAACTGTTTGAAGTGACGAAATCTTCTGTACCAGCTTTGCAGTATTTCTTGGATATGAGTTTGCAAAAATATGATCAGAATACAGCCGATGGCAAGAGAAAAATAGTGGAGGAATATACAGAAATACTCATGTTTGTTGCCAATCCTATCGAACGATCTTTCTGGATCAACAAGCTTTCACAGGCAATCCAGATGGAAGAAAAACTCATCATAAGTGTAGTAAATACAGTGGTCCAGGCACGAGAACATCGAGAACGATACACGCCATTTGCAGAATCAAAACCGGAGTCTCGACAGAGTACTATTTCGTTTAGTAAACGGTCTGAACTTTTGCGAGAGGAGCTCGTAGGACTGATGTATACCGATAGTGTTGTAAGAGAGACAATACTCGGCCTACTCACTGATGATGAAACCAAAGCATTTCTCCAAAATCATCCACTCTATTTCTTCTTGGTGCAGGCGGGAAAAAACGACCCTTTGTCGATGATAGAAGACGCTCATCTCAAGAGCGAAGCAACACGATTGACGTTTCATATTTTGGAATCACCAGAAATCAGCAATACACCAGAAGAAGAGCGGACAAGTAAAATGATCGAGATTGCCAGAAAATATAGAGAAGAAATACAAAAAGAAATCACAAAACGCGAGAAACTCATATCGCTCGAACAATCACTCCGACAGGCGAGAGAAGCAAAAGATAAGGAACGGGAAAAACAGCTCCTCGCACAGTTTACTGATATTTCTTTGGACAAATCATAAGAATGTTGCTAAGATAAAAAACCCCTTGTTTCTCAAATACGGCTTTTCATAGGCCTGTAATATTTTTTTAAACAGTAATTTTTATGACCAAGAAAATGGAAAAGAAAGTAAAGAAGACGGTGCAGAAGAAGGGAAATAAAATAACGAAAAAAATAGTGAAAAAAGATACGAAAAAAATAGTGAAGAAGTCAACGAAAAAAGTGGTCGCCAAGCCAGCAAAAAAGATTCAGAAAAAAATGAAGAAAGCGGTTGTCGCGAAAAAAGTTGTCGCCAAGAAAGCAAAGTCAGTAAAAAAAACGTCGCAAAAAAACGTCACAAAAAAGAATATCAAGCTGACAAAATCAGGAGACAAGAAAAAAACAGCTGTTCAAAAAAAATCTAACAAACCAATCAAGAAAAAGAAAGAACAATCAAAAGAACATCTCGAAGAAAAGCAAGATGCGGTGACAGAACTTCTTTTTCGAGGAAAGCAACGAGGTTTCGTGACTGAAGATGAAATTATTCATATTCTTCCTGATGTCGAACAAGATCTGGACAATCTCGAGAGTTTGTACGAGAAACTCGAAACATCAGGTATCCGTGTCATCGGTTCTGAGGAAATGCTCAAGATTGATATAGAGAAAGAAGGAGAGAGTTTCGGAAAAAAGAAAAAAGGAAAAGAGAAGGGTGGAGAGAAAGAAAAAGGGAAAGAAAAAGCTCCTGTGAAAGCCAAAGATAAAATGATGGACCTCGGAGATGAGAATACCTCTGATCTCGTACAGATGTATCTGAAGGAGATTGGACGAGTATCACTTCTCAGTGGTGAGGAAGAAGTCCGTCTTGCAAAACTGATCGAAAAAGGTGATCTGCCCGCAAAACAACGTCTCACAGAAGCGAACTTACGTCTCGTCGTTTCTATCGCCAAAAAATATGTCGGTCGTTCTCACAACCTCTCTCTCCTCGATCTTATTCAAGAAGGGAATATAGGTCTTTTCCGAGCTGTCGAGAAATTTGATTATCACAAAGGATACAAGTTTTCGACGTATGCAACGTGGTGGATTCGTCAAGCTATCACACGTGCTCTCGCTGATCAGTCTCGCACGATTCGCATTCCGGTGCATATGGTAGAAACGATCAATAAATATTCTCAGATTACGAGGCGATTGGTACAAGAACTTGGACGCGAACCATTGGCCGAAGAGATTGCTGCTGAAATGAATATCGAAGTCGATAAAATTCGCCATATCCAGAAAATTTCTCAAGAAACAGTTTCTCTCGAAACATCGGTCGGAGATAACGAAGACGATAGCGTTCTCGGAGACTTTATAGAAGATACCGAGACAGTAATGCCAAACCAATCTGCTTCTCGCAAGCTTTTGAAAACGCATATTTCGGATATTCTCGATGAGCTCACACCGCGTGAGCAGAAGATTCTCCGTATTCGTTTTGGCCTCGAAGATGGTGTGACACACACTCTCGAAGAAGTCGGGCAAGAATTTGGCGTGACACGTGAACGTATTCGCCAGATCGAAGCCAAGGCGCTCGAAAAAATCCGAGAACATACCGATATTCGCAAATTGCGAGATTATTAGTATGAGAAGAAGACAAGGACACGGGTATTGATAAAACCCGTGTTTTTTGTTATATTCCTGGAACTGGAATCGCCAGTACAAAAAAAAGGAGTATATCATGACCGAACCAACAGTGGTGAGGATAGTTGCATTGCTTCCGAACCATGAAGCATTGGCCCGTCATGCTGATGGGAAAGAAGAAAAGGTGTCGCTTGAAATGTGTGGATGTGCGAGTTTGGGCGATACTGTGTTTCTTTGTAATGGCCTTGTTCTTTGCAAATTAAGAGATCAGAAACTACCAGATCAGAAGAATGTGCATTCCTAAACGTTTTTACAGAAGGAGCGAGAAATGAAAACTGTTCTTACCGAAGAAGGACATCCGGTAGATTTCTTCCAGACATACCTCGCGATGATTCTTGGGTCTGTTGACTCTGATCAGTATCGAAAGCTCTATGTTCGTTTACCAGACGGATCTTTGAAAGACGTGATCGGTGACGGTGATTTGGCCTGTGCCTATTTTGTCTCTTCCATACTGACGCTGTGTGGATTGACCAAGGATGGTGTGCATACGACGGTCGATGAAACCATACTCGATCTCGAGGCATCGAAATGGCAGAGGGTCGAGATACCATACATAGGATGTGTCGTAGTGTGGAAGAAACGTCACTGCGCTGATGGGCAGTTCCATCGCCATATCGGTTTCTTTGTCGGAAACGATGAGGTCGTCAGTAATCAGGCAATTTCCGGCCGTCCGAAGCGTCACCCTCTCATCGAGAGAGATGTCGTAGGCGAGATACTTCGCGAAGTGGAGGCTGTCTATTCCTACCCTTATTTTGAATGATTTTTCTTATTTCGGAACGAGGGAAAGTGTGTGTAGGGGGCAATTATCAATGATAGTTGCCTTTTTTCTTTTTTTCCTTTAGAATAGGTACGTTGCTATAAAAGCAATATATTCTGGTGTTCCGCCAGCTGGCGGATCAGTGGTATGGCAGAAATATATGTACACCATATATGCTATATATAATGAAGATCATAAGAAATTGTATATAGGACAAACTGCTGATTTAGAAAATAGGCTACAGATGCATAACCAAAAAGTATTTAAAGGTTATACATCACGATTTGATGGCCTATGGATTCTTCTTTACTCTGAAGAAGTTTCAACAAGGGAGGGAGGCGCTAAGAAGAGAAAAACAGTTGAAGAGTTTTCGAGGAAGAGAATTTATTAAAAAATTTATTCTGGCGTAGCTCAGTGGTAGAGCAGGTGACTGTTAATCACTTGGTCGCAGGTTCGAATCCTGCCGCCAGAGCATATATAAAAACAGCATCCATATGAGTGCTGTTTTTATATTTATTTTGCGACAGGATTTGAAGTTTATGCCCCAGAGGGTAATTCCTGCCGCCAGAGCAATATGGGATGAGAGGACGCGAAAGCGTTCTCTTTTCCTTTTATAGAGCTATTTTTAGTAGGTTCGAAAATCTTATTTAGTATAGGAGCTCACTTATTATCTCTTTGGTAAATTGAAACGTTTTTAATCTATCGTTATAACTCGTGATATAATTGAGGTATAATTTGTATTTCTTTTTTATGAAGCCGAAAATAACTGTAGAGGTATTCGTTAATGCTCCTATAGGAAAAATTTGGAAATATTGGTCAGAGCCAAAACATATCGTAAACTGGAACTTTGCCTCTGATGATTGGTGTGCACCTGAAGCGGTGAATGATCTTCGTATCAGAGGGAAATTCAATTGGAGGATGGAAGCAAAGGATGGAAGCGCAGGATTTGATTTCGAGGGGACGTACACAATAGTCGAAGAAAACAGGAGGATAGCGTATGTTATGGAAGGCGTTGATGCAAGGACGGTCAGCATTAAATTTGTTTTAGAAGAAGGTGGCTGCAAAGTGGTCGAGACCTTCGAAACGGAAGAGGAGAACCCGCTTGAGATGCAGCGCTTCGGCTGGCAGGCAATCCTCGATAATTTCAAAAAGTACGTTGAAAAAAACTAATACAAAACCATATGAAAAACATATTTCACATCGGAGCGAGAGTGATTTTCTCACTCATTCTCGTAATGCCGATTTTTGGAGTGCTCGGAATATTTCCTGACCCGACCCGTGATCTGTACAACACGGATGAGGCTTTTGCCTTTATCCAAGTTCTGTCTGATTCTGGTTTCATCATGTGGATGATGGCGGTCGTGCATGTGATCGCGCTCTATGCTCTTTGGACTCGTCGTGAGGCTGTGGCAGCGCTTCTAGTGCTTCCTATTACACTGAACGTAGTTGGATTCCATCTCGTGCTTGATGGTGGTCTTTTTACTGCCGGTGCCGTCATGGCAGATGTGATGCTCGCGCTCAATCTATATCTTCTCTGGAAGCACCAGAATGTTCTCACTACCCTGTGGCATCAGGAGGACTAATGTTCCCGACTTCTTTTCTTGACAGGTTTTTCTAGAGATGATTGTATAATGGAGGCTTCTTTAACAATTCAAGTCTATGATATCCATACAAAAAGGAGGGAACCATGTCCAAAAGATTTTTTGATGTGGGAGTGTCTGCTGTTTTGCTTTTCTGTCTGTCTCCGCTCATGTTTCTTATCGCGCTACTCATAAAAACAACATCGAAAGGTCCGATTATTTTCAAACAAGAACGTATCGGGCTGGATAATGTTCCGTTTATCATCCTGAAATTTCGAACGATGGAACTAGGATCAGATCAATCGTCGAACGCAGTTACGAAAGGGGATAAGCGTGTTACGAGAATAGGCGCATTTTTCCGATCGACACATCTTGATGAACTTCCACAACTCGTCAACGTTCTCAAAGGAGAAATGAGTCTGGTCGGACCGAGGCCTTGGCGAATATGCACTATGGAACTCAGACAGAGAGAGAATCCCGATCTCGATCAACGACACAGAGTGCGACCTGGAATCACGGGGCCGACGCAAATTCTCGGACGTACGTTGAAATCGGAGATAATCGTCTCGTCTGATCTGGCGTATGCAGAAGAACACAGTCTCATCAATGACTTGTATATCATCTTTCGAACTATTCCCATTGTTTTCAAAAGAAAGGGAATCTGAAACTCGTATCAATTTGAGCCCGCGAGTATAAACAAAGGGCTCTTTTTTATTTTTTCAGTTTATATTTCATTGTTCAGCTTAAGAAGTTCCACCATGTCAGATACTCACTTCGTAATTTTCGACAACTTCAGAGAATTAAGGAAGCTTTTCTTTTGTTTAAAAGCATGAGCAAACAAGGAAAAAATGTCCTCTGGTCAAGAGAGCATATTATTGATAGTATGGAAAATAGTTTGATTTTAGAGAATTTTTATTGATATTTTTTGACATGCACACCTCTTTTTTCTTGTTTTTCAAGAAACAATACCCACGAATCTTTTTTTTCGCCATAGTTGTATGTATAGTGCTGGGCATTTTCCTTCGATCATATCATTTCTCTGATTGGTTGCATTTTGAAATCGATCAATCATACGATACACTTTTAGTTTCTCCAGCTGTAGAGAATGGCATCGAAGAATTACCACTCCTCGGACCGACAGCGGGTGGTGGTCGAGCATTACGTCTCGGACCCGCCTTCTACTATCTCGAATATATCAGTGCCAAAATATTCGGCAACACGCCTCCTGGTCACGCTGCTTTGGTACTCATTTTTTCTTTTCTTTCCTTGCCACTTTTTTATCTTTTTTGTCGTCGATACTTCACACATGTTCTTTCTCTTGGACTTCTCTTACTTTTCTCCGTCTCTCTCTACGCGGTGCTTTATTCGCGTTTTTCATGGAGTCCGAACGTGCTTCCGTTTCTCATTCTCCTGCTGTTCTATTCTTTTCTCAGGAGTCTTTCGGAGAAGGAATCGCGAAAAAACCTCTGGTTTCTTCTGTCTGTCGTTGTTCTCTCTATAACAACACAGATTCATTTTAATGCTTTTTTTATCATTCCTGCCGTTGTAGTTTCACTCTTGCTCCTCCGTAGGCCTAGGTTCAAATGGCAAACGTGGATCATTGCTCTCGTGATTGTGCTGGTATTCTACTCACCTCTCATTATCAGTGATATTGAAACACGAGGGCAAAATATCCAGTTTTTTCTTGAAAAATTCCAACATTCTGGTGGTGATGGAAAAAAGATGCTTGAAAAAGCGGTGCAGACATTGAATTATGATGCTTCAGAGTATTTTCTCATTCTCACAGGGAGTGATCATGTGAATGGAAAAAAATTAAAAGGCTATGGATTTTCGACTCCTGGGAGTATCGCATGGAAAGTCACTTCTCTCTGTATACTGTTTGGAGAACTCCTCCTCCTCCTCTGGGCACTCAAGAAAGAAACTGATTATGATAAAAGAACATTTTTATGGTTGATAGTTCTTTGGTTCATTCTCTCTTCATTATATTTCTTTTCAATAAGGAATAATGGATTGAATATCTACCCGAGATTTTTTCTTGTTGTACTCCCTGTACCATTTATTTTGTTTGGTTTGATACTTGAACAATTGGCTCGTTTCAAAAAGATAGGTATTCTTATCGGAAGCTTCTTGATTTTTCTGGTGTTCGTAGGGAATATGTTTGGTTTGTGGAAATATTTTTCTAATCTGCGTATAGTTTTGATCGAACCTATCTCTGTTCAGACAGAAGATATTTTTCCCAAGACAGAGCGAGTCACACTAGAACAGCAGTACGCCATCGTCGATTATATGGAATCTGTACAGAAGGAAAATGGGTACCCTATTTATCTCCAGGCAAAACATGAGTATGAGCCGATATTTTGGTACCATCTTGAAAAGAGGGGTATATTTTTTCAGAAGAAAATACAGGCAATAGCACTCTATCGAGAAGGGAATTATTTCAGTATAAAATTTTCAACCAATGATCAGTTAAATTTTGACCAGCGATTTGAACTTGTGGAAGAACGATTCTTTGGGGCGCTGACTGTTTTTCGTTTTACTCCACGAGACGAAAGTGTCACACGTGTTCGTCAGAATGAATCCGAAAGAGAGACTACTGTACAAGAGAAGCAGATATCTCAGATAGTAACATGGAAAAAATTCTTTATCTATCGGAAAGAAGCACAACTCGACTTTTCTTCTGAACAAACAACTGAAGAGGAAAATGTTTCAGAAATACGAGAAGATGCACGAGCATCAGGATTGGATGAAGAGGAAATAAAGGCTGAAATCAACAATAGTATCGACGATTTGGAATAAGTTTTTTTGATAAAGATTTGTTTTTGAAGAGAAAGATGGTATGCTAGAAGACTATCTATCAATGAGATGGATTATTAATCAATAAGGAAAAAGACTATGAATACGGTTATTGATTTGGATAAACTCGCTTTTTTTCAGAAGATTCGGAAAAGTTTTTTGTCTTTGGTAGGAACCTTGTTTTTGATCGTTCTTATTTTCGAATCAGTCGGAACGATTGGAGCGGGAGAGAGAGGTATCCTCTTGCAGTTTGGTGCAGTGAAAGACAGAGTATTCGAAGAAGGTCTCTATTTCAAGATACCTTTTGTGCAACAGGTCGTGATAATGGATGTTAGAATTCAAAAAGATGAAGTGCCTGCTAGCGCATCTTCGAAAGACCTCCAGATCATTACATCAAAAGTTGCTATCAATTATCATCTCTCTCCAAGTCACGTGAATACTATTTGGCAGAATATCGGAAGAGATTATAATAACCGTCTCATCGCTCCGTCTATCCAGGAAGCTGTGAAAGCGGTCACTGCACGGTTCACTGCCGAGGAACTCATTATCAAAAGAGAAGATGTCAAAGATCAGATCAAGACCAATCTGGCAGAAAGACTCATCAAGAACAATATTATTGTCGATGATATAAATATCACTTCATTTGATTTTTCTCCTGCCTTCAACGAAGCTATCGAAGCAAAAGTCACCGCAGAACAGCTCAAGCTCAAGGCTGAGAGAGATCTGGAAAGAATATCAATAGAAGCTGATCAACGAGTCGTCGAGGCTGAAGGAAAAGCAAAGGCTATTCGAACAGAAGCGCAAGCACTGACGGCCAATCCTCAGGTAGTCGAACTTCGTTGGATAGAAAAGTGGGATGGCAAAACGCCGACCTATTGGGGAGGAGCCAGTCCGTTTATCGGAATCAATAAATAAAGTATTGATCTTTACTTCTTTTTTGTTTGAATAAGAAATGTCGCCAAAAGAATCATTGTGATGCCAACAGCACGAGAAAGGGTAATATGTTCGGAAAAAATAATCATTCCAGCACAGACAGTAAGTACATTGGTGATAGCTACTTGAACCGGCACGATGATAGATGCACGACCCCTCTGAAATGCTGTCTGAAGGAGGATGAGTCCGAGTACGTTTGTGATGATAACTGCCGGAAGAAACGGATTGAAGAGGATGGACCAATCTATGCCGGATGCAAATGTACTGGTCATTGCTTTGGTAAAGAGGGCTCCTGCTCCGAAACAGAGTCCGACAATGATTGCGAGAAAAATCTCCGACTGTTTTGATCGATGGCTAAAAAATGCAAGGAGTATGCCAAGAGTGACAATACAGCTGATAAACAGGAAAAGCTGAGTCATATCGAAATGAGACACAGAGGCCTCTTCTATGTTCCATACGAGGGCTACTGATCCGAGAATGCTCAGAAAAACACCGATTTGTTCTTTTTTATCCAATCGTTCTTTGAGGAATATCACAGCCAAGAGAACGATGAGAAATTCACCTGCTGACATCAGGGGTTGGACAAGACTGATATCACCGAGAGACGTCGCTTGGACAAAGAGTATCCAACCAGCGGTGGTTGCTATAAAGCCGAGTACGAACCGCCAGTCAGTGACGAGAGCTCGCAATACGATAAGAGTAGATGCTTTCCCTATCTTTGGCTGGTCATCATCAGCAGATATTTTCCAGAGGAAATAACCACATTGGATAAAAAAAGTAGCCACGAGAGTGATCAGGACTGCTAGCATAGCAATTTTTTTAAACAAATATTTTCTACTTCACTTTCTGTCCGAATCGAATAATGAGATATCGTATCAGGCGAAAGAGAATCTGACTTCCGATGCCGACACAGAGGAAGAGGGTAGCGAAACTAGAGAGACTCTGTCCGAGAGAGAGCGCATCGCCGATGCCTTTGCCGAGCAACCAGCCGAGAGGAAAAAGAACAATGATAAAAAGAATGTTTCCTAGAAATGTCAGGATAAAGTACGTGAAAAAAGGAACTTTCTTTTTTGTCAGAATATAGAGTGTCAGTACGAGTCGTACGCCCATCAAGAATTTTAAGATGACGAGAAAAATATAAGGATGATTATCGATGAGCTTGATAAAGATGAGACTTTCCTTTTTTTCGAGACGTTTTTTTTCTTCACGTTTCTGAAACCATGGGCGTAGAGTGCTCGCGGTCACAGCGTACCAGAAGAGATCTGCACAAAACGATCCCAAAAAGGAGAAAATAAGTGCCGACTCTGGACTAATGAGACCCTGAGAAGCAAATGCAAAAGCAAAGATGGCTCCATTCTCACCCCACAAAAAAACGACTGGCCAGACAATGATCGAACCAAGCGAAAGGAAGGATGTTTGCATCCAAAGTCCGATAGTAGAAAAAAGCGCGTCGTTCATACTTATGTGTGAGCTATGGTGTCATTGGTCAGTGGAGTTATTTCCCAAAAACGTTCTACAGGTTTGAATGTCGGATCAATCTGCTGTGCATAGGTTGTGAAAAGATTGAGACAATCCATCGAATCAACAAAGAATTCTCGAAATTGACCTTGATAGAGAGCCATTGCTTCGAGCTTATGAGAGAAATCATCGATTGGAAGGACAACTGATTTCAGCGTATAACGAGGGGTATTTTTCTTGGCAATACTCGTGTGACGAGCCATCAGTTTATAAAAATAATAACAGACTACGGGTGTGGCCACCCAACGCATCAGCGGTGGTTTGAGATTTTTCATTAGAGCATTGTTGAAGTAAGCGTATGCAGAAGAAAAGCAGGCAAAAATCCTCGATAATGGCGCGAGTGTTTTATCCTGATTTATTTTTTCGTATGTCCCGATTTCATTTAATCGGTAGCGAAGAGCATGAGGAATGAGTGTGTAGGGAATATCTTCGTAGAAGAGCATTTTTTTCTTTCCGATCCATGGTTCGAAAAGCATAAAAGTGAGGATATGGTCTACGTGCCAACCAACACCGAGTGGTACATAGAGTTCATCGTATTCTATGCCATCAAGGTAGGCGAAGACTTTTTCTCGGAGCAAGGTGAGATATTCACCTGTGTCTTCAGCTACCGGTGGATGAAAAATATTGCTCAGAGCCTGATAGGGTTTTCGTCGGAAATAAGCCTCGAGTTCACCAAAATTGTTTCGAGTATATCCGAAAAATTGTGACGAGATTCTTTCTTCGTCAAAACGATCATCTGCCATTACGATAGCCCGGTCTTTGACATCGCCGAGATAATGCGTGAAGAGGTTGAGTACGAGGACAGGACCTTCTTTGATGAGAAGTTTCATCTGACCGCCACAGGTGAATACAGCATCGTCGAGATGGGGAGAAATAATAACTGCTCTATAGTGCATAAGAGATACATTAATGAGAAATATTTTTGACGAGTCGTGTGTAGAGAGATTCGATGGAATCAATAAGTATATTTTTACTATAAGCCTGTGCCTTCTCACGACTTGCCAGGCCCATTTTGTTTCGTAGAGATTCATCGTGAGCGAGGGTGATGAGCCTCTGTGTCAATTCCTGATCTCTGTCAGTATCGACAACATAACCATTGATTCCTTCGGTAACGAGCTCTCGAGCAGAAGTGATAACTCGAGTGACAATAATTGGTTTGGAGAACCAGAGTGCTTCAATAGCGACGAGCGAGAATGTTTCTTCCTTTGATGGTAACACAAAAACATCACAAGTAGAATAATACGAAGGGAGACGATCGTGTTCGATGTGTCCGAGAAAAGTCACGTTTTTGTCAATATGTAATGCCACGCTTTCCTTTACGAGTATTGTTTTGTCTGGTCCATCTCCGATGATGAGGAGTCTCGCATCCGGAAGAATTTGGAACACGTCTTTTAAAGATCTGAGAAGAAGAGAAATATTTTTCTCATAAGCGAGTCTTCCTACAAAGAGAATCGTGAAAGGCCGTGTATCTTTTTTGAGAGAAGAATATTCTTTTTCATCAAAACTGATCCAATTGGCGATATGATGTATCGGCACGTGAATATTTTTTCGGAGTTCGGTGATGAGAGGGAGCGAGGGGACTATGATCGCAGAAAGATGATTGCTATATGCCACGACTTGTTTCTCGATCAGTCGTCTGAAAGGACGCATCAGAAGTGGTCGGGTGAGGACGCTCGGACCAAAATGGTACGTGAGAATTTGCGGAATGGAGAGTGTCTGTGCGACGTGACAGGTCTGCATCATCATGTAGCCGAGATAATGATAATGAATGAGATCGGGCCGTTCTTTGATGAAAATCTGATTGATCTCTTGTCTTGTTGGCAGAGCCTGATAGAAACCGTAGAGCTTGAGAGTACGGAGACGATAGATGTGTACCCCGTTCCATTCTTCTTGCTTGAGCTCATTGTGCCGTTTTGATGTGAGTAAAAACACGTGGTGACCTCGCGAGACGAGTTCTCTGGCGAGGTCCTGGAGATGTACCCCGACTCCGGTCATGGCAGGGAGAAAATCATCAGAGATGAGGCCTATGGAAAGAGGAGTAGACATAATTGTCTTCAAAAGTAAAAAATATCTTATGGAGTATGTTTTCTTTAGTATATCACTTTTTTTCTCACTGAGTTGGTGGTATACTGTAAGCGTTTATCCTTCGCTTTTTATTGATGAATATTCCTCAGATTCCTCTTCAAAAGATACTCGAATACGCTCGTTTTGCTCCGTCAGGGGACAACACGCAGCCTTGGATACTCCAAGAAAAACAGACTGGTCTTTTTGCTTTGCAGAGTAATCATCCCAAGGAAGCCCCTCTTGAGGCGTATTATTCTAAGAGCGGGACACCTTTTGCGCTTGGTACATTTCTCGAAAGTATTGTCATTTCAGCACGTCATTTTGGTTTTGATACAGAGATCACCTCTGATCCGTATGTCTATGAAGAGCATGATGTTGTCGCTTATTTGAAATTTACGAAAAATGAGAGAATCATTGATTCTGATGAGGAAGCATTCTTCCTGGCTCTTCCCAAACGACATGTCAATCGCTTCTCCTTTTTTCGTCGTCCTCTCGATACACAGCACAAAACGATACTCACCCGTACAGTAGAAGAGGCAGGAGGTTCCCTCCATTTTATCGAGGGAGCGGAAAATCTCGAAAAGATGGGAAAGTTATGGGGATTTCATGATGATTTTTACTGGGACCACGATGTTTTACGAGAGAATTTTCGTTCGCTTGTTCATTCTGATAAAAAAGCAAATCAACTACGAAGAGGGATACCGCTCTCAACTCTCGGATTGGGAATATCCCAATATTTTTTCCCATTCGCACTGTATGTTGCACGGTTTTTTCGCTTGATACGACGTATCATCCGGTCTCAATCACAGAAGACCGCTCTCAAGTTGTCTTGTGACTCATCGGCTTTTGGTTTTATTTTTCTTCCCAAGAGTCCTGGAAAAAAAATATTTGAACCAGGTTGGGAAGGATTCTCGTATGTAGAAGGAGGAAGAATTGCACAGAGACTCTGGCTTCGAGCGACAACACTCGGCCTTGCTCTGCAACCGACATACACGTTTGTTGTGATGGTGAGTAATGAAGGGAATACGGAATTAGGAGAGAAATTTTCCACAGCGAATCGTCAGATGCTCCATCTTTTTCGAGAAATAATGCCGAACATTGATCAAGAAATGCTTGTTTTCGCCTTTCGTATCGGATACCCGAGAGTCTCTGATGCCCCAGCATCTCCTCGGAAAAATGTCGCAGAAATTCTTTTGAAAAAAGAAGCAGTTTCCTCAAATTAACAAAAAAATATGATACGTCCAAACAGACTCAAGTTCTTTACCTGGCGTCGGATGGTGCTTCGTTTCTTCTATCCGCTCTGGGTGTTTTTTTCCAGCAGGAAGAAAGTAGATGCAATCAACGAAAACAGTATTCGTGCTGCGTCGGCAACAGATGGCGTCATCACTATTCTTCTTCATGGTATTTTTACCAATTATTATTCTGCTCCGTATTGGGCGATCCGTTGGCTCAAGAGCAATGGTATTCAAGTGGTGTCGCTCGGATATGACTACTGGGCAGACGCAGAGACCGCTGCGACTCAAATCAAGAATCAGATTGATGCGATTATCGCCCGTACCGGTGTCCATAAAATAAATATTATTGGAATCAGTCTTGGTGGCGGTGTCGCTCGTTATTATGTCGAAAAGCTTGGAGGAAAAGATGTCGTAGAAAAACTCGTCACTATTTTCACCCCTATCGGAACACGCAAATCAGGGAAATACGATATTGCATTTCTCATGAACAAACTCGTCAGTTCAGAAGGAGCAGACATATCCAAGAAACAAACGGATGCGATCGCTCATTCATTCTCAGCAAAGAATCACCTCGCTATCTACGGAACTTCGGATTGGATTGTCGGCAGTCAGACCTATCCTCTCTCGGATGCCCCTCTTTCTGTCACTCAGGTGCCAGTCGCAGGAGGGCATTTACTCGTTTCTTACAATACTGATGCGCTCGAGCTTGCACTCGGATATATTCTCGATACGCCTCTTTCTGAAATAGGTGTGCCAATTCCTACGTCCCTTTCTTTTGTGACAGAAAATCCTCTCCCGATCATTCGTCAGTGTGTACAGAGTTTCCAATCTCAAGCCACCGAAAAGGGATTGAAACTCGAGCTTCTCAATACCAAAGAAGCTGAAATTCGCATCAATGAGCCAGGAATGAATGAAATTCTCACGAACCTCATCGGGAATGCAATCAAATATACTGCAGAGGGTTCAGTCAGTGTCACGACGGACATCAGAGACAATCAGTATGTCATCACGGTAGCGGATACTGGTTTTGGGATCTCTGCTTCCAATCAAAAGAAGTTATTTCAGAAGTTTGCTCGTATCCAAAATGCACAGACACAATCGATTCCTGGTACAGGACTCGGACTTTGGGTGAGTCTCGGTCTTGCGAAACGAATGGGAGGAACAATCGACGTAGAGAGTATCGAAGGTGTTGGATCGCATTTTGTATTCTCTCTCCCTCTCACATCACAATAATCTTGATTTAGGGGAAGAGGAGATTTGAGCGAGAAGAAAAGGATGATTCTGTGTTTTGATTGTTCTCGTATATGAGCGCAAGGAGCGCAAGTCCTGTCGCGTGAGCACTCGACTCTGTATCAGACGGTTGCCATCGCCAACCAAAATCGGATTTGATATTTTTTCGTACCACTGCTATCCATTCTTTCTTCACCGTATTTCCGTAGCCTGACCAGAAGAGAAAGACAATACGTTCAGCATAGAGATCGCTGAAGACAACATCTCTTTCTTCTGCAGAGATGATATGTCGTACGAAGGTTTTTTTGTATGACTGTATTTTTTCCGAATCAAAACACTGATTTTTTTCGAGAAAGAGGAGTCCGAGCAAGACGTGCGTATCAGCGTATCCTCCGACACTGTCTCCTCTCGTAGTGAGGAGGAAAAAATCTGTATCGTCGTATCCTGAGATGTCACAGTAGAGCGCTTTGAATAGGAGATCGTCCCATGGATCGTAGAGAAATTGTCTATAAGGGAAATTAATTGAATAAGTAGTATTACCCGATGGTTGATTGATGGGAGGAGTAGCAAGGTTTCGGCGAAAGACGATATCTCGGATCGGATGATTCATATCGAAAAGCCGACTAAATGGATCGTTCTTATATTTTTCTTTCAGATTTTCTGGAAGCATTTGTCCTCTCGATTGTTGTATCAGAGAGAAGAGAAATGCCTCATCTACACGGAGGGTCTGTATTTTTTTAGGCGTATAGAACTGGAGTCCTTGATCGATGACGGATTGAGAGCGATCGAATTCTTGGTATCGAACGAAGAGTGTCGCATCATGATCGAAGTACCATAAAACACCTTCTTCAAGGAAAAAAGCAAATAAAAAAACAAAACAGAGACGCAGAGAAATATGACTTTTTGTTGAGATTTTCATATGATGTTTATTGTATATCCAATAGGAGTATATGCGCAATGCGAAAAGAAGTATTGGACAGGGGAGAGAAAATATGCTATACTAGGAGAGTACTAAAGACGGGTGAGCAATCATTCCGTCTTTTTTCTTTTGTAAATCATTTTATCGAAACAACTATGCAAAAAATAGTCTCCGTAGTGGCTCGTGAAATCCTTGATTCTCGTGGCAATCCGACCGTCTCTGTCGAACTTACTCTCGAAGGAGGTATTTCTGCTACAGCAGGAGTGCCGAGCGGAGCAAGTACGGGGAAATATGAAGCCGTTGAACTTCGTGATGATGACCCCAAACGATATCTAGGAAAGGGCGTTCTCAAAGCTGTCGAAAATGTTAATACCCTCATTCGAGATACTATTGTTGAGAAAGAATTCAATCAGAAAACTCTTGATACAGCGCTTATCAATCTCGATGGGACTGAAAACAAGGCGAAACTAGGAGCGAATGCAATACTCGGTGTCTCAATGGCTTTTGCGAGAGCAGTAGCGAGAGCAGAACATAAAGAACTTTATGTCTATCTGAATGAACTCATAGGTGATACAGAGATGAAACTTCCACAACCGATGTTCAATATTGTGAATGGCGGAAAACATGCAGACAGCGGACTGGATATTCAGGAGTTTATGCTTGGCCCTGTCAACTTCCCGACGTTTCATGAAAAACTCCGTGTAGCCTCAGAAATATTTCATACGTTGGCAGATATTTTGCATGAACGAGGATACAAAACGAGCGTCGGCGATGAAGGCGGATTTGCTCCTGACTTCAAGTCAAACGAAGAGGCCCTCGAATATATCGTAGAAGCCATAAAGAAGGCTGGATATACGACAGACGATGTGAAAATCGGCCTCGATTGTGCCGCAAGTAGTTTCTGGAATACAGAAACAAAACGCTATGATCTGAAAATCAAGGGAGAAAAACAAAGTCTCGACAGTGATCAATTACTCAAGTGGTATCAAGACATCACCACCACTTTTCCGATTATCCTGATCGAAGACAGTTTTGCAGAAGATGATTGGGAAGGCTTTCAGAAGTTCAATCAGGTACTCGGCGACAAGATAACGAATGTCGGCGATGACCTCCTTGTGACGAATATCAAGCGTATCAAGCAAGCTATTGAAAAAAATGCGGTCAACTCTGTTCTTATCAAGCTCAATCAAATCGGATCGGTAAGTGAAACGATAGAAGCGGTCCAAATGACTAAAGCTCAGGGTTGGAAACCATTTGTTTCACATCGTTCTGGAGAAACTGAAGATACATTTATTGCAGATCTCTCTGTTGGACTTGGTTGTCCTATTATCAAATCAGGATCGCTCTCGAGAACGGATCGTATTTGTAAATACAATCGTCTGATGCTTATCGAAGATCAGCTCGTTTGAGAGAAGAACATTATTCAAAAAAGACTCCCGAAATATTTGGGAGTCTTTTCTTTTATGTCAGTCGTTCTTTCTTGTTTACAAACGACATGTAGAGTGTCGGTATGATGAACAGGGTGAAGAAGGATGAAATCGAGAGTCCGAAAATAACAACAGATCCGAGAGCGGTCCAGGTCTCATTGGAGAGGGTAATAGGAATGATACCGGCAATGGTTACGATAGATGTGATGAATATCGCTTCGAGACGGGATTTCCCAGCATCGATGATAGCTTCTTCGAATGGAATACCGATACGCACATTGAGATTGATTTTATCGATCAATATAATGGCGTTCTTCACAACGATACCGAAGAGCGCGAGAATACCGATGAGTCCCGGAAAGCTTAGACTGACGCCAAGAAGTGCCATCCCTAGGAAGACACCAATAAGAGCGAGAGGAAGCGTCACGAGAACAATAAATGCCTTACGGAACGAATTGAATTGGATGACAAGCGTAGAAATAATGAGGAGTCCCGCAATTGCCATTGCACGAATAATAGAGAGGACTGATTCAGCGTTCTGCTCATTCTCTCCGCCGTAACTGATAGTATAGCCTTCGGGGAGTACGTACTCTTCTGCCTGTTTGTCTTGAAATATTTTGACGACTTCGGTGGCATTGGTAGTTCCTTTGACATCAGCAGTGAGGAGCACAACACGTTTCTGATCAATACGAGAAATAGAATCGACAGATGGAGTAAGCTTGACTGTTGCAACGTCTTTGAGAAAGATGGGTTGTTTTTTCTGATTGAGTATCTGGAGGTTCTGAATACTTTCGAGAGTAGGAAGAGCTGATTCATCAAAACGTGCCAAAACATCAATCGTTTTGTTTTCACGAATGACTGTTGTCACGACTGTACCCGAAAGAGCATTTCGGAGTGTCGAACCGACAAGTACGGCATTGACATCGTAAAGTTCCATGCGAGCAGGATCGAGAGCGAAGGTATATTCCGCGGGCGCTTCTTTGAGAGAAATATCCGAATTGACGATACCTGGTATCGTATCGACAATACGTTCCAAATCACGAGCTATTTTGTCGAGTGTCTGTAGACTTTCACCGCTTATCTGAGCCTGGAAAGCGCTTCCTGAAGGTGGTCCACCACGAGGAGCGGAAACCGTGATGACAGCATCTTCTATTGGTGCGAGTTCTGCACGGATTTCCTCGGCAATCGTATAGGCTTTTACATCACGATTTTCTTGAGGAGTGAGTTTGATGACGAGAGAGGCAGTGTTGGACGTATTGGAACCGCCTCCAGAAAATCCACCATCCGATCCGGCATTACCGACAATCGTAGAAAAGTTCAGAATATTTTTGAGAGGGAGAATTTTTTCTTCCACTTTTTCTACGATATGATTTGTCTGATCGAGACTGAGGCCGACTGGTCCACGAAGACTGATGTAAAGAACATCACCATCAGCTGCAGGAAAAAACTCTGATTTGACGATACCAGTAAGAGGGAGCGCCAGAGCAAAGATGAAAAGAGCGAGCGTAGAAAGAAGTGTGACTACGCGTCTTTTACGAGTGAGGGTGACCATACGAAGATATTTTTCGTATGTTGGAAGGACGCGATCGAACCGAATAATACCGTGGATAAGCCTACTTGTGAAAGTAGCATTTTCATGGTCGCTCTGGTCTCGCAGTTTTTGTTTGATTTTCTCATCACTTTCCCACTCAGTCTCGACGAGGAGTGCATTATGTTTCAGAATATCTTTTCCTTGATGAAAATACCAGCGTATCATATATACAAGTACAACAAACGAAAGAAAGGCAAAAAAGAAACCAATGAATGAATGTTGTTTCACCATCACAAGTCCGAAGACGAGAGTAGTCACAAAGAAAAGAGCAAAGAAATTTTTTGTCACACGAATTCTTTCGAGTACTGCAGCGAGTGGATGGTTGATCATGAGAGCGATGAGGAGCGATGATATGAGCGTGACAGATACAGTGATCGGGATAGACTTGATGAATTGACCAATCATTCCTGATGCGAGAAGGAGAGGGAGAAACGCCCATACGGTTGCAAATGTCGTCGAAACAAGCACAACCTTGAAATCTTTCAAGACCAAAAGAATGGCTTCTTCTGGGGTAAACTTCCCTGTTTTCATATACTGTTTCGTCGCAGATACGACAACGATAGCATCATCGACCAAAAGTCCGAGAGACAAAAGGAGTGCAAAAATAGAGAGAAAATTGAGCGATGTCCCGGTCATCTGCATCACACCAAACGTGACAAAGAAAACAAGAGGAATAGCGATACCTGCTACAAATGCTTCTTTGAGTCCGACAACAAGGAAGAGAAGTGAAACAACAAGTGTCAGAGTCAAAACGAAGTCATGTGTGAGCTGATCAAAGTCTTTGCGAATCCGGTCAGCCTGATCGACAGTACTCGACACGGTCATACCAGTAGGAAATGTTGTGAGAAGTTCTCTGATTTTTTCTTGCGCAGTGTCTACGGTGTTGATGATGCTTCCGCCCGTTCTTTTGATGATTTGTATGGTGACAGCATTTTGTGGTTGTGCTCCGTTTTCCGAAAAACGCGAGTAGACTGTTTTCGTAATTGATTTTTCTTGAATGAGAGCAATGTCTTTCAAAAAAACAAGAGCACCCTCTGTTGTATGGATGATCGGAAGAGTACCGAGTGTTTCGGCGTCATAGAATCGGCTGTCGGATCGGACAGGATAATTGTATTTTTCTCCTTCGAAATTACCAGCAGGGATAGCCTTGTTGGTAGCAGAGATTGCCTGATTGGCTTGATCGATTGTGATGCCATAGAGATTGAGTTTTTGTGGAATATAAGCCACTTCGAGCTCACTTTCGTCTCCTCCAGAAACAATGACTTCACGAACATCAGAAATTTTTTCGAGAGCCTCTTGAATTTTTTCTGCGTACGTTCGGAGTGTAAATCCATCATACGGACCAATGAGCGCATACGTGATGATAGGTGTATCGTCGAGTGATATTTCTTGTACTTGTGGATCTTTGGCATCGGCAGGGATATCGCTTCTGATAGCAGGAAGTTTGTCTCGCAGTCTGCGGACTGAATCATCGACATTCTGATTGGCATCGAATTCCACCACGACTGTGGAGAATGAATTGGCAGAAGTCGAAGTCATTTTATTCACACCGCTGACACTGCTCACCGCGGTTTCTATTTTCTTTGTGACGAGTTCTTCGATATCAGAAGGTGATACACCAGGATACGCAACACTCACGATAGCGGTAGCTATCTTGACCTCAGGATTGGATTCGCGAGGCAAGCGAGAGAAAGCGTAGAGCCCCCATCCAGAAAGAAGCATGATGAGTAAAATGACGACGCGGAAATTGGTCACGAAAAAAGAGAGCCACGTTTTTCGAAGTTCAGGATTGAAGGTGAGTCGATCGAGGTACTTACTGTCAGTTGAGGTTTCCTCTAAATGTTTTTGATTGTTCATAGCGTTTCTTTGATGCGTGATGTGACGGATTCTCCATCGCTTACGAGCTTGTTACCATCAATAACAATGAGAGAATCATCGCTTATCTCAGCCGATATTTCAGCATTTTCTCCAGAGACAGAAATGAGAGTCAGTGGTATTTTTTTTGCTCGATTATCTTCGACGATAAAGAGAGATTGCTCATTTTGTCCGAGAGTGATTGCTCCGAGTGGCAGTATGAAATGAGCAGGATCTTTTGGAGTGAGAGTGGTATCAATAGATATGGTGACGACCGTACCCGAAAGGAGAGATTTTGGATCTTGTTTGAGAGGAAGAGCTTCGACCTGAAATCTTTTTGTTGCAGAATCAGCGACGTCTGCAATGTTACGAATGCCGAGCGGTACGATGGTTCCATCGGAAGTAGTGGCGAATATTTTTTGTCCTTTGGTAAGTGTTCCTCGCAGAGCCTGATCAATGAAGAAAGAAACTTTGAGTACAGAATTTTGACTCACGATAGCGATGAGTTGTCCGAGAGAAACAGAGTCACCGACCGAGACAGTTTTCTCTACAATGCTTCCAGAGAGAGGACTTCGCAGTGTACGATTGTCGATGGTACCTGCGAGTGTGAGCTGTGCGTTTTCGTATTGTAATTTTGCAATATCCTTACTTGTTTCTGCTTGGTTTTTTTCTGTCTTGGTAGCGCTTCCGGATTTACGCAATTTGTCGTTGGTATATTTCGCAAGATCATACAATTTTTTTGCTTGTGATACAGCGAGAGTAGCCTGTTCTACTTGGAGACTATGGAGATTCTGGTCGAGTCCGTTATCATCGATAAGTGCCAGTATAGAGCCTTTACTCACTCTCTGTCCGACATTTCCTGGAGCGAGAATGATGGTTCCAGCTGATTTCGCGGTAATACGTACTTCCTGATCACTCGAGAGAAGAGCGGGGAATGTACTGGTTTTTTGTACCTTCCGGCTGTCTTTTGCAGACTGTACCGTTACTGTTATTGGTTGTTTGAGAGTATCTTCTTGTGTGATTGGCTCCTGTCGGGAGAATTTCGAGGCAAGGACAAAAAGAAGAGCGACACCAACGATGGCGATACTTATTTTTTTCTTGTTCATAAGAATGTAGTTAGAATGAATGAAATATTTCTTGCAATTCTTGTTCTCCAGTATCGAGTATGTGTTCTAACTTCTTGAAAAAGGCACGATGCTCGCCGAGTTCTTTTTTGGTGAGTTTCTTCTCGAAGGAAATATGTGCTTTCTCGAGTCTTTGTCCGAGATCAGCGAGACGCTTCTTTCCTGATGGTGTTAGAACGATGAGAACTGTTCGTTTGTCAATGTTTTTTTTCGCTTTTTTTCTGCGTATATACGCTTCTTTTTCGAGAAAACTGAGCCGTTGACTCATATTTGATTTTGTTGTTTCTGTTTCTTTTATTAATTCGCTCACAGTCATTTCCCCGTCATTTTCTTTGAGAAGAGTGAGAATCTTGAGCCCGATAGGGGAGAGTTTCATCGGCTGAAAAACATATTTATCGACGATAGATTCGAATCGATGAGCGAGACGAATGATAGGTTCTACTGGGGAGCACGCATCTGTTTTTTGCATAGAATAAAAAAGAAAAGAGATAAAGAGAAGAAGTAGTAGTTTATCAATGAACTATATTTTTGTCAAGATACAGAGAGAGTATTTGATTGGAGAAAAGAAATCGTATCAAAAACAGAAAATGTGATGGTTCTTTCGATGGACGGCACACACAAGAATGAAGAGAGTGATGGTATTGCTTTTCTCGTGATTCTTGTCTACACTAGGGGGAATATCTTTTTTAGAGGAATATGGAATTGTTTTTGTGGTTCGGAATCTTTATTGCTTTTATCCTGATTTTACAGGGACTTTTGTTTGCTTTCTTCGGCAGTATTGCCAAATATCTTGGCAAACAAACACGGCCGTATTCTGTGAAACGTGATGGTAAAAAAGTCCTTATCTTGGGAGATAGTGTGATTGCTGGTACAGGTGTGAGTCGACCTGAGTTTTCTCTTATTGGTCGACTGGGAACAGAATTTGATACTCTTTCTATCGAGAATAAAGCTATTGTTGGTAGCGGCACAAGAGAACTCGCTCTTTACTTGAGAGACCATCATCACTCGCCCGTTGATTTTGTTATCATCCAAATTGGAGGTATCGATACACTGACGTTACGATCTCTAAAATATTTTGCGAGACGTATTGAATACATCGTGACAGAAGCAAAGAAAATAAGTCATGATAATGTCATTATCTGTTCCTCTGGGAATATAGGGAATCTCCCTTTTCTCTTTTTTCCTTTCAATTCTTTTTTCGAAAACCGGACGCGAAAAATTCGTGAAATATTTCTCCGAATAACTCGTGAACAGAATACTTCTTATGTCGATTTCTTCGAAGAACGAGAAACGGATCCTTTCAGAAAACATCCATGTCGATTTTTTTCGCCCGATGGTATACACCCGAATGATGAAGGTTGTCATCTCTGGTATGTGCGATTACGTGAAATATTCTTGCGGATCTCTACAGAAAAAGAAACGTCAGAGAAGATATAATACGAGAGAAGATGTGATGTTTGCTGATAGTAAAAACCATGTTTCTATGATATGATATCCAAACGGTAATCATATAAAAGAGAGAAACATTATGGAAGAAATCAATACTTCAGAAGAAGAAAAAATATTGGGTTATAAGAAAAAAACACTCATTTCTGCTCTCGTTTTGCTCCTTGTAGCAGGAAGTATGTTCTATATTGGTGCGAAGTATGAGAAAAACAAACTTTCGAGATTAGGACTTTTGAAGAACAAGACTGAACAATCAGAAAAAGTGAAGAAACAGAAGAAATCTGATACAGAGGCACAAAAAGTCGAAGCAAAAGAATTTTCGATGACATCGTACTATGATGCCACTGGTAAATGGTTTTCGCTCAAAGAAATCATCGTCAATAAAGGGGATCTCGTTCGTATCAAAGTGACCAATACCAAAGGCACGCACGATTTCACTCTTGATTCTTATGGTATCAAGCAGATGACCCCACTCAACCAAGAAGTAGTGATCGAGTTTACTGCTGATAAGGCAGGAGAATTCGAGTACTATTGTTCTGTTCCTGGGCATAAACAAGGTGGTCAGTTTGGCAAGTTGATTGTCAAGGAATAATTGAAAAGAATTGAATGAAACAAAAAACCACTCTCTCGTAAGGAGGTGGTTTTTTTGTATGCTAGAATAAACGTCGAGAGAAAAATGAAAAAATAAAACAGTATTGCTGTATTATTGAGAATTTTCATAATAAAATCTGAAGAGATTCCGAAGAAACATATGATGCAAGATGATCAACAATTAATATCCCGTTTCCTCAATGGTGATGATCAGGCTTTCGAAATGTTGACGAAACAGTATTTGTCTCGTCTTTATAATTTCATTTTTCAATTTACTCATGAAGAGCAGGTAACAGAAGATATCGTTCAAGAAACCTTTATCAAAGTCTGGAAGAATATCGATCGTCTTGACCAGAACAAGAGTTTCAAGACATGGATTTTTACTATTGCCAAAAATACTTTGTACGATTATTTGAAAAAGAAAAAAAGTATTCCATTTTCTTCTTTTGTCGATGAAGAAGGGGAAAATACTTTGGAAGTTATCGATGAAGACGCCTTGCTTCCGAATGAGGTAATGGAAAATGCAGAAAGAATTGAGGATTTGGAACGAGCTCTGGCAAGGGTTCCTGAGCTGTACCGTATTCTTCTTGTTCTGGCATATCGAGAAGATTTTTCTCTCAGAGAAATCGCTCATATTCTCGACGAACCCTATAACACCATCAAAAGTCGTCATCAGAGAGCTCTGAAGTTGCTTAAAAAAGCCTTTTTTGATGAATCTGCGTCTGAAAAGGAAGGAAGCTCGTATTAATCTGTAGAATCAATACTGTATGCAAACACTCCGAACTATTTTCAAAAATATGAAGATGTATCAGCCGAGGGAAGATTTCCAAGGTGAAATTTTTCTGACTATTACATCGCTTCAGAGTGCGCGATTGAGACGACGTATGTATAGTACCTATGCAGGACTTCTTTTCTCTGGAACAGCCTTGGTCTCTATGGCGTTTCTCTTTGGAGGAGCGTTTGTGCAATCTGAATTCTGGAGTATTCTCACGCTTTTCTTTTCTGATTTCTCTATCGTAACAAGCTATTGGAATGAGTTTTCATTGCTCCTTCTCGAAACGATTCCAGTCATACCTCTTCTCTTGATTTTCATTCCAACATTTATTTTTCTCTTGTTTCTTGGTATGTCTGCCGGAATGATACAAAAACATCGTTATAGTTATTAAGCAAATAACATTGTAATTTTTCAAAAAACCATCCTATGAACGTGAAAGAAATTATGCCGTCAAAATATTTTAAGGGGATCATCATCATTGTCGGAGTGCTTATTGTTGCTCTTTTGAGCTTTTCTGCTGGTATCGCTGTTGGTATTCACAAGGCAAAGTTTTCGTATGCATGGGGACAGAATTATGAACAAAACTTTGTCGGCGGACGAGGCAATATGATAAGAGATGAGCGTGGGAGAGAAAGAATGATCCCTCAAGGAGGGAGTATGATGAACCGTTTTGGAATCGCTGAAAAATTGAGTGGACGTGATTTTCGAAACGCTCATGGTATTGCGGGCATAGTACTCTCTGTTTCTGATACGAGTATCATAGTGATCGATAGAGACAACAAAGAAAATACAATTACTATAACCGAAGGAACACTCATAAAAAGAAATAATGAGAGTATCACTTTGGGTGACATCGCGAAAGATGACAATGTGGTAGTGGTTGGTAAGCCTGATGACAATGGCGTTGTGAAAGCTGATTTCATACGTGTCTTCAAACAAGGAAATAATCAATAAGAAGAGAGAAGTATGAAAAAAAAATATACTATTGGTCTCGTCATACTTGTGGCTCTTGGAGGGTATTTTTGGTATAACAGCACACAAAGTAAGACAGGGACAGTGAAATATGTGACGACGCAAGCCGAAAAGGGCACTATCACTACTGCTATTTCTGGAAGTGGAAATATAGTGGTTGATCAACTGGCCACAGTGGATCCGACCATCACGGGGACAGTGGCAAATGTGGCAGTAAACGTCGGTGATACCGTGAAAAAGGATCAATTACTTTTTACTATTATCAACGAAGATCTCGTGACGAGTAAATTGCAGTCTCTTGTATCTTTGCAGAATGCACAAATAAGTGTTAGTCAAGCAAAAGCAAATTTGAGTAATGCGAGAGATGGAGGAACAGATACTGAACGCGATCGAAACATTTTGAAAGAAAAAATTAAAATAGCTGAACAAAGCTTGTTAGTTGCAGAATTGAATTATAGAAATGCTGTGAGTGATTCTGCGAAGCGACAGGTGACATCTCCTATCAACGGTACTGTCAATGCCATCAATATAAAGAACGGTGATGATTTGAGCCGTCTCTCAAAGAGCAGTACGAGTCAAGCACCGATGATTATTGGCGATTTAGAGACGCTCAAAGCAGAAGTAGAGGTAAATGAAGTGGACATTGCCAATGTCTCTCTTGGGCAAAAAGTTACTATGACTTACAGTGCTCTCGACGGATTGACTATTCCTGGAAAAGTAGAAAAAATGGATGCGCTCGGTACGATAACGCAGGGAATCGTGAATTACAAAATCATTATTGGTCTCGACATGACAGACGAGAGGCTTCGTCCGAGTATGAGTGTTTCTGCAAAAATTATTACGAATGTGAAACAAGATGTCATCATCGTGCCAAATAGTGCTCTCAAAATGCGAGGGAACAAAACATACGTGGAAGTATTGAATAGTAAAACAGGGCTTCCTGAACAACGGATGATAGAAATAGGAATCGCCAATAATACGCAGACGGAAATCGTGAAAGGTATTAGCGTTGGCGATGCTGTTGTGACACAAACAGTTGATCCAAATGCAAAAACGACCACACCAACAACAGGAAGTGGAATCCGTATACCAGGAATGGGTGGACGAGGATAATCAAAAAAAGTGTAACTTTCTCTACGTATGATCGAATGTAGAAACCTCACAAAAATATATGTGAATGGCGATGTCGAAACCAAAGCACTCGACAATGTCTCATTTCATATAGAAAAAGGAGCATTTGTCTCTATTATCGGTCCATCTGGATCAGGAAAATCGACACTTATGCATATTCTTGGTGCTCTCGAGATACCAACCAGTGGGACATATTTTCTCGATAAGAGAGAAGTTTCGAAGCTTGATGATGATGAGCTTTCTTCTTTGCGTCAGCAGAAAATTGGCTTTGTTTTTCAGGCATTCAATCTCCTTCCGAGGACTACAGTGCTTCGCAATGTGATGTTGCCACTTCTCTATACTGATACGACCAAAGAAGAACGTGAAAAACGAGCAAGACAATGTCTCAAATATGCCGGTCTTGAGGAAAGTAAATTTCAGAATCTCTCAAATCAGCTTTCTGGAGGGCAGATACAGAGAGTGGCTATCGCAAGAGCCCTCATCAACGACCCAGCAATCATCCTTGCCGATGAACCAACAGGGAATCTCGATACAAAGACGAGCCATATCGTGATGCGAGCCTTCCAAGAACTTCATGAACAAGGACATACTATTATCCTCATCACACATGAACCAGAAATTGCAAATTTTGCTGATCGTATTATTTCTTTTCGTGATGGAAAAATAGAAAGTGATACGCAGAGAAATTGATTTGTTTCCTGGAATTTTTCGTCAAATAAAATATTTTTTAAAGAAGAATACAATGATCGTATCAGATATTTTACAAGAGACATTGTGGTCATTGTCGGCCAATAAAATCAGATCAGGACTGACTATTTTAGGTATTGTTATCGGTATTGCGTCGGTGATTACGATGGTGTCTATTGGTCAGGGTGCACAAAATTCTATTGCAAAGAGTATTCAATCTATCGGATCGAATCTCATTATCGTTTCTCCGGGTGCCGCGAGAGGAAGCAGTGTAAGCGCAGGGAGGGGGAGTGCAGACACCCTTACTTTTGATGACGCTACTGCTCTCGGAAGCGATGTATCGGGAGTCAAAGCGGTTGCTCCAGAGGTATCAAAACGATATCAGATGACAGCCAAGGGCACCAATACTAACACACAGGTAGTAGGCACTGTACCTGATTATCTTATGGTGAGAAATGTCACTATCGATTCAGGTACATTCATAACGAATAATCAGGTGAAGAGTTCTGCAAAAGTTGTTGTCCTTGGACCAACGACGAGGGACGATTTGTTTGGTATTGGCACAGACCCTATCGGACAGAATATTCGTATCAAGAACATTGACTTTGAAGTGATTGGCGTGACTCTCGCTAAAGGTGGAAGTGGTTTCTCGAATCCCGATGATTCGGTCTATGTCCCTCTCACCACCGCTCAACATTTTCTTTCAGGAAATATTTTTGTTTCTTCTATCGGTATTGCAGCAGAGAGTTCAGATGTTGTGGTATCAGTACAGGAACAGGTGACAGCTCTTCTGTTACAGAGGCATGCAATCACCGATCCCGCCTCTGCGGATTTCAATCTCATGAATCAGGCAGATATTATTGCCACAGCATCGAGTATTACAGGAACATTCACTATTCTTCTGGCTTCGATCGCTGGCATATCGCTTCTTGTCGGAGGTATCGGTATTATGAATATGATGCTTACGACCGTGACAGAACGGACGAGAGAAATAGGTCTTCGTAAAGCGGTGGGTATTCGGAAAGAATATATTTTGTGGCAATTTCTCTCAGAAGCAATAGTCCTCACCTTTTTTGGAGGGATACTCGGTGTATTGCTTGGATGGATGGCATCACTTCTTGTCTCGAAGCTTGCTGGATTGGTCACTGTCGTAGCTCCTTCATCGGTTTTCTTGGCATTTGGCGTTTCCGCTTTCGTAGGGATCGTTTTCGGCTTTTATCCAGCAAAAAGAGCAGCAAATCTGATTCCCATCGAAGCTCTTCGGTATGAATAAACGAGAATGTAAGATTTTTCGTCAAGAGACGTCTATTATAATACGTAGAGACATTTTTCTTTTAGTGAAAAAGAAAAAACAAATGAGTGTTAATCAATATGATATACTTAAGTAAGTAGAAAACAATCGAAAAAAATATATGATGAATAAAATAGTTCTCCGTATCATTCTTGTGTCCTTCTTTCTTCTCCTTTCGATAGGATCTTTTTTTGCCGTACTCGCTGTTGAAGAAGATCGACGTCTTGCGAAGGCGAAAACTGATCAAGAACAATTTCTCATCAATGCTCGCGAGATAGAACAGGCCCGTCAAGCGTACCTTCAGAGCATTGCGGAGAGTCGTGCTGCTTCCAAGGATGCAATGGCTGTTGCGCAAGAGCAATATAAAACGTTACTCAAGAACCAGCCAACGTTGGTAGAACAGAAGAAAAAACAAACCGTAACGACCGTGCCAGTGAAGCAACTTGTGCCAGTGGCTACGAAAAGTAATGTCAAAAGTACACAGACATCCAAGCCGAAATCTACTCGCACGACGAAAACTTCTTAAAAGAAATATTCAGAAAACATTCCTATGCACAAAAAAATATCATTTTCATTTTGGGTCGCCTCTTTCTTTCTCTTGACAGGCCTCTTCACTTTTTGGGGAAACTTTTTTCAGGAGGGCATTGTAGCGACAGGAACAGCAAATAAAGTAGCTTTTCAGACAGAGAAACGTTTTCCTGTAGTAACCATTCCGAAAGAAGTTGTGAATCCTCAGATTGTGACACCAAAGAATACGGTATCGACACAGGCTACAAAGCCAGCAAGCATTCGTCAAACAAAAACATCATAAAAGAATATGTTCAAAAAATTTATACAAAAAATAGCATTTTTCTCCGCCATTCTTCTCCTGATAGGAGTGTCTTTTGGCGGACCCAGTCTTTCTTTTCAGAGTTACATAAAACAAATTGTTCCTGTCGCTTATGCTGACGACGATGAAGACGAAGATGAGGATGATGATGAAGAAGACGAAGATGAGGATTATGAAGAAAGATATGAACAGAAAGTTGTCAAAGTGAAACCTGTGTATAAAACAGTGTACGTCGAAAAAGTAGTCATCACTCTTGACCCTATTTTTACGAAAGATACGGATCGAGATTCGATAGTAGATGGACTTGATCCACACCCTACTATCTCAGAAAAAGAATTCTTTACGGATGATGACAATGATGGTATTGCCAATGCGTTCGATACGCACAAAGATGAAGATGACTTTGCTTATTATGAACAAGAAAATGATGAAAACGGTAACGGCATCCTCGACTCCTATGAAATCGTGGCAATCAACTGAACATGAGGAAAAGGGCTCGATTATGAAGACAGATATCTTCATAAAGCTTTTTTCCGAGCAGTATTCGAAGCAAGAGATGCAAGAAGATATTGATCAGAGTTTTCAGATGTTTCGTGATTTTGAGGCTCGATTCAGTCGTTTCCGAGAGACGAGCGAACTCTCATTGTTCAACTGTTCATCTGGAGGGAAGGTATCCGAAGAATTTTTGTTTCTTTTACAAAAAAGTAAACAGTTCTATGAACAGACAGAAGGAGTGTTTGATCCGAGTATCTTGCCTGTATTGGAGATGATTGGATACAAAGGAAACGTTGTATCAGAAATATCGGAAAAAAAAGAAACATTTTCTCAGCTTGTTTTTGATGAAACAGAACAAAGAGTGCACAAACCAAAAAATCTCCTCATAGACTTTGGTGGTATCGGCAAGGGGTATATCGTAGATAAGGTCGCCCTCCTCCTTTCAAAAAAATATACAAATGGTATAGTAGATGCAGGAGGTGATATGAGGATGTTCGGTGGTGACAAAGATCAGAATCTTGATTACTTTTCGATCGATATAGAAAATTCTTTCGAAAAAACAGAAATTCTAACAACGCTCATTCTCAAAGATCGTGCGGTTGCGACATCTGGTATCAATCGTCGTCATTGGCATCATCAAGGTATACACCATCATCACATTATTGATCCGAAGCGTCAGGCAAGTGCGCGATCGGGATTGGTACAGGTAACTGTCATCGCAGAAACAGCTACAGAGGCTGATATATGGGCAAAAACACTCTTTATTCTGGGACTTGAAAAAGGACTCGCTTTTGCACAAAAGAAAAATATTCAGGCATTATTCGTTGGTGAAGAGAAAAAAATAACTCGAACACCTTTTTTCAAAGACTATGAATGGAAAATATAAACAAAATATCTTCTTTCTCTTTCTCTTATTCGCACTGAGTTTTCAGATTTCTCCTGTTCTTGGGGCAATCAAGGATGCGGATGTGGATGGTTTGATCGATACAGCAGAAGTGGACATGTATCATACTGATCCATTAGTTTTTGATACGGATAATGACGGAAGAGGAGATGGTGATGAGATACTCGACGGTACAGACCCTCTCGATCCGATGAGTTCAGAGCTCATTCTTCTTACTCGACCAGATCCAGGTCTTCTCGGGAGTCCGGAAAAATTTGCTTGGTATATCGGTCGTGCGAGCGGCATCCTTGCTTTTGTTCTTTTGACAGGAGTAGTGATTTTCGGTCTCATCATCAGTTCTCGTGCTTTTATGAAATTTGTCCCTGGTGCGACCGCTTATGAGACGCATCGATTCATTTCTTGGCTGGCTCTCGGAACAGTTGTCCTCCATTTCGCGAGTTTTTTCTTCGACAATTTTATGAAGATGAAAATTGTTGAAATGTTTGTTCCATTTATCATGACACGCAATTTCCAGACAGCGCTCGGATACAATGTCGGACTGACAGTCTCTCTCGGTGTTATCGCTTTCTATTTACTCCTTATTCTCATTTTTACTTCAGAGTTTCGCTCCAAGATCCCACCAAAAGTATGGCGTACCCTTCATTATCTCTCAGCGATATCGTACATTCTTTTTCTCTTGCACGGTTTTCTTACCGGAACAGACTCTACAGAATGGTGGATGAAGACGCTCTATGCCACATCTCTCAGTATCGTATTCATTCTTGTACTTATCCGTATTTTCTCTCGTAACCTCATTCCGTCCGTCCGTACTTGGTGGAAAAACAAGTTCTCTACCACGACTCTTCCTCCTGCAGAGTAACAGTATTGACCTTTTGTCTTTATCCTGTCATACTTTCAATTTACGACATGCTTATGACAGAAAAAATTGTATTCCCTATTCGTATCAATCGCTATCTCGCGATGCAAGGACTGGCCACACGTCGTGGTGCAGATGAGCTTGTCGCGTCTGGTTTGGTAGAAATCAATGGAATTAAGGCGAAACTTGGTGATCGTGTCGAAAGCACCGATCATGTCGATGTGAAGCGTGATAAAAAACATAGTGCAGAGACATACACCTATGTTGCCTACTACAAACCACGTGGCATCATCACTCATTCCAAACAAGAAGAATACGAAAGTGAGATTAAAGACATTTCGCCATTCCCTAACCTGTTTCCCATGGGACGTCTCGATAAAGCATCCGAGGGATTGATCCTCCTTACTGACGATGGACGAGTGACAGAGAGATTGCTCCACCCACGCTTTGCACACGAGAAAGAATATCTCGTCACGGTTCGTGAGAAAGTTTTACCGAGTGCAAAAAATATTCTCGAGTCTGGTATCGAAAGTGAAGGGGAATTGCTTTCTGCGAAGAAGGTTCAATTACTCGGACCTCATACGCTCGTCATTATTCTGACTGAAGGCAAGAAACATCAGATCAGACGGATGCTCGATACCGTACATCTTACGGTAGAAAAACTTGTTCGTACTCGTATTATGGGTATACATATTGGTGCTCTGAAGCCTGGTCAATCACGTACGCTCAAGGGTTCTGCCCGCGCTTCTTTTTTGAAAAGTATCGACCTCAAAGAAAATATTTGATTTTTTCCTTTGAATGTGCTATAATAGGTATAGAACTAAAGAAACGGGTGCCACAAGGGTATCCGTTTTTTCTTTCTCATGGCCGTATAGAGCCAAATATAAAAATATATGAAACACTCATTTTTTACCATTCAAAGAAGAAAAAGCTCTCTTAGCGTGAGAGTTATTTCTCTTTCTCCGACTCTTTCTTACATTATTTTTCTTGCTGTCAGCCTCACTCTGACAGGGCTTCTTTATGTATCATCTCTGTCGGTCAATCAGCTCTATGCCGATCTGCCAGTAGATGCTCCCAATCCGCATCTCCTTCTCGAACAACACGTACGCACGGTCGTTGATGGATATCCTATCGAACGTATGGCTCCGCTCATTGCTACTCATGATAAAATGACCGCATCATTTCTTGTTGCTATTGCCAAGAAAGAGAGCAACTGGGGCAAGCGCGTCCCTGTCGATGAGTCTGGGAATGACTGTTTCAATTATTGGGGGTATCGTGGCGCAGGGAGTCGCGGTATCGAGATGGGACACGGATGTTTTGGGAGTCGGAGAGAAGCTGTAGCGGTCGTCGGAAAAAGAATTGACACACTCGTAAAAAAATATGAGCTCAAGAGTCCAGAAGAATTTATTGTCTGGAAATGTGGATGGAACTGCAGTGGACACAGCAGTACGAGCGTACAAAAATGGATCAATGACGTAGAGATCTATTTTGACAAAGTCTATAACTAAAGAAGAAACCACCCTGAGACAATTCAGGGTGGTTTTTTTTGATGTTTCAGTAAATGATAACAGGCGTGCCGACGTCCGCCCATTCGAAAACGCGTTTCGCAGGACCGACACCGAGACGGACACAACCGTGAGAGACAGGTGTCCCGAGATGATTTGCTCCTTCTTTGTAGCCACCTGGCCATTCAGGAAGCTCATGAATACCAAAGAGTCCACTCGGGACAAATGCCATCCAATAAGGCATATAGAGGCCATATTTTTTTGACCAGGGACGATCAGATTTATTATGAATAGAGAACTCTCCTGTCGGTGTATCCATACCTCGTTTGCCTGAAGATACGATATAGACATCGATTGTCTGACCGTTTTCAAAAAGGGTCATCGTTTGACTTGCCAGGCTTATGTCGATGTATTTCCCAGTTGTTTTCTTCGGTTGTGTGGATTTCTTGGCGAATTCAGAGCGTGAAGTGGGGTCCGTATTCTCTGCCGTTTTTGGAAGAGCAGCAGTCGTAAATGTCGAATGAGTAATTGGGAGGAGGGATGAATCATCCCCATCTTTCCATTTTACGGAAATATCGAGAGCATATTCTTTGTTTGGAAGAAGGGGAGATTGCGGAAGTACTTCAAATATTGTTCGTTCCGGATTGATTTCGTTGACGACAGCCGGAAGAGTATCAATACGGAAATCAATATAGAAATCTTGTACAGACTCATCGAAAACTATCTTCAGAGGATCTTCGATACCGAGGAGAACATCACGAGATCCAGGAGCAGGGGTGATGCTCGCAATAGTCGGTTTTTCAAGTGTCTTGATAGCGAATACTGTTGCGGTGCTTTTGGTGAGATATTTCGTCTTGCCTTCGAGGACCGAGAGTTCAAATGAGGTAGCGAGAGGCCAATCATTTTTTGGTACGAGGACAGCCTCGGTATTTCCTTTCAGCCACTCTATATCGAGTGGAAAGTTCTTTGAGAGGAGAATCTTTCCAGAGAGACTCTCGGGACGCATAGGCTGTGAGAAATGAACGATAATTGGCTCTCGTGGACCAGTAGAAGCATCTTTTTTGAGCGTGACAGTTGCAGAGGCATAATGATCGCGTATGAGATATCCGGTACCCAGAACAAAAACACTCACCACGAGAACAAAGAGAAACCAAAAAAAAGGATTGAACGAGTGGTGCATGAAGAAGAAATTATTTTTTGTGTGGGCTGTGGGAGGCTTGCCCGCAACGCAACGCGACACGATGCGGGCGGGGACTCGCCAGCCCGAGGCTGATCCGTCTTGGGCGGAAACTCTTTGGTGCCGAGAGAGAGACTCGAACTCTCATGGGATTGCTCCCGCTAGCTCCTAAGGCTAGTGTGTCTACCATTCCACCATCTCGGCATTTTTCTTAGGCTATCCGTGCTTTCTCTCCGAAAATACTGAGAAGCCGGAGTGATTCTTCTTTCATCGGACCATCGTTCTCATATTCTCCGTGATGGCGAGTGTCGTTGCCATACGTGTGCTTCTTCTGATCGAGATGAAAACTGACTGTCAGAGTAATCTTATCAAGTTTTGTATAGGAGTGGAAGCGAGGATAGCCAGCGCTTGCGAGCACCCGCACGAAACTCATTTCATTTCCCTCTTGACGCTGGAAGACATAACCTGCTTTACGCATGAGAGAAAGAGGGTTTTCAGTGATGGCTTCGACAATGATTTTCATAGAGGAGTATTAAATAGGATGAAGATTTTTTTCAAAAGTTTTTTAGGAAACCACTTCGCGAAGTTGCTTCGGACGGGTTTATCTAAAAACTTTTGAAAAATATTTGAATATTTACATTTTGTCGGGGCACTGAGAATTGAACTCAGTCTACACGAACCCGAATCGTGCGTACTACCGGTATACGATGCCCCGTTTATTTAACTCTGAATGATAAATTCTAAATTTTAAAATAAAAAGCAAAATTTTTAAACTTTGAAACACTTGAAATTAAGATTTATTTTGAAATTTGAAATTAAAAATTTGAAATTTTTCTATTCCACCCAGTGTTTCTTCTTTATCTGATTGTTCTCTTCTTTTCGCTTTTCGTCAATCTTTTCTTTTGCTAATGTTCGGAGTGTCTCGAGAGGATTTTCTTTGAGAATCATTGCTCGACTAAGGAGAGCTTCTTTTGTGTTGATTGCAGGATCTTCGATGGCTTCTGCAAGCAGAACATCGAGAAGAGCCCCAATCTGTGGACCAGCAGGAATACGGAGGACTTCTATGAGATCAGTGCCTTTGAGAGCGAGCATCTTTACCGAGACAGGGTCCTTGGACACCTTGTCGATCATATATTCCAGGTGACGGAGTTTGTACGGCTTGGCCTTGGGCACTCCGGAGCCGAGTCTGTCACCGATACGCACAGCCATGAGATCATCCATATTTTCGAGACCAACACGTTTGATGAGACGCCTTACAGAGGCCTCGGTCACTTCATCGACATTGTAATAGAAGAGGTGATTGTCAACGAGAAGGGTCGCTTTCTTGATAGTGTTTTTCGAAAAACGGAGACGCGTGAGAATCTTTTCTGTCATACGAGCACCGACATGGTCGTGATTGTAGAACGTAGAATGAAGACCATTCCCACGCTTAGTCGCTGGTTTGCCGACATCATGGAGGAGGGCAGCGAGGAGGACATCGAGTTTCTTCGATGGACAGGTCGCGAGGGCGCGGAGGTTGTGCTCCCAAACAGTATAGACGTGATGGAGGTTCTGACCGACGCCGATACCAAGTTCGAGTTCGGGGATGATGAATCGCAAGAGGTTGGTGTCATGGAGCATTTGTACGCCCTCACTCGGACTATTGGAAAGAATAATTTTTGAGAGTTCATCACGGATACGTTCTTGGGAAATAGCAGAGAGCTTGTCAGAAAGTTTCTGGAGTGCTTGAAACGTCTCGTCTTCGATGCACCAATTTTTTGCCACGTCTCCTTCTTTCGGATCGCGGAGTTCTGACCAAAAACGTACGGCGCGCATCAGTCGGAGTGCATCCTCAGAAAAACGTTCGAGAGGATCACCGACTGTGCGGATAATTTTCTTCTCTATATCAAGAGCGCCAGAGAATAGATCAACAAGTATCCATTCGTTGGTAGTACGAGGACCATAGGCGAGCGCATTCATTGTAAAGTCACGACGCGCGAGATCTTCTTCGAGAGAAAGTGTGAAATGAACATCGGTCGGATGACGATTGTCTTCATAGTTTCCTTCGGTACGGTACGTCGTCACTTCGATGATGTCATATTCTTTTGTGCTGTCAGGAACTTCCATAAATCGAGGTGTTTTCACGCCGACAGTACCGAAATCGTTCTCATAGAAACTTTCAGGAAACAGCGCGATGATTTCTTCTGGCACGGCATTGGTGGTGATATCCCAGTCTTTGGGCGTACGGTGCAAGATGAGGTCGCGGACGCATCCACCGACGATAAACGCCTCAAAATGAGCCTTTCGCAAGGTTTCGACGATATCTACGACAGGTTGTGGAATGGAATATTTCATACTCTGAACTCTAGCAACATTTTCTTATTCTGCCAATACATTTTCAGAAGCGAATAAAAGTGTTTTTTCTTTGATGAAGGGTGTATACTTGAAAAGTAATTATTCACCTCTTTTTTATGAACACAAACAGAGCGAAGCTTGAGTGGAATGAAAAGTACAGTGTGGGCGTTGAACTTATCGACAATCAACACAAGGTGATGTTTGCTACTATCAATGATCTAATCGATGCTATAGATGCTACTCCGACCAAGGAAGTGCTTCGTTCTATTATTGACAAGCTTGTTGAATACAAGCGATTTCATTTTGTGACAGAAGAAAAATATTTCAGGGAATTTGCATATGCCGGAACAGAAGATCATATTGCGAAACATCAGATGTTTGATACAATGCTGACGAAACTTCAGGAAGAAAGCGGTGATGACACTATTATGCTCGCTTTTGGTCTCGTTGATTTCCTTGAGGATTGGCTCGTCAATCATTTGATGACAGCAGATCAGGCATACAAAGAATGTTTTATGAAGCACGGCTTGAAATAATCATTCGTAGATTTTCGAGAGATAAAAATACAGCGGTCCGACCGCTGTATTTTCTTTATTCGAAGATATTCTAGAGCGTGCGTTTTTTGGATTCTTCTTTGTAGCAGATGAGGGTGTCGCCGACGGCGATTTTCATATTTCCTTCAAAGACGACCCCGCATTCGTTTCCCTGGTTGACCTCATCAGCATTCTGTTTGTTCTGTTGGAGGTTCATCATTTTGCCACTGCCGACGATTTCGTCATCACGTTTGATTTCGATGAGCGATCCGCGGAGCATCTTGCCTTCACTCACGCGTCCACCGACGATCATATCGTGCTTGCCGGTTTTGAAAACAGCGAGAACCGAGAGGCGACCAGAATCTGTGCGGACGATTTCCGGAGTGAGCATCGAGGTGAGTCGTTCTTTGACGGCTTCGACGAGTTTGTAGATGATATTGTAGGTTTCGATTTGTACACCGCTTCCTTCGGCCATACGCTTGGCAACGGGAGTTGGTTCACTGTTGAATCCGATGACAAGAGCGTGAGCACTTTCTGCGGTACGGATATCTGATTCTGTGATAGCACCGACACCGGAGAAGATAAGCTCGAGAGCCACTTCATCAGACGTGATAGCACCGAGTATTTGTTCGATAGCTTCGAGTGAACCCTGAACATCAGCTTTGAGAATGAAAGGAACTTTTTTCTTCTCACTATCATCGTCCTGGATTTTGTTCATTTTTACTGTGCCAGTTTCTTTGTGCTTTGAGCGGTTGATACCTTTGCCAGTCACCACCTGAACGATGTCATTGACCTGTGGAGGCGTGTTGAATCCGTAGAGGGTGGCAGGGACGGATGGATCGGCTTTTTCGATGCTTCTTCCGGTGAAATCCTCGATACGACGAATACGACCAAAGGCGCCACCCGCGACGACATCCTGACCGACTTTCAGTGTACCGGTACGAATGAGGACAGTGGCGACAGGACCCTTTTGTGGATCGAGATTGGATTCGAGAACGATAGCGAGTCCATCACGTTTTTGATCAGAACGAAAGTCTTCGACTTCAGCAAGAAGCAGAATATTGTCGAGAAGCTTGTCAATATTGATGTTACTTTTGGCACTGATTTCGGTACACATCGTATCACCACCCCATTCTTCGAAGAGGATGCCGTGTTCGGCGAGTTCTTGTTTGACGCGATCTGGTCTCGCATCTGGTTTGTCGATTTTGTTGATAGCGACGATGACGGGGAGTTTGTGTTCTTTGAGGTATTGGATGACTTCCTTGGTCTGAGGACGGACACCATCATCAGCAGCGACGACGAGGATGGCGATGTCTGCAATAGAGAGTCCGCGTTTACGCATAGCAGAAAACGCTTCGTGTCCTGGTGTATCGACAAAGGTGATGAGTTGTTTGTGTTTCTTCACCTGATACGCACTGATGTGCTGAGTGATACCACCAGCCTCACCTCCTGCGACGTTTGCCTTGCGAATCGTATCGAGGAGAGTGGTCTTGCCATGATCGACATGACCGAGGATTGTGACAATCGGTGGGCGAGGAGAGAGGTTTTTTCCAGAATTTTTTTCTTCATCAAGAATCTTGTTTAGTCCTTCTACCGTGAGTTGTCCGGCTTCGATTTTCTCTTCAGCATGTTCCGCGTCAAACCCGAGGTCTGATGCGATGATGCCTGCAGTATCAAAATCAATCTCCTCGTTGATAGTTGCGAGGATATTATTTTTCATGAGTTCGGTAATGACGGCTGCTACTGGCAATTGCAAAATTTCGCTCAATTTCTTGACCGTTACAGAGGAGGGGAGAGCAATTTTTTTGAGAGGTATTGGTTCGGATACTTGTTCCTCGAGTGTTTCTTCAGTCATAGATGCGCTTGTGATACAAAATTAGAGGATGATTTTAGGAAACGATAGGTTTATGAGAAAGTTTTTTAGAAGGGTTGATTGCTTGTTCTATGGCTGATTTTTCTTCTTCAGTGAGCGGGAATCCGTTTGCTTCTCCAGAGACAATAGGCTTGGAATAGACCCGCGTGCCTTCCCTCGTATGGAGAGAAGAAATCACAAACCCAGAATTCTTTCCATCGAGAAGTGCGACGCAGAAACTTTGATTGCTCCCTACTTCTTTGAATGGATTGAAGCGGATGAGAGCGGTTTTATGCACACTTTTCATTGCCAGCTCCCGTAATCGATTGGAAATTTCAAAGAGTTCCTGAATTTCTTGATCGAGCGCTTTGGTTTCGTTCAACTGATCGATAAGAACCTTCTCAAGATCTTTGGCTTCTTTCCCAGAAAAGAAAAGATGCAATTTCTTTTTCAGGCGTCTGTTTTGTATGAATAACCCGATAACGAAACCACAAAGAAGAACTTCTCCCAAGAGGAGTGCTGCAAGAATACTGTAAAGGACCATCGGTGAAAGTGTTTGGATAAAATTGAACATAAAACGATATTACCGCTTGTGTTCATACCGTATCACGATTTTGGCTTAGAGTAAACCCCCACGCCAATGCATTGGTGTGGGGGTAAACCCGTTGTTCACTGCGGAAGCGGGAGAGATTCTCAGCCCAAGGCTGATGGGCCTTGGGCCCAGAACTGAAGTTTTCATTTTGCGGAAGCGGGAGGATTCGAACCTCCGATACCGTTACCGGTATGCCGCTTTTCGAGAGCGGTGCCTTCAACCACTCGGCCACGCTTCCATCTTATTACAACCACTCTCCGACCAAGGCGGACCAGCTCTGGGCTGGCGCCACACTTCCAGAGTTTCTACCTTTCTGTTGTACAGGAAAAAAGGATTTGGAGCAAGATGATTTGTTTTCCATCCTGTCTATTGTGTTGTATACTGAAAGTACATAAAAAATAAAATATTTTCTATTATTATGAATGCTCCACTCGCGATGACGTTTACTGATCCTACCTCTATCGTGAATGCTCTCGATATACAAGAAGGGGATATTGTTGCTGATTTTGGTTGTGGTGCAGGATTCTTTTCTCTCGAATTTGCCAAACGTGTTGGATCAGAAGGGAAAGTATATGCTTTTGATATACTCCCGTCTTCTCTCGAGGCAGTGACGAGTGGAGCAAAAACGATGAACCTTATCAATGTCACTCCCAAACGAGCCAATCTCGAAAAAGAAAATGGAAGTGGACTTTCTCCGGAAAGTATCGACTGGGTACTTCTCAAAGATATTCTGTTACAAAATGAAAAGAAAGATATTATTTTGAAGGAAGCCTCACGCATCCTCAAAAAGGGTGGGCATATGCTCGTGATGGAGTGGAATGCCGAGGATACGCTTGTCGGTCCTGATGCAGGAATTCGTATCAGTCCTGAAGATTTGACCACGCTTGTGACTGCCATTGGATTGACAGTAGAAAAAGAACTGCCAGTCGGAGGTTATCATTATGCTTTTGTGATCAAGAAATAAATACTCATATGAGAACATTGACCAAAAAATACTTTTTTGCTTTTACTCTCCTCATCATTGGAGCTGTATCGCTCTCAGGATGTGGGTTCAAGTCTACCCCACCCCAAGGCTATAAAGTGAATCTGGAAGTATGGGGTGTCGTAGATGATTCCGACGCATATAGCGAGCTCTTTGCGCAGTACAAGAGCATCAACCCCTATATAGGAAGTATCATCTATCGAAAGATGTCTGCTGAAACATACCAGGAAGATTTGCTCAATGCACTTGCATCAGGGAATGGGCCAGATATTTTCATGATTCGCAATGCATGGAGAAGTACGTTCGAAGACAAAATTGTTCCAATGCCAGATTCTTCTGTCGCAGAGAAGTTTTATCGTGATTCGTTTGTGGATGTGGTAGCCGATGATTTCATCAGCAAGAATCAGATTTATAGTGCTCCGCTTTCTGTCGATTCGCTCGGACTGTATTATAACAAAGACTTGTTCAACGCTGTCGGTATCGTCAATCCTCCAACGACATGGGAAGAAGTAGTGGATATGGTTGGTAGATTGAATCGTGTCGACAAATTCGGAAACATCATTCAGTCCGGTATCGCACTTGGGACAGGGGACAACATCAATCGCTCTTCTGATGTTTTACTCACGCTTATGCTTCAGAAATATGTTGATATAGGAAATACTCAGGGAGGAAGAGTTTCTTTTGCCGATCTGAAAGCGGAGTCTGCTCTCGCATTCTACAATCAGTTTGCTGATATTCGATCACGCGTCTATTCGTGGAACCCTCGTTTGCACTATTCTGTAGATGCCTTCTATGAAGGGACGCTCGGTATGATGCTCAACTATTCTTGGAGATATGATGAGTTGAAGAAAAAGAACTCCAAATTTAATTTTGGTGTTGCACCATTGCCACAGTTCGCCGGAGAAAAGCCAGTGAACTTTGCGAATTATTGGGGTTTTGTTGTTGCCAAGAACAAGACCATTCTCGCTGATCAGTCAACGACCGTCGATGCTTTACAACAAAATACACTCCGTATACATGAGGCCTGGCAATTCATCCGGTATATGACATTTCCTCATACGAACAATATGATGACACTGACGAATGGATTGGCAAATACATCCAAAGATTTCACGCTTACTTTTGATCCTGCAAAGAAATATCTCGAAAAAACAAGAAAGCCAGCAGCAAGACGAGATCTGATCAGTACACAGAAAACAGACAGTGCCCTTGCTCCATTTGCATTCGGCAATCTCATTGCGAAGAACGGGTACCAGGGAAGTCCAGAGACCGTTACCTCGGCATTGCTCGAAGCTATCAATGCAGTCAATAGAGGAGAAACTCGTATGAATGAAGCATTGTCACTTGCTACCAATCGTATTAATGCCGGAGCACGGTAATACTGTCTCGTGAAGAATATTACTATGATATCGAGTGTTTGACAGGATACTCTCTTTGAGGTACAATGTGAAAACCTTCGGTAAAGGCGTTCCTACGCCTTTTTTCAATGATATTAAACACTATTTATATGGAAATAAGAAACATCGCAATCATCGCACACGTGGACCATGGCAAGACAACTCTTACTGATGCGTTGATGCGTCAAACAGGCATGGTCACGGATGCGAGCGTCTCGATGGACTCGAATGCTCTCGAACAAGAACGTGGTATCACTATTTATGCCAAGAATGCCGCTTTGATTTGGAAAGATACGAAAATCAACATCGTCGATACACCTGGTCACGCAGACTTTGGTTCTGAAGTGGAACGCGTACTCCGTTCTATCGACAGTGTGGTACTCGTCGTCGATGCCCAGGAGGGTCCGATGCCACAGACGCGTTTTGTGTTGAAAAAATCTCTCGAACTCGGACTGAAACCGATTGTTGTGTTGAACAAAATCGACAAGCCAGCTGCTCGCCCAGAAGAAGTGAAAGAAATGGTCTATGAACTCTTCCTCGATCTTGGAGCGAATGATGAGCAACTCGATTTCAAAACAGTGTATGCTATCGCTCGTCAGGGTATTGCCAAACTCACTCTCGATGGAGACAGTGAGAATCTTTTTCCTCTTCTCGACACGATTCTCGAAGAAGTAGCTCCTGCAAAAAATGATATTGCGAGCCCTTTCCGTGCACAACCATTCAACCTCGGATACGATAATTTCGTCGGACGTCTCGCTATTGCTCGTATGTACGAAGGAAAACTCAAGGTAGGCGACAACGTACTCATGCGAAATGGGAACGGGAAAAATGAGACGAGTCGTATCGTGAAACTTTTCACCTTCCGTGGATTGGCACGCGTCGAAGCGACCGAAGTAGAAGCAGGGGATATCGTGATGATTGCTGGTCTCCTCACGGTAGAAATCGGAGATACGCTCTGTGTCACTCCAGATCAAACACTCCTCCCAGCTATTGATATCGACGAACCGACTATTTCTCTTAACTTCGTGGTGAACGACTCTCCTTTTGCTGGACGCGAAGGAAAATTCGTGACGAACAAACAACTTCGTGAACGTTTGCAAAAAGAACTCGAAATCAACGTCGGACTTCGTATCGATTTTGCTGATGACCATTACAAAGTCTATGGACGAGGTGAGCTCCATGTCGCTATCCTCCTCGAAAATATGCGTCGTGAAGGCTATGAAGTCCAAGTTTCTCAGCCACAGGTCATCATCAAAGAAGTCGATGGCGTGAAATCAGAACCATTCGAAGAAGTGACCGTAGAATGTCCTCTCGAAGTATCTGGTACCGTGATCGAAAAAATGGGCAAGCGGAAGGGCATCATGATGGAAATGAAAGAAGGTTCAGGTGGATACACCCGTCTTATATTTGAAGTACCGACACGCGGACTCCTCGGATATCGTGGAGAGTTTATGGTGGATACTCGTGGTGAAGGCACGCTCTATACTCGTGTCCTCGGCTTCCGTCCATACGTAGGTGAGATCAAGAAACGCGAAGAAGGATCGATGGTTTCGATGGCTACCGGCAAGGCACTCGCATTCTCACTCAACAATCTCCAGGAACGCGGTACGCTCTATATCTCTCCTTCGACAGAAGTGTATGAAGGTATGGTCGTAGGTAACGTCACCAAGGGTACTGATATGACGGTCAATCCTATCAAGGGGAAAGCAATGAGTAACATGCGATCATCGGGAGCTGATGAAGCGATCAAACTCGTACCACCGATCGAAATCTCTATCGAACGTGGACTTGAAATCATTCTCTCAGATGAATATCTCGAAGTGACTCCTCACAACGTCCGTCTCCGTAAACAAATCTTGAGCGAAACAGGACGTACGAAAGCAGGAAGAAAAGGGTAGAGAGCAATTAACAGGTAGCAAAGAACAGAGTTAACAAAGAACAAAAAACGAAGAAAAGAAAAATCGCTCCACTATGGGGGCGATTTTTTTTGATTGTTTTTTCAAGAATCTTTCTGGGAGGCTTGAAATTTTTTTCAGCATGGTTCCGACGCTTCGTCGGATGAAAAAAAGTTCACGCAAAGAGTTTGCCCGCTGGGGCAAATGAATGGCTACCCAGAGAGGTTGCTTGAGAAAAACAATCAGCTCTTTACATATTTTTTTCTTTTTCGTGATATACTATTCTTGTACAAAAATTCATATATTTTTATATTTATGTATCGACGCATTTTTTTTCTGAGCATTTTCTTCTTTTCTTTCTTTCTTACATTTGCACCGATCTCTGCTTCCGCTGCGCTCATCCCATGTGGACGCAATTCAGGCACGGCTGCTGAAATGGCTCCTTGTACTATCTGTCATATCATCGTCGGAGGAAGTGGTATTATCACCTGGGGCCTCAGTATCATGACGGTGATTGCTATTGTTGTTATCGTAGCTATGGCTATCCTCTATATCGTATCCGCAGGAGATGAAGGGATGATGTCAACTGCCAAAGGAGGTATCAAAGCGGCATTTATCGGGTTTGCGGTGATGCTTTCAGCCTGGCTTATTGTGATGACTGTACTCCGTGTCACTTCTGCAAATGTCCCTGGACTCGGTATTTCTGCGAGAGGATTTACCTTTTCGTGTGATACGAGTAGATAAGACGGGAATGATAATGGATGCAGGATAAGAGATAATTCTTCCTCGAGTCTGAGCGATCTCGGAGTCGATGACGGGGCCTTTGGAAAAATAAAAATTAAAACCCTTCGACAGGCTCAGGGCCTTCGGGAAAGAAATATGCACAATATTTTTCAGATACCAACAGTGTATGCAGGGGTCATCACCGATGCGAAACCACTCACTTCAATACTCAGTGACATTCTCAATTTTCTGTTGTCAATTATAGGTATCTCTGGTATACTCGGGTTAGTGATTGCTGGCGTGATATATATCACAGCTGCAGGAAGTGAAGATCGTATGCGATTGGCAAAAAATGCTGCCATAGGATCGGTCATCGGTATCGCCATCGCCCTCGGATCACTCATACTCACAGGACAATTAGCAGCATTTTTTTCCTAGAAAATTGAGGAAAAAAATAACAGCTAACAGTCAACAAATAACAAAAAATAAAAATGAAAAAGAAAGGGGGTGAGAAAATATGAAAAATATGAAACAAGTTCTGTTTGCAGTTGTTGCAACAGTTGTGATAGCAACTCCTCTTATGGCAGGAGCCGTAGTCAGTTCAGGAGTGGCTACTCCGGAAGGTTTTAACCCAACTGCTACTGGTAATGCAGCTTGGAGTCTTTCAGATAATACCGTTTTTGACCTCGTTACCAACGTAATGAATTGGTTGCTTGGTCTCATTGGTGTACTCGGCGTTATTGCATTCGTCATTTCCGGTATTATGTATCTCACCGCCGCTGGTGATGAGGGACAGATCGAAAAAGCGAAATCTATTATGATGTATGCTATCATTGGTCTTGTAATTGCTTTGATCGGCCTTATTGTCGTCAATGCTATTGGCGGTATTACTGGAACTACAACTACTACTACTTTCTAGATATTTAGAAAATTGTGGTTTACATGTTCTATCAAAAATCGCTCTTTTTATAAAGAGCGATTTTTTGATAATGAATAATCTTGTTTTTTCTCTTGGAAAAGAGTAGTATAAAAGAGCGATAAATAAAAAACAATTTTTTCGAAAAAACATAAAATATATGCGCAAAATATTTTTCTTGTCATTCTTTTCTTTTATTGGAATAAGCTTTTTTTTACAAACTTCGATTGTAGTTGCGGGTGATGGTGCTAATTGTATACTCAATGGAGGAATTTGTGCTCCGGGTGGTTGTGCTAATTTGGCAGACTACTTATATGATCCGAATGATCCTAATAATGATTGTCCAATAGAGAGCTCTTCTTTATTTCCAGATCCAGCTCCCAATCCTTGTTGCAAAAATTCTAATGGAGGCGGTTCAGCTTCAACATCAGGGAATTCACCGCTTTGTTCAAGTTATACGAATGGTGTGTGCGGTGATGTTTGTGCAGGAGGAAATGTTACTTCTGTGACCGGTACTTCAGATTGCACGGCACAAGGTATAACTTACTGTTGTGTGCCTACGATATCTAACAATGTTGTAAACGGTACCTACAATCCTGCAACCGGAGCTTCTGCCAGCACTGGTTCAGGATCTGCCTGTTATGACGATTTTGGTAATGAAGTTGCTTGTACATACAATCCTGCAACTGGAGCTTCTACTGGTTCTGCTACAGGAGGAAGTGCCTGTTATGATGATTTTGGAACTGTCGTTCCCTGTACCTACAATCCAGCAACTGGAGCTTCTACTGGTTCTGCTACAGGAGGAAGTGCCTGTTATGACGATTTTGGAACCGTCATCCCTTGTACATATAATCCAGCAACTGGCACGTCATTTGGCAGTTCCGCTTCTGGAGGATTTGCATCGAGTACAGGATCTGGATCGACATCAGGAAGTGGCACTTGTCCGTCAGGATTTATAATGAAGGCAGGGACATGCTTTCCGAGCTCAGGAACGTTGGGCGGGCTCTCAGACATCACTGTTTTTGAATTGATTACGAAAGTAATGAATTGGTTACTCGGTCTTATTGGTATTCTTGGTGTCATTGCCTTCGTCATTTCTGGTACGCAGTATCTCTTGTCTGCCGGGGATGAGAAACTCGCCGAGACTGCCAAACACAATATGACGTACGCGATCATTGGTCTCGTGGTCGCTCTCACTGGACTTATTATCATCAATACCATTGCAGGACTTACGAGTACTGGTACGAGCGGAGTGATTTATTAGTACACCCTTCTCTGATTCTAAAAAAGTAACCCATCATAACTATGTCACTTCTGAAGCAAAATACATTTTACTCGATGAGTTTTTTCTTTGTATTTCTTTTTTCTTTTTTCTCACTAGGATTTGTTCAAGAAGTGTCTGCTGATGATTTGGTTATTGGTACAGCAAATTGTACAAGACCAGAATCATCTGGTGGCTGGGGAGGTACTTGCCAAATAAAACTCACTCCGTTTACAAATGGATGTACAGCACCGACATCAAAATATGTTGGACTTTGTGATGCTGGCGCTTCTTATGGATGCTGTGTTTTAGGGACAAGTACTGCTTCAGGTCCTTTTGAAGATAGGTTAATAAGTGAAGCCAGTTGTAATGGACAAAGTGGTATATGTAAAATAAGAGTAACTCCTTCTTCAGATGGATGCGATAATGCAACTGAGAATTATGTTGGCTTATGTCAACATTGGTATAGTGCCAATGCTGATGGATGTTGTGTTCCAAAAGTAGTAACTCCTTCTCCTGCTGCTGGATGCGCAAGCCCGAATACGTGTGAAAGTGCTGTCAGAGGTGATTGTCCAGGCGGACGTTTATCGAATGGTTCTTGTACTGGTGCCAATGCAGGAAAGCTCTGCTGTGCTCCGTCTGCTCCTGCTGATTGTTCTGCTATTCCAATTCCTGCAGGTTGTCCTGGTATACCAGTTCCAGGAGCACCAACGACCATTTCATTTGGTAATCCTCTTGGTTTTGATACTGTCGAAGGAGTCCTCGGGAAACTTCTGGGAGAACTGCGAGGTATCATTGTTGTTCTGTCTCTCGTTTTCATCGTCATCGGTGCTGTCATCTATATCACCTCAGCAGGGGATGAGGGAAGAATGAAGACTGCCAAAGGGGCGATCACTGCAGCCATGATTGGTCTCGCAATAGGTATCGCTGCACCATCATTTCTGAAACAAATAGGTGACATCCTCGGTTGGGGACCAGTTAGTAATTCTCTCCCTGCAGGGACAAGAACGCTGACAGAAATAGCACTCAGTATTCTCCAATTTCTCCTCTCCGTCGTCGGTATACTCGGTATCATCATGCTCGTCATCGGTGGTCTCACCTACATCACAGCCTCAGGTGATGAAGGACGTGCAGAAACAGGCAAGAAAATCGTCACGTATGCTATCATCGGTATCGCTGTCGCTCTCACTGCGCTCATCATCGTGACACAGATCGCTGCACTCTTCGTATAAAAATATTCGAACAAAAAGAAAACGGCGATCAATGAATGTTATCACTGTCGCCGTTTTTTGATGGCTGCAAATTACATTTACTTGAATGTTATTGCAATCACTTGTCTGTCAAATGCGTTTCTCTGAAAATTTGCGTTTACAGCAAATGAAACGATGACACAACTGTCATCTCCTACAGAGAATGTTTCTCCGGGGAGTGTCTGGTTCACACGCAAGGCGCTGGTGATATCAGTCTTTTCTCTTTGGATAAAGACTTCAATTTCACGTCCTTTTGGGACCACAAACGTATGTTCACCAGGAGGTACACCACAGAGTTTATGAGGTTCGAGTGTTGCCACTTCAAGCTCAAAAGTTTTGGAATACCCACGGAAGCTACTTGCACCATTTCCACCACCAAAGGAATTAATGATGATGGCGATGATGATGATCGCAAGACCAATCCACAAGAGATTTTTTATCCACCCCTTTGTCTGTATTGTCCGTGAGACATCACGAACTTCTTTCTTTTCAGTTGCCATTTCCTATTCCTTTCAGTTGTTGTTACGATGACGCTGACCCTTGGGATCAGAACCATCAAATTAAGAGAAAAAATTGTTAAGGTGCCCGAGATGGGCGAGAGTTCTGACCAGATTGTCTAGACAGACTAATACCCACCGTTGTTACTCTCGAGGCACCGCCTCATTTTGTAACCATTTATTAAAGCACGAAACGCATAAAAATGCAAGTATAAAAAATGATTCATAAACACCAGTTGTATGAGAAAAAGAAAACGGCGATCAATGAGTATTATCATTGTCGCCGTTTTTTTGATTTCAAAAATGGAAATTATTCCATTTCTTTCTCGATCTCAACGATGATCACTCCACGGTTATGTACAAATGATGTATCGCAAAAAGGAATGTTCGGACCGATTGAGATGGTTGCTGTCCGACTGATATCGAACGACCTTTCTTGAAGAGGATCAAAGGCCTCCTGTCCTTCGATTTTTGCAACGACTGAACCAAGTCGACGATTACCACCGACTGGAGCGTCTTTGAGAAACGTTCGCATGAACGATGGATTATTTTGCCATTCGTCTAAGGGAATGCCTTGAACTGGTACCTGACGATACTGAGCAACCTGTTTTGAGACAGGATCCCAGAAAGCAACTTCCCAACGTACTTCTTTGAAAAGGAGTCGGTATGTTCCTGGTTCCAATCTCGTCTGACTAGTACACCAGCCCCGACCATTTTCCCAGGACTCTTTCCCCATAGGACAGGTGATAGTTTCGATGAGATTCCATCCGTAAGCGTTGGTCTTGGAATACCCACCCAACCCAAGAAAGCCGTGCCCTGTGTAAAAATGTACGAACAAAGCAGTAAGAATCGCTCCGCCGATTATTTTCATCCAAGGAAGAGGTTTCTTTGGTGCCACCGCTACTGTTCCTGTCGGAGTGGCTGTTGCAGTTGTTTTTTGCCAACGCGTCCGGATAGTACCGAACACCCCTTTATTCCAAAGGAACACAATCAGGTCTACAGTTAGACCACTAATTAGTCCCCACCAAACATTACCTAACAAAGAGCCTGCAATAATGCAGAGCCCAGCAATGATGCCATAAAACATATAAACCTCCTTAGGTATTGTTACCACCCCTTTTTCTCGGTGTGAGAGAGGGGGTAGATGTTGATGACGTTCCGCTAGTAGTTTTTGGATCAGTTGGTTGGGATTTTTTTTCTCCCTCACCAGACATACCTTTTGCAATACCAGCGAGAGTTGCTGCAAAATTCATATTCCCACCTTCGCTTGTGGCGATGATAGTAGCATTTCCTTTTGCAATCGCTTCGTTTGCTCCACGGGCGATGATGTAGGCAGCAGCATGAGCGGAACCAAGTCCGGAATCAGCTACCGCTTTCAATCGCTCTTGTTCTCCTTGTCCGGCCAACTGAGCTGCTTCACGTTCGCCTTGAGCGATTGTGATGGTGGCTTGCTTCTTGCCTTCAGCAATTGTGATAGTGGCATTTTTTTCACCTTCAGCTTCCAGAGCTAATGTTTCAGCTTTCACTTTGGCAGCGAGTCTGCCTTGGCGAATTTCAGCTGTTTTTTCATCAAGGACAAAATCAATGATGTCGATAAGAATCACTTTGACACCCCAGTTGTCAAGAATTTCTTTCTGAACTTTTTCAGTGACACCTTTCTCGACTGCTGACTTGTTGCTATCTTCGTTTGCTTCATCAAAAGTATAGCTCCCGAAGAAGCTACGAAGCGTAGCCTCAATACGATTGAGTGTCGCCCGTTCGTATCCATGGAAATGAAGATGAATTTCTTTCCCAGTGTCATCATGAGATACGATATCTAGATTTGACTCCTGTACGTCATAGGTGGCCTTGATTGGATCTTGAACTTCATAGATTACTTGTACCAAGACACCAGCTTTGGCATCTTTGAAATCGATTGGATCATGACGACCGACACCTTCTTTCATTCCCATATGAATGGTGACTGGCTTTTGTGACATATCAATTTTGTTTTTCACAAACATAAATGGCGGAATAGGAAACCAAAGGACTTGTAATCCAGGCTCCCAAACAGAACAACTCATCTTTTTTAAGAGATTTATTTCTACGACCCAGTGGAATGGTTTGTTGACATAACGAATGACCAAAAAACCATAGACGATAGCAATGCCGACGAAAATGCCGAGGATATTTACAGAATCCATTTTCTATTCTCCTTCAAAAAAATTGTTAAGGTGCCCGAGATGGGCGAGAGCCTCGACCAGACTATCTGGACGGGACCAATACCCACCGTTGTTACTCCCGAGGCACCGCCTCATTTTGTAACTATCTATTATAGCACAAAATGCATAAAAATGCAAGCCCAGCTACCAAGATGAGCTTTGTCGAATATTATACATAAAACTTTCATTGAGGTGAATTCTCCTGTAGTTTTTGAAAAGAGTTTGTTCAAAGGATAGAAGAAGATTGAAGCTCATTTGGTGCATGGGTAAATGTCAAAATATGCTTTAGGAATGGGCTATTTCTAGCCTATTTTCTGGATTTCCGATCAAGTCGGGAATGACATAAGACACTGTGAATTACGAGGCTTTTGTTTTCTGTCATCCTCGTCCTCCAATCGGCGGATAAACATCCAGCGGGGATCCAGAACAGGGCTTATTTTTAATAATCTGGATTCCCGATCGAGTCGGGAATGATAATAAAAAAACTCTTCCCGAATGAGAAGAGTTTTTTATAGGAGAGAAGATTAGCGAACCTTCTCGACAAATTTTGTGAAGACTTCAGGATTCCCTGCCCGAATCGCTACGCGAATGCGTTGCGGGCGGGTTGACAGCTAGTCTATCTAACAGACTCTACAAACTTCGTAAAAATCTCAGGATTTTCCACAGCTAATTGTGACAATACTTTGCGATCAAGAGCAATACTTTTTTTGTTCTCGAGAGCAATGAATTCATTGTACTTCATGCCGTTCAATCCGAGAGCAGTGTTCAATCGAACAATCCAGAGACTGCGGAAACTGCGCTTCTTGGCACGACGATCGCGATGGGCATATTTCCCAGCTTTGATCACAGCTTCCTTGGCTTTGGTGAAGAGATTTTTTCGTCCCCAACGAAAACCTTTGGCTGCTTGCAAAATATTCTTATGGCGTTTTTTGGTCATTACACCTCTTTTGATTCTTGTCATAATTGTGAAGTCTCAGGAGTTTAGAAATGAATTAGAGTGAGTAAGGGAGAGAAGCTTTGATATTCTTGGCGACAGCTGGATATACACTATTGTCCTGACGTTTGGCACGGCTGGCTTTGCCGGTATCACGTGAGTTGTAGTGGTTCTGACCAGTAGCGCGTGTTTTCAATTTTCCGCTTCCAGTGATTTTTACTTTCTTGCTCACTGACTTTCTCGTTTTCAATTTTGGCATACGATTATTAAAAAAATCATTTATTCGGCGACGATGAGAGCATTGAATCCCATAGGTCCGCGTTTTACTTCTTCTTCGAAACGATGAGGAATAGTGATGCTACGGAGGAATTCATGGAGATTTTCACGAGCTTTTTCTTGCATCGCTTTCTCTCGACCACGGAGGACCATCTCTACGCGTACTTTGTTTCCTTTGGCGAGAAATTTCTCTGCCTGAGTCTTTTTGAAAAGAAGATCGTGACTGTCAGTGCGGAAACCAATACGGATTCCTTTGGTTTCGACTTTCTTTTGCTTGGCTTTCTGTTGTTGTTCTTGCTTGGCCTGGTGATACTGGAGCTTACCGAAATCAGTAATTTTGCATACGGGTGGCACTGCAAGAGGGGAGACTTCCACGAGGTCTGCTTCTTGCTCCTTGGCGAGTGCGATCGCATCTAGGGTAGCCATCGTACCATGATTGATACCATTTGCATCAATCACGACAACTTCTGGCGCAAGAATTTGTTCGTTCAGACGTGAACGTATTTTGACTTGCGCTTTCGGTTTCGGTCTATTGTGGCGTCTTCTTCTCACTTTTTCTGTGTACAATAAAATTATGTGGAGTTGATGGGAATTGCACCCATGTCCAGAAATGCTTTTGCAAAATATTCTACAAGCTTAGAGTGCTTTGTATAAATGAGTGAGGTAGAAAGCAGACAAAATCCTCAATCATTCTTTTCTTTTGCAATACGATCAGAAAGTACAAAGAAAAAGAAATACTTTCGTCACGTCTCGATTATATGACACCAGAAGTTCCTTACCGAGAATCAGGACTCTGATGGCTCCGCACTAAAGTAAATTAGGCGAGAGCAAGACTGAAAGAAGGTGCAAATGCTTGCGCAAGTGCGTTCTTGGTCTTTGTGATGAAGTTTGCATTTATCATCGTGATGACGAGTTTTACGACCATATCATCGAGGTCGGCTTGCCTATTTTGAAAGTACACCCTGTCGAGTCTAAACAACCCCATATTGGAAAATTTCTAATTTCCAATTTCTAATTTCCAATGAATTTCTAATGACAGAATTCCTGAATTGAGGGATTGTGACATTGTTTGAAAATTGAAAATTACGAATTGAAAATTACGAATTCATGAACGCATCGCTCGTTCGATACGGCGTTTAGCGTCTCTTTTGCCGATATCTCCGCGCTTATCGTAGTTCTTTTTGCCTTTTCCGACAGAAAATTCCAACTTGACAAGTTGTTTCCTAGTATACAACCTGATAGGCACCAATGTCAAGCCTTCTGTGCGATATTTTCCGATGAGAAAGCGTATTTCTCTCTTGCGGAGGAGGAGTTTGCGGGGGCGACTCGGCTCGTGCTGGGTATCGGGGTGAGCATGGAGGTAGCGGGGGATGAGAGCATTGGTCAGATAGAGCTCCGTCCCTTTGACGGTTACAAAGCTTCCTTTGAGGCTCGCATGGCCTGTTTTTACCGATTTTACCTCGGATCCAGTCAATACCAAACCAGCCTCATAACGTCCGTCCAAGGTATAATCGAAACTTGCTCTTCTATTGGTAGTTATAACCGTCATAAGATTTCTTTTCCTCTATTTTTTCACATTTGGCTCAAATAAGCAAATCTTATTCTTGACAAGCATACGAAATATGGTACCGTAATATGAAGTTTGTGAATGGTTCATAAGCTTTCTCTGAGGAGCACAAGATGAATATTTTGAGAATCCCAACAGGTAAGGGTACCAGAATCCTGTTTGACAGAAAGGACATCGATGTCAGAACAAGAAATATGGTTCCGACAAAATGGACACCGGGCAATTCGCTCATCCAATCTATGGTCGATGTTTCTAGGCAAGTTATCGAACAGCCATGGGGCGAAGTCATGAAGCGAACGTGGGTGGTCAAAGGCAGAAAGTTTGATGACAAGCCCACAAAAGCATTCATCAGAAGCAATGACGATGATGAACCCGAGGAACTATCGTCTCATTGATCGTTCTTCTCGAAATCATAGAAGCTGCCAGTATCTCCAAAGAAGATGTTGGCAGTTTTTCATTTCTTTTGACATACCTCTATTCGCTTCACTTTTTTTTGTTTGTACGCTACGATGAATGATATGAAGAAAATACTCGAAGCAAAAATTGGTACAGCGTTGTCAGAACTCCAACACACAGGGTTTTTAGCTGATTTTGTCTTGCCAGAAATCCGTGTAGAACGTCCCAAAGACGACCAATTTGGTGAGTATACAACGAACATTGCACTGGTGTTGTCTAAATTGGCCAAGAAAAGCCCGATGGAAATTGCTCCGATGCTTCAAGAAAGACTTTCTTCAGAGGAATTTGAAAAAGTAGAAGTTGTCCATCCAGGGCATATCAATTTTTATTTTTCTCCAGCATACTTCCGAGATATCGTGACACAGATCAATGAAAAAAAATCTGGCATAAGTTACAGTGTGAAGGAAAAAAAAGAAAAGGTAATGGTGGAATATTCTCAACCAAATACGCATAAGGAATTCCATATTGGACACCTGAGAAATGTTTTTATAGGTAGTACGATAGTGAATGTTCTTCGAAAATCCGGACACGAAGTTATTGCTGCAAATTATATTGGTGATACTGGAACACATATTGCCAAATGTCTGTGGGGACTGACGAAATTTTATGCAGATGAAAATTTGGATGTTCTTTCAAATAAAGCTGAATTTTTAGGGAAGGTGTATTCGGAAGCGACACAGAAAATCGAGGATAATCCTGAATACGAGGATGAATTCAAGGCTCTGCAGAAAAAATTTGAGGAGGGAGATGAGACATTGGTTGCTTTGTGGAAGAAAACAAAAGAATGGTCAATGGATGAATTTGAAAGTATCTATCAACAGTTGGGGGTTGTTTTCGACGTGTATTTTTTTGAAAGTATCGAGGAAGAGGCTGGTAAAAAAATTCTCCCAGAGCTTCTTGCAAAGGGAATCCTCGAGCAGAGCGACGGTGCTGTGATCGCGAATCTGGAACAGTTTCATCTTGGTGTACTTGTACTCGTAAGGAAAGATGGGAGTGCTCTCTATGCGCTCAAGGATATTCCGTTGGCAAAGGAAAAATTCGAAAAATATGGTATCGACAAAAGTGTCATCGTTGTTGATGTTCGTCAGAGTCTCTATTTTCAGCAGTTGTTCAAAATTCTTGAGTTGTACGGATTCCATAAAAAAATGGTTCATTGTGGGTACGAATTTGTCGCACTGAAAGGTGGGGAGAGTATGTCTTCTCGTAAGGGGAATGTGGTCCCCGCAAGAGTACTTATCGAACGAGTGACAGAAAGTGTCAGAAAGCAATTCTCAGAATCACCAGACCCAGAAATGGTGGCTCTCGGAGCTATTCGTTTTGGTATGTTGCGACATTCATCAGTGAGTAAAATTGAATTTGATGTAGAAGAATCAGTGAGATTTGATGGAGCTACCGGTCCGTATGTCCAATATGCTCATGCTCGTATTGTCAGTATTTTGAAAAAGGCTGAGGAAAAAGGTTTTGTTGTCTCAGAAGAAGAAACTCTTTCTTCCCTTCCATTGCAACCAAAAGAGATCGAACTCATTCGAGAATTGTCACGATTTTCTGAAGTGGTAGAAGAGGTTGCGGAAACATACGAAGTACATAAGATTGCTCACTATGCGATCAGGCTTGCAGATACGTTCCATTCTTTTTATAATGACTGTAAGGTAATAGATGAAGAAAATCGTGCACAGAGCCTCGCTCGTCTCGAGCTGGTTCGTGCGACGAAAATCGTACTCAAAGAAACGCTCGATCTGATGGGTATCGATGCTCCAGAGAAGATGTGAGAGCCCGAGCTATCATCCTGAGCGAAGTCGAAGGGAGATCGTGTGAGAAAAATTCTTGTAAGAGATATCTAAAGAACAAAAATATATTTTTAACCAGTAAAAACAAAAACATGGCACGACTGAAAAAAGAATACAAAGAGAAATATAAAAAGAAATTGGGTTGGGATGAAAAATTGATTCGTTTTGCCTTCAAAGCTGTTGGATCAGCCGTACTTCTTTTTACTATTGCTATTGGTCTTGATGTCTATCAATTCCTTTATTAAAAAAATATGATTACTTTCTATCTCGTACGGCACGGGGAGGCAGAGAACAATGTGAATCACGTCGGCAACTCTTTCCCAGAAAAGACCAAGATGCATCTGACTGAAACAGGGATAGAACAAGTCCATGCGACTGCCGAATTTCTGGCAGGAAAAAATATCGATATCATCCTTGCTTCTCCGATCCAGAGAACACGTGAGACAGCGGAGATTATTTCAGAGAAAACAGGAAGAGAAGTGCTCATCGACGATCGTCTTCACGAAACAGGAATGGGTATTTATAACGGGGAGCCGATAGAAAAGTTTTTTTCCAAGTATCCTGATATGCGAGCACGTATCATGACGGATGGTGAAGATGGTGTTGAGAGCTTCATCGATATGCGAGGACGTCTGACACAGCTCGTAAGTGATGTGAAAAAAGTTTATGAGGGGAAAAAGGTGGTACTTGTCTCTCATGGTGATGTCCTCGATCAACTCTATGGTATGCTCAAAGAAGAGAGCATTGGGCAGACACTCGATGATACTTATTACCCAGAAAAAGGCTCGTATAAGGAAGTTGTAATAGCTGGGAATTGACAAAATAGTGAAAATGTGCTATACATAACAGTTATTTTTATCAGACTGTTATGCACAACACTCTCAGCACAGGACAAGGAGAATTTGTTTTCTTTCTCGTCTGCAATCTCATCATTATTTCCGCTGTTTTTGTCTTTGGGTACAACGTCTGGAAACTTGTCACAATGACTTTCTAAATATGTTTCAAAAGAAGCCTCAAGATGTAGGCTTTTTTTGTTGCTTTGATAGAGAGAACGTGTTACACTGGCAGTACAATTTTGAGAGGCAATGAAGGAGTTATCACTCTGGAGCCATGGAAAGAAATCTCATACGGAGACGTAGAATCCATCGGGTAGGCCCGTAATAGCCGTGAAGAGGGTATTTTGTATAACGTATTCCGTAGACTGTATTTTTCGATACACTATACATGATACGAAATACATGATACTAAAGTAAGGTGGTACCACGTTTTCAAACGTCCTTTACACAATTTTGTGTTGAGGATTTTTTATTTTTCAGTCATAAGCATATGTTCAAAGAAGTAAATCTGAGGAAAAAATACGCAGAGATGGAGCAGGAAATAATTGCTTTCTGGAAAGAGGATGGTACGTTTCGGAAATCAGTTGAAGAGCGGGATAAGAAAAATTCCTATGTTTTCTATGATGGCCCACCATTTATCACGGGTGTGCCTCATTATGGAACACTTCTCTCGTCGATTGTGAAAGATGTCGTACCGCGATACTTTACAATGAAGGGAAAACGAGTGGAACGACGTTGGGGCTGGGATTGTCATGGATTGCCAGCGGAAAATTTGGTAGAAAAGAAATTGGGTATCAAAGACAAGCGTGATATTCCAAAGATTGGTTTGGAAAAATATATCGAAACCTGTCACAGTGAGATGGTGCAAGGAGGTTCACTCTGGGAAGATACCGTCGAAAGAATCGGCCGTTGGGTCGAATTCAAGAACGCCTACAAAACGATGGATAAGGAGTATATGGAGAGTGTGTGGTGGGCATTCAAAACACTCTACGAAAAAGGGAAAATATACGAAGGAGAGAAAGTGCTCATGTATTGTACGAGGTGTGCCACACCGATTTCCAAATCAGAAGTGGCTATGGATAATAGTTACAAAGTGGTGACTGATTCATCGGTCTATGTGAAATTCCGATTGAGTGATGAAGCTCAAACATATGTGCTGGCATGGACGACAACACCATGGACACTGTCTGCCAATGTTGCTCTCGCTGTAGGAGAAGACATTGTTTATGAGAGGATTCATACCACTGATGAGGAAGGAGACTACATCGTTTCAAAAGAGAGAGTGCCGATTGTTTTTAAAGACAAGGTGTATGAAGTCAAGGGGGAATTGTCGGGTAAGGATCTTGTAGGGAAATCGTATGAGCCAATTGCTGATGGAGCAGATATTTCCTCCTCAGAAGGGAAGAGTTTGTGGAAAATATATGCGGGGGATTTCGTCACCACTGAAGATGGGACGGGCATCGTACATATCGCTCCTGCTTTTGGTGAGGATGATTATGCTCTCGCAAGTAAAAACAATCTTGCAATCGTGAATACTGTCGATGATAATGGGAACTATATTGGAGGGCGATGGCAAGGAAAAAATATCTGGGAGGTGAACAAGGAAATTGCCAAGACTTTACTCGTTGAAGGAGTGGTAACACATATCGATTATATACAGCATGAGTACCCGCATTGTCATCGATGTGGAACCAAACTCATGTATCGAGCCCATCCGAGTTGGTTTATGGATATCGACGGACAGAGAGAAAAAATGATTGCAGAGAATGAAAACATCAATTGGTTTCCTGATCATTTCAAACAGAAGCGTTTTCGTAACATCGTCGAAACAGCACCTGATTGGAATCTGAGTCGAGATCGTTTTTGGGCAACACCGATACCGGTGTGGAGGGGAACCAAGAGTGATGGAAGTGTCGTGACAAAAGTCGTCGGAAGTTATGCAGAATTACAGGAACTTTCTGGGAAATCAATTGATGATTATCATCTCCCATACGTCGATGCAATCACTTTTGAGATGGACGGAGTAGAAATGCACCGAATAGAAAAAGTCATGGATTGTTGGTTTGAATCAGGATCGATGCCGTTTGCACAATTTCATTATCCTTTCGAAAACAAAGAAAAATTTGAAGAGAATTTCCCAGGCGACTTTATCTCAGAGTACGTTGGGCAAGTGAGAGCATGGTTTTACTATCTTCATGCGGTTTCTGTCGGAATATTTGGGAAAGAAGCCTTCAAAAATGTGATCGTGACAGGAACAATCGCTGGTTCAGACGGGAAAAAAATGTCCAAATCACTCGGTAACTATACCGACCCCAATATTTTGCTCAACCAATACAGTGCTGACGCACTTCGTTATCTCCTCGTCAGTTCACCACTTTTGAATGGTGAAGATTTTGCTTTGATCGACAAAGATGTCGCAGATGTCCAGAAGAAACTTGGCACACTCTGGAATAGCTACGGATTTTTTGTGATGTATGCCAATGTTGATGGATGGCATCCTGAAAATGAGAAAGAAAAAACAATATCTGAAAATATCTTGGACCGCTGGATTCTTTCTAAACTACAGAGTTTGATCAAGATAGTGGATACGAAGATGTCGGGCTATGATATTCCGAGTGCTGTGACTCCAATTATGGAATTTATCGATAATCTTTCAAACTGGTATATTCGTCGGAGTCGTGATCGATTCTGGAAATCAGAGGATGATGGTGATAAAGAAAATGCGTATCAGACACTTTATGATGTTCTCGTCACTCTTTCAAAAGTAATGGCTCCGTTCACTCCGTTTCTCTCAGAGGAAATCTATAAAAATTTGACGAATCAACCGTCTGTACATCTCACGCTGTTTCCAGTAGCAGATGAAAAACTTATCGATGAAAAATTAAATCAAGAGATGCAAGATGTACGCAACCTTGTGACAGAAGGGCTCAAGCTCCGTGCTAGAACACATATCAAGGTGCGACAGCCACTCAGTGAAGTACGTATTAAAAAAATGTTGCAAGAAGAATCTCAGGAAATATTGAAAGAGGAATTGAATGTGAAAGAAATTATTTTTGATGCTTCTTTGGAGAGTGAAGTGATACTTAATACAGAAATTACTCCTGCATTGAAACTCGAAGGAGAAATGAACGAAATCAATCGTGCTATTCAAGCTGGTCGCAAACAAGCAGGGTTCAGTGTCGAGGAGCGGATTGTTCTTGGGTATCTGGGAAAAGAAAAAGTTTTTGAGCGATTCACGTCTGAAATCGCGAAGAAAGTACTTGCAACGAAGATTGAGAATGGAAATCTCGCCGATGCCGAATATACGGAAACGGTATCGATTGATGGCGAATCATTTACTTTTTCTTTGAAACGTTTATGAAATATGGCGTACAAGATTGGGAAGAAGTTTCTCGTGAAGAGGTATTTAAGAAATTTGGTCGTGGAATAGAAAAGAGAGTATATCGGTTGCCTCAGGGAAATGAAGCAGAGTTTTATCTCAAAACGGGTCACTCAAGTATTTGTTGTTTGGCACTAACAAAAGAGAATCAAGTTATTCTTGCTAAACAGTTCCGACCAGGACCGAGTAAAATTCTTCTCGAAATACCTGGAGGAGGAATGAACGATCATGAATCAAAAGAAGATGCAATCGCACGAGAATTGCTCGAAGAGACAGGGTATAAAGGAAACATTCAGTTTGTTGTTGAAGTTCTTCCTGATGCGTATTCTACTTATACGAAAAATTTCTTCGTTGCGACGGAATGTGAAAAAATTACTGAATCAAAACTTGAGGACAACGGAGAAGAGGTCGAAGTAGTTTTGATGAATCTGACAGACTTTCGCACCCATATTCGTACAGGGAAAATGACAGATGTTGAAGGAGCTTATCTTTGTCTGGATTATCTACAACTTCTATAAAAGTATCATGTATGTCTGCTGAATTTCCTACAACAGTACCCACAGGAATATCATCGAAACTCCCACAGGATGATGGAAAAAAAGTAGTATCTGGAGAACTCTCACTCGAGGAGCGATCTCTTCTTCAGGCAGAAATAGAACTTTTGGAAGGCAAGACAGCGTTCGCATGGGGACGGGAGAATGAAACGGCCAAAACACAATCCCTTATCAATGTAAAAGATGCCGTGTCGAGAAATCCACGAACTATTTCCCAAGGATTGTCCTGCGAAGAAACTCTCCTCTCGACACTCCATCTCATCGAAACAGTATGGCATCTCGGACGAAAAGAAAAAAAGAACGAAATTTCTTCTTTTCACGACCGAGCACAGACAGAAGATGAGGATCTGGCTCTTGATATCGAATCGAGAGTGATGGAGAGCGAAATGATTCTCAAGAAAATAATGGACGGAACAGACGAAGAGGCAAAGATGTCAGTACTCGATATGATGAGTGGACTACTCAATTCTTCTCTTGAATTGCATCGATCGTATGGCGAATCATTCCTTATGGAATATCTCTCTGTTCTGGCAAAAAACTTTTTGGATACATTGAGGATATCACGAGGGGATGAAGCGGTGCACGTATGGCAAGAAATGTTTCTTCGTGTGGAAAATCCAAAATACCTTCGTCAGATAGGAGGAATTTTCAAAGCTGTGTGGGAGAAGAGGAGAGAGGAAGAAGAACAGGAGAAGAAAGTACAAGAAGAGAAAGGAGAAGAGATTGGAACAGGAAGAGATTGGAGTGATTTGTATAATAATTTTTGGAGGAAAATATTTTCCGTTCATCACAATGCTTTCGAACGAAACAAAGATTTTGCACTCAAAACAGCTATCGATATGACGAGTCTCGATGGCTCAAAAATGATGAGACAGTGGATGCGTGTCGGAGATGATCAACAAGAAGAAATTACCGGGCCGAGTCATCAGTATGCATATACACAAAATCTCCAGGTGTTGTACGAGTTGAAACAAGTTTCTTCAGATGCGCCTTCAGTGCTTTTTGATCAATTTGGTATTACGCACTTTGGACGATATACGAGAGAAATGCTCGTGAAACAATATGAAGAAAGAGAAATTCAGAAGCCTTATGGAATTATTCTGTTTCCGATTGCTGACCATAATGGTGCATTTTTTCACAGCGTGATGCTTCTTGATCAGATACAGCGAGACCTCGAGACTCATGGATACAGCGTACGTATTGTAGAAGCTGATTCCAAGGAATCAGTTGCTAGACGTCTCATCACACTCGATCGAACCTATGGACAAGGGGAAACAGGACATAAAATAGATTTTGCATTTATCGGTGGACATGGATCGAAAAATACGGTTTCATTTGGTGAAGGAGAACACGCGCGAGAACAATTTACCACAGCGGAGATCGAAGGATCGGGAATAGGACGTGGCGTCAAACAATTTTTTGCACCAGAAGCAAAAACGATGCTTTTTTCTTGCAGTACTGGTGCTGAGGGAGGAATTGCCGAAGAAATGTTCGAGCGACTAGGATTGTCAGTACAAGGACCCAAGGACAATGCTCATGTTGCTCGCGTTGTTGTTTCAGTGACTGATCAGAATAAACCTTTGTTTCAGATAGAATATGAAGATATGAATGGAAACAATATACCAACGATGAATTATCGAAAGAATCAGTTTATGGAAGAATCCTATGGAGATTCGTTATAACGCTATTATTCTCCGAAAGAAGGAGATTGGGGAAACCGATCGTCTGTATACAATGTATACACGTACGGCAGGGAAGATCCAGCTCGTCGCCAAAGGAGTACGAAAATCTGAGGCCAAACTCGCAGGACAACTCGAGACACTGATGTATGGGATGGTGATCGTAGTCAAGGGGCGAGGTGCCGGGAGAATCGCCGGCGCAGTAGCAGAGCAGAGCTTTCTTTTCGTGCGTACAGATGGTGATATTCTGAAACAAATATTGGAAACCGTACATATTTTCGAACGTTTGATAGAATGGGATGAACCAGATGAAGAGCTCTTTGATTTACTTTTGCTTTATCTGACACTGACAGATGCGTTGGCCAAACAAGGACAAAAAGAGAAGATATTTCTTGTGACGGAAGGATTTCTCATACAAATGTTTGCCCATCTCGGATATACTCTCGAAACGAGTCAATGTGTCATATCAGGGGAACGTCTGCAAAAAGGCGGGCGACATTTTTTCAGTCCGAGTGCCGGAGGCATACTCTCTGAACAAGAGCGTCATCGATCAGAAGATGCCTTCTTGGTAAGCGAGAACAGTATCAAACTCGTACGTTTGTTTCTCGCCAATAAACTCGACACACTGTCTCGTGTTGCGGTGTCACAAGAAACACTTCGTGAGATACATCATATGATTTTGCGATTTTCTCAGTGGATCGAACACTAATATTTCTTTGTACAAGAATTGTTTTTTTGCTACTATAGAGAGGTGAAAAATAAGCGCTGTCACGGCGCTTGAAATTCCGTTGCTCACCCCAAATGAAAGTAAACTTTCGTTTGTGGGTTCACTAGGAATTATAAAAAATATACTTTATGAGTCTCGAAGATTTGAATGAAAAATTGCATGGTCGTGATGTCCATCTTGATCGTACAGTACAACACACCCCGTTTGATCCAGAACATGTGTCAGAGGATTCATCGATCAAGGAACAATTTCAAGAAAAAGAAGTATGGCAAGCACCTCTCAAGCCTACTGATCCTGTTCAGACACTTCAGAGCGTCAAAAACAATAAATGGACAAGAAAAATCTCTTTCATTCTCGGTGGTTTAGCGATTATCTTTCTTCTTGGAGGTACGGTCTACAAATTCCGCACACTGCTATTTAGTGAAAATCAGGTCAACATAACCATTTCTGGACCAAAAGATGTACCGAGTTCCGAAGAAACTGCTTTCACTCTCACATATACCAATAATAACTGGTCAGCACTGAATAATGTCTCGATTCTTTTGTCATATCCAGAGACGTTTTTCCCGCAGGCTGATAGCACTCTACGAGTTGAGGGACGTTCTGCAGAAATCATATTAGGAGAGATACCTTCACGAACAGAAAAACAGATAGTAGTGAAAGGAAAGTTTTATGAGTCCAAGGGAAAAACAGTCAATCTTCAGGCAGTGCTCCGATATTCGCCCAAGCGTATTTCTTCGGTCCTCGAAAAAAAATCGGTATTTCCGGTGACCGTCGCTTCTTCACCGCTTCTGTTTGAGATCATGGCACCACTCGAGAGTGTTTCAGGTCAGGATGCTGAATATGTGATTGATTATAAAAATACAAGTGACAAACAATTCTCGGATGTCCGGATGAAACTTGTGTATCCTGAAGGATTCCGTTTCTCGAGTGCTGATCCTCGTCCATCAGAAGGGGAATCAGTGTGGTACATAGGCAACCTCCCTGTTAATAGTGCTGGAAAAATTGTTGTACGCGGAGTATTGACAGGTACTCAGAAAGAATACAAAACTATTCAAGGAAGCATCGGTTTTTTTCGTGGAGACGGAACATTTGTCGCTTATGGATCACACGAACGGCAGACACAGATGATTGCTTCGCCACTCTTGCTTTCTCAGACAGTGAATAATCTGACTGATATATCAGTAGGCCCTGGAGATATTTTGCAGTATACGATTCGTTACAAAAATACGGGCGATATAGGATTGCGTGACGCTATCGTATGGGTAGAAATTGATCCGACACTTCTTGATTTGAGTAGTTTGAAAATTCAAGGAGGAACATATGACGCTTCACGAAGAATGATTTTTTGGAAAGCTTCGGATATACCGAGTCTCGGAAAAATCGAAGTAGGAGCTGGAGGATCCGTATCGTTTACTATTCCTGTCTCGAGAACTTTTTCTTCTGCAAGTGGGAAAAATCTCGTTATTAAAACGGTTGCCAAGATTGATAGTCTCGATATTCCGACGACGCTCGGTTCAAACAAGATTATCGGAAGCAATACGCTTCTCGTCAAAATTAAATCCTTTGCTGATGTGATAGGAAATGTATTGTATACAGACGCTGTGTTTCCAAATACAGGACCTGTTCCTCCGGTTGTTGGACAAGAGACGAGTTATACGATACATTTGAAACCAACAAACACACAAAACGATCTCAAGAATGCGCGCATCACTATCTCTTTGCCAACCGGCGTGGTATATAAGAATCAGTATGCGCCAAGTAAAGAGACGTTTACCTACAACGAACGGAGTAATGAACTCGTATGGGAGCTCGGCACACTCTCTTCGACAGAGGGAAATGCTCGTGAGCTCGTATTTCAAATAGCGACTACTCCCGCACCGTATCAGGCAGGAAGGATGCTTTCCCTCTTGAATACTATGATATTGACAGCTACTGATACGTTCACTGGTCAGGAAATTCGTGTAGAGAAAACGGATAAATCATTGGTTACATCAGCAGACCCTGTTTTTGGAACATCTTTCCTGACAGTTGCTGTTCCATAAAAATATTTTTTGAAGAAATGTATGTCAGTAGGAAAATGGCAACAACAAGTAACAAATGATAATCAGCGAAGGGGTCTGCTTGTCACAAGAAAAGGGAGTTTGCAAACTCCCTTTTTTATGCCAGATGCAACACGAGCAACAGTACGTGGTTTGTCTTCTGATACTCTTACGCAGATTGGTCTCGAGGCTCTCGTCGTGAATACGTATCACCTGATGCTCCAGCCGGGGGCATCACTCGTCGAGAAAGCAGGGGGTATACATTCTTTCATGCACTGGGATAAGCCAGTACTCTCGGATTCTGGTGGATATCAGGTTTTTTCTCTCATTCATAAGAATCCAGAGTTGGGTCGTATCACGGAAGAGGGTGCAGAATTTCGTTCTATCATCGATGGATCGAAACATCTCCTCACACCGGAACGCGCTATCCAGATTCAGTTTGACCTCGGTGTGGATATGATGGTGTGTCTCGATGATCCTCGTCCCAATGAAGCAAGTGAACAAGATATTATCGAGGCAGTGGACAGAACCATACGATGGGCACAGCGTTGTCGTGACGAATTCGACAGACAAATATTAGTACGAGGATTGAATAATGAAACACGTCCGATGCTGTTTGGTGTCGTGCAGGGAGGCATGATGGTAGGAGAACGCAAACGTTGCGCCGATGGATTGATCGAAATCGGATTTGATGGATACGGACTCGGCGGGCGGCACGTCGATACAGAAGGGAAATTTCTCGGGGAACTCATGGCATCGCTTGCCTCATTCATTCCAGAAGACAAAGTGCGTTTTGCTCTCGGAGTGGGGAAACCGGAAGATATCGTACGATTGTATGCGGTAGGTTGGGATATGTTTGATTGTGTCATCCCGACTCGAGAGGGTCGTCATGGGAGACTTTTTCTGTGGAAGAGTAAAAACACAAATTTCAATCCGCCAACTAGCGGAACAAAAATCAAACAAAATATAAAAGCATACAATGAAGAAGATGATTCTTTCTATACGACAATCAATATTCATAACGAACAATTTACGGAAGATTTTACTCCGGTGGACGCCACATGTGACTGCACGCTCTGTACTCAGTATACGAGAGCCTATCTGAAACACTTGTTTCGAGTTGAGGAATCTCTCGGATTTCAACTCGCTTCCGAACACAATCTTCGTTTCTATATGAAACTGATGGAGAAACTTCGTGCATAACGTTTTTGACTTTTGGCTCTGGAAAGGGTAGATTAGAAGTATCTCAAGGGAGATATTTTCAGTTATTATAACGTTATTTCTATGGCAGAAGAAAAAAATGATGTATTGGAAAAAATTGTCTCTTTGTGCAAGCGACGTGGATTTATCTTTCCTTCCTCGGAGATCTATGGTGGATTTGCGGCGGTGTATGATTTTGGTCCGTATGGCGTAGAACTTGCCAAAAATATCCGCGAGGCCTGGTGGACAGCGATGGTGCGTGATCATGAGAATATTGTCGGACTCGACAGTGCGATATTTATGGCACCAAAAGTATGGGAAGCATCAGGACATGTCGGAGGATTCTCAGACCCTCTCGCAGAGTGTCGAGATTGTCATTCTCGCGTGCGTGTCGATCATCTTTTGGAAGAAATCGGAGTGTTCGCTGATGAGAAAATGACCGAAGAAGAAATCAACACACTTTTTTCTGAAAGCAAAGACAAGGTAGTATGTCCGAAATGTGGAAAGAAAAATTTTACTGAAGCCAAAGGTTTCAATCTGCTCGTGAAGTCAAACTTGGGGAATTTTACAGACAGTTGGACCAAAGAGCCTGCCCGAAACGCTTCGGACACGTCCTCGCGTAACGATGCGGGCGGGCCGACGTACTTGCGGGGAGAAACTTGTCAGGGGATTTATGTGAATTTCAAAAATGTCCTCGATTCGAGTCGTGTGAAAGTCCCGTTCGGTATCGCTCAAATCGGCAAGGCATTCCGAAACGAAATTACTGCTCGTCAATTCATCTTCCGCAAGCGTGAATTCGAACAAATGGAGATGCAGTATTTTGTCCATCCAGAAGAGGCAAGTGAGGCATACGAAGAGTGGCGCGCTAAACGTTTCCAATACTATCTCGATCTCGGTATCAAAAAAGAAAATCTCCGTTGGCACCAGCACGAAAATCTCGTCTTCTATGCCAAGGCAGCATGGGATATCGAATACAATTTCCCATTCGGGTTCAAGGAGCTCGAAGGTATTCACAATCGCAGTGATTATGATCTCACACAACATTCGAAATTCTCTGGTGTCGATCTCTCCTATCGTGATCCGCAAACAAATGAGAAATATACTCCATGGATCGTCGAAACATCCGTCGGTCTCGATCGGACATTTCTCGCAGTGATGACCGAAGCCTATACGGAAGAATCCGTTGGTGAAGGAGATGCTCGTGTCGTCCTCAAATTCCCGAAGAAACTCGCACCAGTACAAGTAGCGGTTTTCCCACTGATGAAAAATAGACCAGAACTCGTGGAAAAGGCTCGAGAGATATTCACCACACTCAAGAAAAATTTCCGTGTCGAATTCGATGACAATGGGAATGTCGGCAAACGGTATCGTCGTCAGGATGAAATCGGTACACCATACTGCGTAACTGTTGATTTTGATACCATCGGACTTGGTGAAAATCCCGATCTCAAAGACACTGTCACTGTTCGTGATCGTGATACGATGGAGCAAACACGCGTAAATATAGAGACATTGAGCGATTATTTCAAAAATAATGAAGAACAGATATGAAATTCAAGAAACACACGTTAAAGAATGGGCTGCGGATTGTACTGGCGCCGATGCACGAGACTGAGACGGTGACCGTGATGGTGATGACCGGTGTCGGATCACGGTATGAGACACGCAAAGAAAACGGTCTCGCACATTTTCTCGAGCATATGTTTTTCAAAGGTACAGAAAAACGTCCGACCACCACGGATATCACGAAAGAGCTCGATGCTGTCGGTGCCGAATACAATGCCTATACGGGCAAAGATCGTACGGCGTATTATGCCAAAGTGGAATCTCGTCATTGGGAGACAGCTCTCGATGTCGTATCAGATATTTTTCTTCATGCGAAATTGGATCAGGAGGAAATAGATCGTGAACGCGGGCCAATCACGCAAGAGCTCAATATGTATGAAGACATGCCGATGCGTCATATCGGGGATGTCTGGGAAGCGCATCTCTACGGTGATCATCCTCTCGGGTGGGAAATTATCGGGACAAAAGAAAATATCAGTACGTTTCAACGGAAAGATTTCATCAAGTATCTGAACCGTGGCTATGTCGCAGGCAATGTCACTATTGGTGTGGCAGGAAAAATGGATGAAGTACAGATGAAGAAAGAAATCCTCAAGCGTTTCAAAAATATCCGCACCGGAGCAAAACCAGTGTTCAAAAAAATCGTTGAAAAACAAACTGCCCCGAGTATTTTTCTGCAACACAAGAAAACTGATCAGACACATATACTCCTCGGTGTCCGTACGTATGCGATGGAACACAAGGACCGCTATGTTCTGTCGGTGATGGCAACTATCCTCGGAGGAGGGATGTCGAGCCGATTATTCGTGGCGGTGCGTGAACGAAGGGGGCTCGCCTATAACGTGCATACATCAGGGGAGAGCTATCACGATGCAGGATATCTCGCCACGCAGTGTGGTGTCGAACACAAAAATCTCGAAAAGACTGTCGAAGTTATTCTCGATGAATACAAGCGGATGACACTTGAGATGGTTGACGACGATGAACTCCGTAAAGCCAAAGAATATATCAAAGGCAAGATGGCGATGGGATTCGAAGGATCAGATGATGTGGTGGAATATGTTGTGACACAAGAAACGATTTACGGGAAAATAACCACCATCGAAGAAAAAAGAAAAAGTATTGATAAGGTGACAGCCAAAGATGTGCTTCGTGTCGCGAAAGATATTTTTCAGAATAAGAAACTGAACCTGGTAGTTATCGGACCGCATGCGCACAAAGAAGAGCTCTCAAAATTGGTGACTTTCTAAAAAAAAGTATGACTGATGAACGCATCACTATAGGAACTAAAATTGCTCTCAGGCTTGCTCTTGCTTGTGCTGTCCTGTATTTTTTGTATCTTATTCGAAGTGTTGTGTTTCTCGTACTGTTCGCTGTACTAACATCAGTTGCTCTTTCTCCCGTCATTCTCCGATTACAGAAATGGAAATTATCGCGTTCTGCCTCAGTGATCATTTCGTATGCAGTGGTTTTCTTCGGTGGATTCATTTTGATCTCTCTTTTTGTACCATTGTTTTTTTCTGAAGCAAAAACATTTCTCGAAAGTTGGCCAGAATATTCGATTCGTTTGGATGTATTTATGTCGAGTGTACAGACATATTTCAGTACGCTCGGTATTGATTTTGAGAAAGAACAATTTTTACAAGATACCGCTTCGAGTATCACTGGATCAGTAGCCAATGTTTTTTCTCTGACCGTCAGTATTTTCCAGAACTTCATTCATTTCATCGGATTTTTCTTCCTCTCACTCTATCTTTCTCTCGAAGAAAAAGGTATCGAAAAATTTTTCCTCCTGCTGACACCGAAAGCATATCATGCTCAAGCATTGTCTATTGTTTCACGTATGCAGAGCAAGGTGAATCAATGGTTGTTCGGACAGATGCTCCTTATGGTGATCGCGTTTGTGATGTACTACATTGGATTGACGGCACTCGGAATGCCGTATGCTCTGGCGATTGCTTTCTTCGGAGGAGTGATGGAAATACTTCCGTACATTGGTCCAGTGTTTGCCGCAATTCCTGCGATATTGGTCGGATTGCTTGTTTCTCCAGTTCTGGGGATATCCGCTCTCGTGTTTTATATCATCGCCCATCAGATCGAAGCGCATATCATCGCTCCGCAGGTGATGAAACATTCTGCAGGACTGAACCCCGTTGTACTCATCATCGCCATACTGATCGGAGCAGAGCTCGCGGGACCTCTCGGTATTATTCTCTCTGTCCCAGTGACGATGGTACTCTCGGTATTCATCGAGGATGTCTTAGTGAGGAAACAATCCTAAAAACACAAAACCCAGAACACAAAGACTAAACAAAAGACGAAACACAAAATACAAAACATAAAAATAAGAATTAAGTAATTAGTGTTTTGAAAAAAATATGGAAAATCCAGGGACACTTTATATAGTAGCGACACCGATTGGTAATCTCTCTGATATCACTCTTCGTGCACTCGAAACACTGAAATCAGTGGACGCCGTGCTCTGTGAAGATACACGCGTCACTGGCAATCTTCTCAAGCGTTATGAAATCAAGAAGCCGACTATATCATGTCATGAACATACAGACGAAAAAAAACTTGTTCAGATTGTTGAACGATTACAAAAAGGGGAGAACTTCGCTTTCGTGTCCGATGCAGGAACACCAGGGCTTTCTGATCCAGGAAATAGACTCGTTGCTTTTGCTGTCCTGGCGCAAATTTCTGTTATTCCTCTTCCGGGAGCATCGGCGCTCGGAGCTATTGTCTCAGTGGCAGGTATTGATATGCGTGAATTCCTCTTCCTTGGATTTCCTCCCCACAAGAAAGGACGCGAGACATTTTTCAAATCAGTAGTATCGAGTGCATTTCCTGTGGTATATTATGAATCACCACACCGTTTGATGAAAAACCTCACGCTCCTTGCGGAATTCTCTCCAGAAACAAAAATAGTACTTGGACGAGAACTCACGAAGATATTTGAGGAAACGGTGAGAGGAACTGTTGGTGAAGTGGTGAACTATTTCACTTTGCATCCAGAAAAAATCAAAGGAGAGTTTGTGATTATTGCGTATTAAATATGTGATCGAAGAATTATGGGTTTTGAAGATAGAATACAGAAAAATATTCCAATAGCATCAGAAACGAATGCTCTTTCAGAAGTATCTGACAATGGTGTTGCAGATGATGAAGAGAAGAAAATAGAAGTTCTTAAGGAATTCGAGGCTGATCGTGTAAAAGTATGGTCAGAACGTGAAGGATTCACTACGATGGAAAATGAGGCTCGTAATGAAAAACGGTCTACAACATTAGAGCAACAAAGTACACTTGAATTTCTTGAAGCAAAGGGAAAAGAAATTCAGTCTCTTCAAGGAGAAATTGCTCAGAAGAAAGATAGTTGGATTGGACGCTTGATAGAGTTCAAGACAATACGTGCTTTAGAAAAGACATTACAGATGGTAGAGAGAATGAAAAATAGCGCAGAAGAAGACAAAAAGCGGACAGATGAATTGATTGTAGCGTATGATTATATCATTGCGAAAGACCAAAATCTCACAGCTTTGAAGGCTGAGGAGAAAGCGATGATGGAGATGAATGCACAAGAGCAACTCGCAAAAAGAGAACAAGAAGAGCAGGCGCGAAGCGTTGAGAATATTTCCAAGAAGTATAGTTGCTTTTTTATACATGATTTGGTTGATGCTGACTGGAAACCATCAGAGAACAACCGTGCGATAGACACAAAGAATCTTTTATCAGCAGATCAGCTCGATATTGTGCTCGGGCTTGATCCAACAATATCAGTATCAACTCTGCGTGAAGGAAATTCAGCAGATAAAACGTTCGGAAAGGGAAGTTGGGGTGTTTTCTTAAGTGGTGGAAAAGTGCTTGGTGGAGAGCCTCGAGATATGGGTACCAGTGCATACGGTCTCAGAGAAAGATCTGTTAGTAAGAACTCTCGAAGTCTAGAATCTATTGATGAAGCAATAATAAGTCCTCACAAAGCAAGTTATAATGAATTGGTTGTAGAAAAACCGGAGGTGGCTGGCGTGTATATAAAGTGGGGAGAGAGTATGCCACCGCTTTCAGAAACGACGAGTGTTCAAAACGGAAATGGAAGTCATTACGACCGTTGGTGGGAGAATTTACAATCAATGATGAAAAGAAATGTTCCAATTTTTATTCTCACTCCCGATAATCGTACGCGTCTCATACACCATGTAAATTTCCAGGAAAAAACATTCGAAGTGGCAACGAAAGATATGAAGCCAGAAGATATGGTTGATCTCCCTGGTATCTATAAGCAACATATTGGCGAGGTAGAAAAGAGAGGTGCTGCTATGCGACAAATTAATGCCGTTCGACATCTCTTGTCTCCTGAGGAAGTATTAGATATCGAAACCGGCGCTAAATTAACTGATGCTGATATGAAAAATAACCCATATAGATTACAATAAAAAAAGCCTGATCGCACGATGTGCAAACAGGCTTTCGGTTAGTTTGGCGGCTATTCTTTAGCCGAGGAGGATTGGCGTGAAGATACGCCAGAACCAATCTGTGATAGACTGGCTTTGAGCTAAGGAAAGGAGGTTTTCTCCCCAGCTGTAGCTGGCGAAACCGCAGGGTCCGCCATGTACGCAAGAAATGGAATTGCAGGAAAAGATAACCATTGGGATGATTACCAGTATGCTACCAGCGAACACTATTTCGCTGAGAGGAACTGTAGTCTCTCCCGTGGTCAGTTGGCGGAAAAAAACTTTACTCTTCATTTGAGCTCCTTTGGTTTGGATTGTGGAAAAGAACGAAATCGTTTACTATACATTATACACCATAGTATCGATATTGTCAAGAATAATTATCAAAAAGAATTATGAATAAGCCATTTTTCATCACTACTGCTATCGACTATGTGAACGCTGATCCGCACGCTGGACACGCGACTGAGAAAGTCATCACTGATGTCGTGGCACGTTATCATCGTCTCCTCGGTGACGACACCTATTTCCTCACAGGATCGGATGAGAATAGTTTGAAGAACGTGCAGGCCGCCGAGAAAGCAGGTGTCCCGACAGAAGCGCTCGTCGATCAGTATGCACAAGCGTTTCAGAACCTGTCCCAATCACTTAATCTCTCTTTCGATCAATTCATCCGTACGACGAACAAGAAACATTTTGCAGGCGCACAAAAGATGTGGAGCGCTTTCAATAGAGAAGATATCTATAAGAAAAAATATAGTGGACTCTACTGTGTCGGTTGTGAAGAATTCAAGACGGAAAAAGATCTCGTCGATGGTAAATGTCCGGATCATCTGAAGGAACCAGAAGCAGTGGAAGAAGAAAATTGGTTTTTCAAACTTTCGAATTATCAAGACAAGCTCCTCACGCTTATAGAAAATGACACACTCAAAATCTATCCTGACTATCGAAAGAATGAAGTAGTGTCGTTTATCAAGATGGGTCTCGAGGATTTCTCCATCTCTCGGTCTGTCGCACGTGCCAAGAATTGGGGAGTGCCAGTGCCAAGCGATGCTACACAGATTATGTACGTGTGGGTAGATGCTCTCTCGAACTACATCACGGCACTCGATTATGCAGAGGATGGCACGCTCTATCATACGTATTGGGCAAATGAGAGTGAACGAGTCCATATCATCGGCAAAGGTATTCTCCGTTTTCATGCCATCTACTGGCCAGCGATGCTCCTTTCTGCAAATCTCCCTCTTCCGACCACTATCTATGCACATGAATATCTGACCATCAACGGGCAGAAACTCTCGAAGTCACTCGGAAACGTCATTCATCCTGATGAGCTCGTAGAAAAATTCGGTATCGATGGCACACGCTACCTCCTTCTGACTGCTCTGCCATACAACAAGGACGGAGATCTCTCATGGGAAAAAATGACTGAGAAATATAATGCCGACCTCGCCAATGGTCTCGGGAATCTCGTCTCTCGCGTGCTCAAGCTCTCGGAAAAACTTTCTCCGGAATATGTCGTACCAGTGACGAGCGACCGAGTGTTGTCAGATGAAGTCAAGAATCTCTTGGATGAATATAGACTGTCCGAAGCACTTCAGTCTCTCTGGAAAAATGTGGCAATCGCCAACCGATATATCGATGAGACAAAACCATGGGAACTGGCCAAGACTGATCAAAAGCAGTTCGATACTGTTATCGGGAAACTCCTCGTCGATATTGGTGACATCGCTTTTTCTCTCACACCATTTCTTCCTGAGACGGCGGAGAAAATACAGATTGCTCTGCAAGAGCGCAAGACGGTACCACTGTTTGAAAGAATAAAATAAGAGGAAATGTGAAGCTCATAGAAAAAATAATTCTTCTGTAAGGCGAAGAGTTTAGAAAAAAATTCCTTTTGAGACCCACTCGTGACCCTGCGAGTCACTCATTCTGTGAAAGACTCACTCTTCCTCCTCCGTCAGAAACCGTGCCCGCTCATCTTCCAGCGGTCTCAAAAGAAATATTTTTTCCCAAACTCCTCCCAAATAATACGTTTTCTTTATACGTGATACAGTATACTCGATACACCTACTATTATGATTGATATTCACACACATCTTTATTGGGAGAGCTACGATGCAGATCGAGACGAGGTGATAGCTCGTGCTCACGATGCTGGTGTGGAAAAAATGTTTGTTATCGGGTGTACGCTCGAAGAGAGCAGACAGTGTGTCACATTGTCAGAGAAATATGGAGAAATCTTTGCGAGTGTCGGTATCCATCCGAATGAATTGTCTCAAGTATTACAAGGAAAAACGTTGGAATCTCTCAAGGAAGAATTACGGATAATAGCGAAGCACAAAAAAGTCATAGCAATCGGGGAGTGTGGATTGGATTACTACAAACACGGGAGCAGAGAAGAAATAACCGAAGAAGAAAAGTCTCTCCAGAAAGAAGGATTCGTCATGCAGATGGCACTCGCAGAAGAACTCGGTCTCCCTCTGATTATTCATTGTCGTTCCTCTGCCGGGAGTAGTCCCGTCTGCAACGATTCGCAAGCAAAACGTAGCGATTCGGGCGGGGATGCCTATGAAGATATGTTCGATATTCTCAAAAATCATACATCGATTATCACTCATCAATTATCCTGTATCCTGCACTGTTATATGGGGGATACTCTAGTTACCGAGAAATTTCTGACACTTCCTCATGTTTCTTTTTCTTTTACAGGGAATATCACGTATCCAGTGAAGAAAGCTCTCATTGGGACGAAACCCGCCCGCTACGATTCGCAAGCGAAGCGTAGCGATTCGGGCAGGGATGATCTGACAGAAACGGTAAAAATGATACCAATTGATCGGATCTTTGCCGAGACCGATTGCCCGTTCCTCGCGCCACAGGAAAAGAGAGGGGAACGTAATGAGCCAGCGTATGTCATGTCTGTCCTCGAGAAAATAGCTTCTCTCAAGAATATTGATCAATCTTTACTCAAACAATCAATCATGAAGAATATACAGCAGATATTTTCTATATAGATTTTTGTTGACGTATATTGTTTTGGCTGGTACAATAGGAGTGCTTTTGTTTTTGTCAAAGCGCTTTTTTTATGGAAATATCGATCGCAGCAGAAAAACTTTTCAGTATTGGCACCTTTCCAGTGACCAATGCTTTTTTGATTGGCGTTTTGGTAAGCATCTTCCTCGTCTCTGTGACACAACTCGTAGTGAGGAAGAAAACGCTCGTACCACGAGGTATTCAGAATATTCTTGAAATTATTTTTGAGGCGTTGCTCGATCTCATCGAAAGTGTTACTCAAGACAAGAAACAAGCAAGACAATTTTTCCCTCTTATTGCCACTATTTTTCTTTTTGTTTTACTTGCCAATTGGGTGGGTCTTTTGCCTGGTCTCGGAACCGTAGGACTTTCTCATATCAATGATGGACATTCGACAATCATTCCCTTTCTCCGGAGCACCTCCGCTGATCTGAACTTTACACTTGCATTGTCACTCATTACTGTTCTTACGGTTCAGTTTACGGGTATTGCTGCTCTAGGTATCGTCCGATACGGAAAGAAATTTTTCGTCAGTCCATTCCACAAACCGTATGGTATCGGTACGCTCGTTGGTGTCCTCGAACTCGTGAGTGAAGTAGGTAAGACCATTTCCTTCACTTTTCGTTTGTTCGGAAACGTATTCGCCGGAGAAGTTCTTTTGACGGTTATGCTTCATCTTGTACCGTTTTTCTTGCCGTTGCCGTTTATGTTTCTCGAAATATTCGTCGGATTTATTCAAGCAATTGTTTTTTCTATGCTCACCCTCGTATTCCTCAAAATGGCTACCATTCCGGCAGAACATTAGACAATTAACAGTAAACAGGTAACAAAAAACACGAAAAAGAGAGTGGTTTATAAGAATTGTGTTAATTGTTGATTGCTTATTGTTCATTGGAAAAGTGGACAGAAGTGAGAAAAAGCGGTAAAATAGTTTAATGTTAATTCATTTTTAAGTATAAATGTATGGAAGTCGAATCAGCAAAGCTTATCGGTGCAGCAATCGCTATGGGTCTCGGAGCCCTGGGCCCTGGTATTGGTCTTGGTTTACTGGCATCAAAAGCACTTGAAGCGATCGGACGTAATCCAGAAGCACAAGGAAAAATCCAAACAACGATGATTCTTGCTATCGCCGTGACAGAAGCTGTGGCTATCTACGCCCTTGTTATCGCTCTCATGATTCTTTTCGCATAATTATCAATAACCAGTTAACAAAAAAACAGTAAACAGACTCTCGTTTATTGTTGACTGTTAACTGCTGACTGTTTATGGATGTTTTTGCAAAACTCGGCGTCGATTGGAAATTGCTCATCGCTCAGGTGATCAATTTTGGTATACTCTTTTTTGTTCTTCGTCGCTATGCATACAAACCAATGCTTGATTTCTTGGAAAGTCGGACGGCTCGTATCGACAAGGGATTACAAGATGCAGAGGCTGCTCAGGCAAAACTCGTTTCAATGGAAGAAAAAGAGAAACAAGTGTTGAATGAAGCTCGCAGTGAAGCTCGTTCTCTCATAGAGACAGCAGAAACAAACGCGAAAAAACGTGATGCAGAACGTCTCAAAGAAACAGAAGAAAAAACCAAGCGTTTCCTCGAAGACGCACGAATGAAGATAGAAGAGGAAAAACAAAAGATTCTTCTCGAAGCCAAACAAGAAATAGCCGAAGTAGTGGCGCTGTCTGTCGAGAAAATTCTCAAAGAAAAAGTGACTGGGGCGAGAGATCAAGAACTGATAAGAGAAATGGGGAAATAAAGAATTTTCAATTTTCAATTCACAATTTTCAAACAATGATTCAATTTTTCAATTTAAAAAATTTCGAAATTAAGTCATTGGAAATTGTTTAGAAATGAGAAATTAAAACTTAGAAATTTAAGAAATATGCGTCCAACAATTTCACAATATGCGATGAGTTTAGAAGAACTCTCATCCGGTGCTCCACAAGAAACTGTGGCTCTCATTGCAAAGAATTTTTTTCGTCTTTTGAAACGTCGTGGTGATTGGAAGAAAAAAGATGCTATCATCAAATACGTCGAGAAAATAAATGATGAGAAAGAAGGAAAAATACATGTGACTGTTGTGCTCGCTCATATTCCAGATGATGAAACAAAAGAAAAGCTTTTTCTCCACGCGAGCAGTATTTTTCCAGATAAAAAAGTCCTGTTATCATACGAAAGAGATACAGAGATGATTGGTGGAGCGACTTTTCGTACCGATGAAGTCCTCTATGATGCTACTCTCAGAGCACAAGTAGATAATTTGAAAAAATCCCTCCTAAAAGTGTAAAGAAGAAAATATATGAGTAATCCTCTTATTGAAGAATTAAAGAAAAGCATCGCAGATTTTCATCATGAACCGAAAGCAGAGGCGATCGGAACTGTTCTCGAGGTAGGCGATGGTGTAGCTCGTGTCGCAGGACTGAGTAATGTCATGGCATCTGAAATGGTTGAGTTCGAAAACGGTACTGTCGGCGTGGCTCTCAATCTTGAAGAAGGAGAAGCTGGTATTATGCTTTTGGGAGAAATAGAAGATCTTCGTGAAGGAATGACGGTGAAAAGTACAGGAAAAATTCTTTCTGTGCCAGTCGGTGAGAGTATTATCGGACGTGTTCTCTCTCCTCTCGGACTTCCTATTGATGGCAAGGGAGCGATCAAGGCTGATGCATTTTATCCAGTAGAAAAAATCGCTCCGGGCGTCATCACTCGTCAGTCTGTTCATCAGCCAGTCCAAACTGGTATCAAGGCAATCGATGCTCTTATTCCGATCGGACGTGGTCAACGTGAACTCATCATCGGTGATCGTCAGACAGGAAAGACGGCTATTGCTATCGATACTATTATTAACCAGAAAGGTCAGGACATCATCTGTATCTATGTTGCTATCGGTCAGAAAGAGTCCAAGATCGCTCGTATTGTCGCGGAACTCGAAAAAAGTGGCGCAATGGAATATACGACCGTCGTTGTTGCGGGTGCTTCTGATCCTGCTGCACTCTCATTTATTGCTCCATATGCCGGGTGTGCTCTCGGAGAATACTTTATGGATCAGGGCAAAGATGTGCTCGTGATTTATGATGATCTTTCCAAGCACGCTGTCGCTTATCGACAAATTTCTCTCATTCTCCGTCGTCCACCGGGACGCGAAGCCTATCCTGGAGATGTATTCTATGTTCATTCTCGTCTGCTCGAACGCAGCGCGAAACTCAACAAAGAAAATGGTGGCGGTTCTATCACCGCACTCCCTATCATCGAAACACAAGCAGGGGATGTGTCTGCTTATATTCCAACGAACGTGATTTCTATCACTGATGGTCAGATTTATCTCGAAACAGATTTGTTCTACAAAGGTATTCGCCCGGCACTGAACGTCGGTCTCTCTGTATCACGTGTGGGTTCGTCCGCACAGATCAAAGCGATGAAACAAGTTGCAGGAACACTTCGTCTCGATCTCGCACAATTCCGTGAACTCGAAGCATTTGCACAGTTTGGATCCGATCTTGATGAAAAGACACGCTCACTCATCGAACGCGGACGACGTGCTGTCGAAATGCTGAAACAGCCTCAATATGCACCACTCCCTGTAGAGAAAGAAGTGGCCGTACTCTACGTACTCACTCGTGGACATATCGATGATGTGGCTATCGAAGCGGTGAATCGTTTCGAACATGAGTTTGTGTCGTATCTCGATAATGAAGGTAAAGAAGTATTGGATGCTATTCTCAAAGAAAAGGCTCTCACTCCGGAAGTAGAAGCGTTGCTCAAGAAACACATTGAAGAATTCAAGAAAGGTTTTGCTGTTTAATTTTCAATTCACAATTTTCAATTTTCAAACAATGATATAATTTATCAATTTGAAAATTTTGAAATTTAGTCATTGGAAATTCCTGCCCGATCGGCAGACGGTGTTTAGAAATGAGAAACCTGCCTGTCGGCAGACAAGTTGATACTTAGAAATTATTTAACTTATGGCTTCAGCAAGAGACATCAGACGACGAATCAAAGGTGTGAAAGGCACAGGAAAAATCACCCGAGCCATGGAGATGATTTCTGCTGTCAAAATGCGCAAAGCAGTGCAGTCTGTCGTCGCTATTCGTCCGTATGCCAAGAGCGCTATCGAGCTCTTAAGTCAATTGAGTGTCGCTACTAAGGATGATACGCATCCACTTTTTGAAAATCGCCCTATAAAAAAAGCATTGTATGTGGTGATTACGAGTAACCGTGGCCTCTGTGGCGCTTTCAATGCACAGGTGACGAAACATTTGCGTCGTATTCTCAAAGAAGATGAGAACCGTGAACAATCATTCATCACTATTGGAAAAAAAGGAGAATCGTTTGTGCATCGTTTGGACAAAGAAATTATCGCCTCATTTCCTGATATTATTGGGCTACCAACCATTGATGGAACGCGGGCTATTGCCAAGATGATCATTGCAGAATTTGAATCCAAGCGTGTTGACCGTGTCGTTATGGTGTACACAGACTATATCTCCGTTATGACACAAGAGGTGAAAACGCGTGGACTCCTCCCTGTAGCTATCAAAGATACCAAGAAAGCACTCGATGAAATGAATACCGATGAGATTGCTCTGAAACAAGGAAAAAATCAGGAGTTGTCATCAGAATATGTCATCGAACCATCACCAAAAAAAGTGTTGTGGCAAATGATTCCTCGTTTAATCGAAATGGAACTCTATCACGCTATTCTCGAATCCAATGCTTCACAGGAGTCGGCTCGAATGATGGCGATGCGCAACGCGACAGACGCTGCCAAAGACATGGTTTCTGATCTGACGCTCGCATACAATCAGATTCGTCAGGGGAAAATCACGCAAGAGATTGCGGAACTTTCTGCTGGTATGGCAGCAGTGACACATTAATGAGAAGTGTTTCGAAGCGATTACCGGAATTGTATTGAGTAATAAAATTTCGATAATCGCTGAGAAAATTTGTGAGACGTAATTTAAGGTTTGTAATTCTACATAATATGAATACAGGAAAAATTATTCAAGTCATTGGCCCGGTCGTCGACGTCGAATTTCCAGGTGAGAGTACTTTGCCGAAAATTCTTGATGCTCTCGAAGTGAGTGTTGTCGGAGAGAAACTCATTGTTGAAGTGCATCAGCACTTGGGTGGAAATCGTGTGCGTGCCGTTGCTATGGGAACGACTGACGGCGTCGCTCGTGGTATGGAAGTAGTGGCAACCGGCGCTCCTATTTCTGTCCCTGTGGGAAAAGCTGTTTTAGGAAGAATGTTCAATGTTCTCGGAAATGTCATCGATGGGAAAGAAGAGGTCATAGTAGAAACAAGACGTTCAATCCATCGTAGTGCACCAGCTTTTGATGAACAGGCGACCAAAGCCGAAGTGTTCGAAACCGGTATCAAATCTATCGATCTCATTTGTCCTTTTATGAAGGGTGGAAAAGTCGGATTGTTCGGTGGTGCTGGTGTAGGAAAGACAGTGGTGATTCAGGAACTCATTCGCAATATTGCGCAAGAACACGGTGGATATTCAGTGTTCGCTGGTGTTGGTGAACGTACGCGCGAAGGTAATGACCTCTACCATGAAATGAAAGAATCAGGAGTGCTCGAAAAAACAGCCCTCGTATTCGGACAGATGAATGAACCTCCAGGATCTCGTCAACGTGTCGCTCTTACAGCGCTCACGATGGCCGAATCATTTCGTGATGACGAAGGGAAAGATGTACTTTTCTTTATCGATAATATTTTCCGTTTTACGCAGGCTGGCTCCGAAGTATCTGCTCTCCTCGGACGTATCCCGAGCGCGGTAGGATATCAGCCGACACTTGCTGAAGAAATGGGTGGACTGCAAGAGCGTATTACTTCTACCAAGAAAGGATCTATCACTTCGGTACAGGCAGTATATGTACCAGCCGATGACTTGACTGACCCAGCTCCAGCGACGACGTTTGCCCACCTTGATTCAACAGTTGTGTTGTCGCGTGCACTCTCAGAGCTCGGTATCTATCCTGCTGTTGATCCTCTCGATTCCAACTCAACCATTCTCGATCCGCAAATCATCGGTGAACGGCACTATGCTGTTGCTCGAAATGTCCAAAAGATTCTTCAGCGTTATAAAGATTTGCAAGATATCATTGCCATTCTCGGTATGGAAGAACTCTCTGATGAGGACAAGCAGACTGTGACTCGTGCTCGAAAAGTGCAGAAATATCTTTCGCAACCATTTTTCGTCGCAGAACAGTTTACGGGCGCTCCTGGAAAATATGTGAAATTGGAAGAGACTATTGCTGGGTTTGAACGTATTCTCTCAGGTGAGCTCGATGATATTGCTGAGCAGGCATTTTATATGAAGGGTTCTATCGAAGAAGTGATTGCCGAAGGACGTAAGAAGGCAGAATAGTGATGCAAGATGCATGATGTCGGATAAGTGATAGAGAACTGACTAAGAAAGTACTTCTTTTTTAATCACTCATCACTCATCATTTATCCTTTATCTTTATACTTATGATCAAATTCAAAATCATCACTCCTGAACGAATTGTTGTGGAGGAGGAAATCTATCAAGCGACACTGCCTATCGAGGGCGGTGAAGTCACGATTCTTCCAGAACACATCCCATATATCGGTACTATCAGAGCAGGGGAAATCATGTTTCGAAAAACACTCGGTGGTGAAGAATCGAGTCTTGCTGTTTCGAGTGGCTTTGTCGAGTTTCATAATGATGAAATGGTGATTCTTGCAGACACTGCAGAGCATGCGGAAGAAATCGATCTAACGAGAGCTGAGGAAGCCCGTAAACGAGCTGAGGAGTTGAAGAAAGAACATCTCGAAATGGGTGGAGAAGAATACGCTCGTACAACAGCACTGATCGAGAAAGAAATGGCTCGCGTCAGAGTCGCTCATCGTCACCATAGTCGTCGTGGCATATCTCTCCCAAGCAGTGAATAAAACATTTTGTGATACAGAGAAGAAAAAAAGAAGGTTTGTACAAACCTTCTTTTTTGTAGCATAAGAGAAGATATGCGAGACGGTATATTTTTCTTCTAATGAGGTGTATAATAGAGGGTACCTTATGAAATAAAACGTATGATCCCTTTTTATCCTTTAGAAGAGAGAAAACATTCTCGGAAGAAACAGATTTTCTTCTCTGCTTTTCTCGTGCTTCTTGTAGGAAGCGGTCTCTATATTTTTTCTCCTTTTCCAGAAAAAGAAAAGCAATTAGAATCTTTGACCCAGGAAGAAGTGTCAGTGCCACAGCTCTCAGACTGGGTTGATGAGCAACCGATGATCGAATCTTCTGATGTCCTCCCTCAACCAGAAAATACGGAGGAGATGGTAGTTCTTCCTCCTCCACCACCTCCACTGATGAATCGCATGAAGAAACAGGGCTGTGTGGCTGACGGATTTCTCTCAGGATATGGGGGAGATGTAAACAGTTCTATCGCTCTTATCAACCGATCACAGTGTTACTATCTCCATCGAGCCCTCGAGACGTGGCTTCGACCACCGGATTTCAAATTGGCACGAAAAATACAATCCAAAGTGACCAAACCGAATACGGTCTATGGAATGTTTATTGCAGAAGCTATCGATACAAAAGCAAATTATTTCTACTCGAGAGAAAATCGTTATTTCAATTTTGGTGAGATGTGTCGAAAAGGGAGTAAAAATTATTGGGGAGAACATACCTGCAAGCCATCACTTGAAACAGAGGAATATCGAAAGTATCTGCAGTATATTACTGAACAGGCAATGGATATGGGAATACAGAGTTTTCTTTTTGGACAAGTATTCTATCAGGATGCAGGAGATCTGAAAGAAAGTGTCATGCCGACAGTGATCCATGATATGCGTGAGTATGCTGGATTTCGTGGTATGCAGATAGTGATCGGTGCACAGACCAATGATATTGCTGATCCAGAGTATTTGCGAAACTTTGATTTTATCGAAGGGGGCGTCGGAGTCAAAGGTGATGGAAGTGTCGAAAATGGTCCATGTTTCTCTCGTTGGTGGCAGAAGCCAGGAGACTGGTGCTGGGCACTTTTGTGGCATCCTCAGTTTTCTCAAAATGCCAATAATGTGTTTGTTCATCTCGATTGGAGCGGAAAACTCGGTGATGATATGAGTGTCTTCACGCGAATGAGTAAGAAAGAGCGTGAAACAACACTAAAGAAGCTTCACGCATCATTTACGAGTAGAAACATGGGATTTCTCATGCCGGTTCTAGCGACACTCTATAAAGATAACGGCGGTTGCGAGGGTCCGAAAAAACGCTTCTATTCAGCAAGTAACAAATACTCTTGTCAGGATGAAGATGCTATCAATCGTATCCTTTCTGGAAAAAAATAAAGAGAGTATATTTTTCGCTTTGCGAGAGATTGTTTGATATAATAGAAATATGTAAGAGATATCGCTTCATTTTTCAGTATGATAGTATCACAAGAAAAGAAATTTCAGCGTCGCAAAGAAGATTTTCTCTGTGAACAGTGTGGTTTTTCTGTGAGTGGAGATGGGTATACGAATCATTGCCCGAGATGTCTTTGGAGTAAGCATGTTGATATCGCTCCAGGAGATCGTCTGGCAGAGTGTCAGGGACTCATGGAACCAGTATCAATCACACAGGCGGGTAAAGGATATCTTCTTGTCCATCGCTGTGTTACATGTGGATATCAAAAGAAAAATAGAAGCGCTGAACAAGATGACTTCGAAGCAGTGCTCGAACTCTCTCGACGTCTCGCACAAATATAAAAAAGCAAAAGAAAAATTATGGAATGGAAGAAGGTGGCCACACAGGATATCACACAAGTCTTTATCGAACAAAAGAGCGATCAAACAGGGCTTTCTTCGGATGTCGCAGAAGAGCGTGTCTTTCTCTGTGGAAAGAATACTATTCCAGAAAAATCAAATTCTTTTTCTGGTATACTCAAACGACGTCTTCATTCCTCATTTCTTTATTTACTTTTGGGAGCAGCAGGACTATCGTTTTTTCTCGGTGATTTCATAGAAGCAGGGCTTATTTTTCTTTTTATTTTTATCAATATCGGACTGGAAATGTTCCAGGAATATCACGGCGAACATGCATCACGATTGCTCAAGAAATATCTCGTCGTACACACTCGTGTGAGACGGAATGGACGAATACTTGTTGTAGAAAGTGAAGATGTTGTTCCAGGCGACGTTGTCCTTATCGAGGCAGGAGACAGACTTTCAGCTGATATACGTTTCATAACATGCTCCGGACTTATACTCGATGAGAGTGTGATGACGGGAGAATCCATTGCTGTTCGGAAGCAGAGTGCTCGCCTTTCGACACCACCAACAGAGATGTTTGAAGCAAAAAATATTGGTTTTGCTGGTACAGTCGTCACAGCGGGGCAGGGAGAAGGTATCGTATTTGCGACAGGTGAGAAAACAGCTCTCGGAGACATTGCTCTTTTGGTAAAGGAGAGAAAGCGTGAAACAGGATTCGAAAAAAGTATCGCACATTTCAGTCGTTTTATTATTCAATTTGTTTTGGTAACACTCGTACTGATATTTTTCGCCAATATTTTTATCAAAGGTGATGGTATCAACATTCCAGAATTGCTTATTTTTTCTCTTGTACTCGCTGTATCAGTGATTCCGGAAGCTTTACCAGCTATTGTGACTGTCGCATTGTCTCGTGGAGCACTGAAACTCGCTCAGAAGAAAGTGATTATCAAGCGTCTTTCAGCTATCGAAGATCTCGGAAGTATCGAAATCCTCTGCACAGATAAAACAGGAACACTGACACAAAACATCCTCTCCGTTAGTGAAATCCATGCAAAAGATAAACGTCGTTGTCTCTTACTTTCTTCTCTTGCATCTCTCGTTACTCCTTCTCAGAAGAAAGATCTTCATGATGCTTTTGATAAGGCTCTCTGGGAGAGCCTCTCTCTTGAAGAGCGCACTGTCGCGCAAACGACTCGACGTATTGATATCATTCCCTTTGATCCAGACAGAAGACGAAACAGCGTTTTGGTAGAAATCGTTCCAGGTAAAGAGGAAATTATCGTTCGTGGTGCTCCTGAAGAGATTCTTCGTCTTTCTCAGAATGTCAATTCCTTTGCTGTGCAAAATGCTCTTCAATGGATCAAAGAAAGAGGAGAAAAAGGAGAACGTGTCTTGGCTGTTGCGAGACGTCCATTTTCTCTCAAGCAAAAATATACTCTGTACGAAGAACAACAACTCGAGTTTATTGGCCTCATTTCTTTTGTCGATCCTCTCAAAGAGACGGCCAAGGATACTCTGGAAAATGCGAGGAAATTGAATGTGCAAGTAAAAATACTGACTGGAGATAGTAAAGAAGTAGCTGGTGCAGTCGGATACGCTGTCGGATTGCTTCGGAAGCAGGAAGATGTGATTACCGGCAAAGAACTCAGTGTCATGGGATACGGAGAGAAGAAACGAGCCATTCTCTCCCATGCTGTTTTTGCTCGCATTTCTCCAAGAGAAAAATATGAGATTATAAAAATACTTCAAGAAAAATACGAAGTCGGTTTCTTGGGAGAGGGAATCAATGATGCCCCAGCACTCCAGATGTCGGATGTCGGACTTGTCGTAGCAGGAGCTTCTGATGTTGCTCGCGGATCGGCCGATGTCATCTTGTTGCAGAAGAGTCTCGAAACAGTCATCGATGGAATCAAGGAGGGACGTTCTATTTTCGCTAACATTCTGAAATACCTCAAAATTACTTTGACATCAAACTTTGGTAATTTTTATTCTGTTGCTATTGCTTCTCTTTTTCTTCCTTTCATACCGCTCCTTCCTGTACAGATTCTCCTCCTCGATCTCCTCTCAGATTTCCCGATGATTGCTATTGCAACCGATACCGTTGATGCAGAAGAATTAGAAAAACCAAAAAGCTATCAGATGCATTCTGTTGTTTGGATGGCGATGTTGTTTGGTGTAATTAGCTCCCTCTTTGATTTGATGCTCTTCGGAAAATTTTCCCATATGGACCCAGCAATATTGCAGACAGCATGGTTTCTCCTCAGCATTACGACTGAGGTCGTTCTCATTTTTTCTTTCCGTACACGTCGACCGTTCTTCCGATCGAAAAAAATACCAGTTCTACTCACAGAACTTTCTTTGGCGATACTTGCGGTTGCTTTCTTTTTGCCATTTTCTTTTTTGGGGCAGACAATATTTCTCTTCTCTTATCCGACAAAGCAGATGCTTATTATTGTAGGATTCTTGGTCTTGGGATATTTTGTGATGACAGAGGCAATCAAATATCTCTATGAAAAACATTTTCGTGAGTATAATAGAAGCCGTTCAACACGTTTTCATGAAAAGAGACATTTTGCTTCGAAAGCTCTCTAACCAGACAATGAAGTATCTGTTCTTTTGCTATGAAACATGTGGATCGTAGTCAGTGTTCACGTGTGATGGGAAGAAAGAGTATAAAAAGAAAAAAGCCCAACCTCGATGAGGATTGGGACTTTTAGTGATAGAGCGTATTAATGCTCGAGACAATGCGAGCAATAATGCACTGGCTTGCGGGTGATGAGGGCTCTAGTGCCACCGTGTATGTTCAGGTGGCAGTGGAGTTTCCCGCCTGCACAACGACAGATGTCTGGATGACAGAGCGTATCGAGCGCTTGTTCTTTGAGCGCTTGTTTTTTGGAGGTAAGATCGCTCGATATGGGCACTGATCGATGAAACAATCGCTCAGTCAGTTTGGCGTGAGCTGTCGCTATCCTTCCTTCTTCTTTTTTGATAAGCACGGTATCGACACCTGGACAACAATGCTCCGTTGGATCATATGCCCTTCCTCCTGTCGCCCACGCCGTTTCTGTATGCAATGTCTCTGACATTTTCTTTTCTCCTATTGTAAAAAAACAAATGGTCCCAGTGTTTCTGAAACCCCTCTAACAGAAAAATCCGCTTGTTCGTTTTCATACGACTCAGGCGGATTATTTTCCGTTAGTCTCTGTATAACACGGAGACATTTTTTGTGCAACTATCTTTTTTCAGTGATGATTTGTTCGAAAAGAGTGAGACATTCATCGAGGGTCTTGGCCCCGAGCGATCCGTCGACACGGTGTTCGAGAGTGAGAGTGTTGGCCTCTACTTCTTTGTCTCCAATGATGATGAGGTAGGGGATTTTTTGCATTTTGGCATTTCTGACACGTTTTCCGAGAGACTCATTATCGAGATCGAGTTCAACACGAATATTTTTTTCTTTGAGAGCGTCAGTCACTGTCTTTGCATAAGACTGATGACTTTCTCCGATAGGGAGAACGACGACTTGGACCGGTGCCAGCCAGAGTGGAAATGCTCCAGCGTAGTGTTCGATGAGTACACTCATAAAACGTTCGATAGAACCCATAATAGCAGCGTGAATCATCACGATGCGTTCTTTCTCTCCTTTTTCGTTGATGCAGACCA